>SDNO01000077.1 GCA_004524435.1 Candidatus Thorarchaeota archaeon | reverse complement strand
GCCGTGCGCATAGGTGGAACTGTCGGAATGCGGAAGAAACAGGCAATCATCAAGAAGGCCGATACCATGATGCTCAGAGTACTCAATCCAGGAGCACCAGAAGCGTTGCTGGAAGAGGACCTCTTCACAGAGCTTGATGTCATGGATGAGTTGGAGGTTGAATAGAATGAAGCTTACTGCGCAGAAACGATTGGCTGCCGAAGTACTGAAAGTTGGCACATCCCGTGTGTGGATTGATCCTGACTTCCAGGACGAGGTATCACTGGCAATAACCAAGGATGACATTCGTAGACTCGTTGACGAAGGAGCCATACAGAAGAAGCAGAAGCGCGGAGTGAGCCGTGGTAGAGCAAGGCATGCGATGCAGCAGCGTAGAAAGGGTCAGAGAAAAGGCCCTGGGCGCAAGAAAGGCAAGGCTACATCCAAACTGTCGGGCAAAGACCGTTGGATAAGGAAGATACGCCCCATCCGGCGCGAGTTAAAGAGACTTCGGGATGAGGGGATCATATCGCCTGGCGTCTATCGTAATCTGTATCTGAAGGCCAAAGGCAACGTCTTCAGAAATACTGCTCACCTGAGAACGTACATATCAGAACGAAATCTGGAGGAATGAAGGTAATGGCACGTGGTCCCACCTATAGGGTCAAGTTCAGAAGACGACGTGAGGGTAGAACCAACTACTATCGGCGTCGAAGGCTTCTATTGTCGAGAAAGCCCCGTCTTGTGGTACGCAAGACAAACAACACAACAATCGTACAGTTTGTACTTGCTAAGACAATCGGAGACGAAACCATTGCCACTGCTGTTTCAGGTGAGCTACCTGATTATGGTTGGGTGGCAGGAATCGGAAATATGCCCGCTGCCTATCTCACCGGTCTATTGGCCGGAAGACGAGCAAAGGCCCGCGGCATCGAAGAGGCAATACTGGATGTCGGACTTCATCCACCAGTACCTGGCTCAAAGGTCTATGCCGCCCTTAATGGTGCCCTCGATGCTGAAGTTGACGTACCTCATGATTCCGAAGTTCTTCCAACAGAAGAACGGGTTCGAGGAGAGCACATAGTTGAGGCTTTTGAGCACTTCTCCGATGAGTCTGACAATCCCGTCTTCAATGAGGTTGGTTCACGGAAAACCAACATCACGGGCATAGCAAAGAAGTTTGATGCTGTTCGGAATGCAATACTGGAGATTCCAGCATCAGAACTGAAGAAGAAGAAGAAGAAAAAGAAGCCCCCCCAGAAAGAGAAGCCCTCAAAGCCCAAGGCTGAGAAGAAGCCAAAGAAGGAAGAGAAGGCCAAGGCTCCGCGAGCCAAGCCGGCTGAAGCAAAGCCCAAGAAACTGCTCTCTCGTGGCAAGGGGAAGAAGGGCAGGAAACGCAAGAGATAGGGGATGAATCAAGATGAGCAGAAAACGTAGACAATCCCGTTCCGATCATGACCCACTCCAAGACTGGGAACCCAAGACCAACTTGGGAATGCTCGTAAAGGAAGGGCACATCAACAGCATAGAGGAGATAATTGAGAACAACTACACCATCAGAGAGTCTGAGATTGTGGACATACTATTCCCCGATCTTCGGCAGGAAGCTGTAGACGTCACCCTTGTCCAACGCCAGTCAGACAGCGGTCAACAGAGAAGCTTCAGGATCACAGTGGTCGTTGGGAACGGTGAGGGTATCATCGGTCTAGGAATGGGTAAGGCTCCTGAGTTCGTACCTGCTATTCGGGCAGCTGAAACCAGGGCCAAAATGAACATCACCGTATTTCGAAGAGGTTGTGGCTCTTGGGAGTGTCGATGCGATGATCCGCATAGTGTTCCCTTTGAAGTGGTGGGCCGTTCCGGATCTGTGACCGTGACTCTCAAACCCGCACCGAAGGGTACGGGACTTGTAACAGCCGACGTAGGAAAGACAGTTCTAAGGATTGCGGGAATTCATGATGTGTGGTCCACAACGAAGGGCCGGTCACGGACCTCGTCGAATTTTGCAAAGGCGTTTGTTGATGCCTTGAGTAAGACCTATCGAATGTTACCACCCAAAGAATGGGCCTCTATAGGAGCGTTTGAGGAATGAGTGAAGAAGACAGTCCGGTTATTCTGGTAATTCGAGTAAGAGGTCAAGTGCGAGTTCGTCCACAGATCAAGCATACACTGGAGAAACTCAAGCTTGGCAGGCTACATCATGCCCGGATATTGAAGATGACCCCGAGTGTTCGTGGGATGATCAACAAAGCCAAAGACTACCTGACTTGGGGAGAGGTTGATGAGGAAACAGTCGTCAGGCTTCTCGACAAGCGCGGTCGTCTTTCGGGAAACCGCAGACTCACCGATGAATACGTGAAGAAGCAATCAGACTACAAGTCTGTCAAGGCGCTAGCGAAAGCGATTGCAGCTGGAGAGGCTGATCTCTACACAGTTGAAGGCGTAAAACCAATCTTCCGGTTGACTCCCCCATCCGGAGGCTACAAGGGTAAGACCGCCCAATCCTTCGAGGTTGGTGGGGTTACTGGCTATCGAGGGGAAGCCATAAGCGAACTGGCAATGAAGATGATTTAGAGGTGTAAGAAGATGACTTGGCGCGACCCTGACGATGAGGACCGTGACGATCCTAGGTGGCTATTCAGAAGATGGTTTAGCAACTTCTTCTCGGATGACATGTTCAGGCAGATGGAAGAGATGATGGAACGCATGATGGAAGACATGGACCAGAGGCCCATGTTCGATAGTAAGGATCTCGAGGAATTCATGCGTTCACCGAGTGGCATCAACCCATTTGTGATGGGATTCTCGGTACGAATGGGTCCTGATGGAAAACCCGTAGTCCAACGGTTTGGAAACACTCTTCCTGAGAATGAACGAGTGGGTCCCACGGGCACAATCGAACCACTTGTCGATGTCTTGGAGGAAGGCGATGAGATTGTTGTCGTGGCTGAGGTACCCGGTGTTGGAAGCGACGAAATCAGCGTCAAGGTCAAGGGAAGGATGCTTACCATTCATGCTGACAATCCACAGAGACCGTACCACAAGGAGATACAATTGCCCGCGGATGTCAAGAAAGGAGATGCAAGGTCTTCAATCCGCAATGGAGTGCTTGAAGTCAGACTCAAGAGAGAATAGAGAAGGGAGTTGTGGACTATGACACGAAAGAGAAAATCGAAGAAGATTAACAAGATGCGTGGCCGCAGAGCGGCAGGTTACGGTTTCAGTGCCGGCCATCGAGCCTCGGGACAGAGAGGCGGTAAGGGTATGGCTGGGACTAAGAAGCACCACTATATCAAGACTGTACAAGAAAATCCGCGGTATTTCGGAAGATGGGGCTTCAAGCGACCACAGCGTGTGGTTGAAGAAACGGCCATTTTGAATATCGGCGACATTGATCAGATGGCTGACAAGTATGTTGAGAGAGGCCTTGCCGAGAAGAATGGCAAGCGGTACATCATCGATGTTTCCAAGCTTGAGATTGACAAGGTGCTCGGTTCTGGGCAGGTCACGAAGAAGATTGACTTAAAGGGCGCAGAAGCCATCAGTTCCCGAGCAAAACAAAAGATTCTTGATGTCGGCGGCACCGTTGACCTGCAAGAAGAAGAATCTGAGTAGATTGCGGAGGGGTTTCGTCCCCCTCTTCCTGCTTTTTTCCTAGCGCATGCGCGTTATTTCCGATTTGATACCGAGATCAAAAGACTTGGTGGCTGTTCCTAGTTTCACAGCTTGGGTCTTTGCTCTGTAGTATTGCTGTAGACCACTAGCTTTAAAGGGATACATCAGCTCGAAGCCAAAAAGCAACCCTGCAGGAGACTTTGAGGTATTGCCATCTACCTTTCTGAGAATACTGTCACCGGCCGTCAGGATTATGCCTGAGGTAAAGGCGCCAGACAGGGAGGTTTCATTCCGTGAGAAGGCTGTTTGGACTATCGTTGTCCTTCTGGTCTTTCTCGTTATGAGCCATATGCCCCTCTACGGTGTCAACCAAGATGTCGGGACTGACTATTTGTGGGCCATGCGAGTGATTCTAGCCAGTACACGTGGAACCTTAATGGAGCTTGGAATCGGACCAATAGTCACTGCAGGACTTGTCATGCAACTCCTCTCAGGTTCAAAGATAATTGATGTCGACTACAGCGACCCGGAAGACAGAGCACTGTTCACCGGGGGCCAGAAAGTCCTTGCCATGGTAATGACTGGTTTCCAGGCCTTTGCCTACTTGGCTGGGAGTGCATATGGTGAGTTGACGCCCACTCAAGAAGTGATTGTGTTTCTACAGCTTTTTGTTTCTGGAATTGTGGTCATTCTTATGGATGAGCTGATCCAGAAGGGATGGGGCCTAGGTTCTGGTGTATCCCTCTTCATCATGACCAACGTTGCGGGACAGGTCGTCTTCAATTCACTCGACACTCTTAACACCGAGGCGGCAGCGCCTATAGGCTATCCTAGTGCGGGTGGCACTGGTCTGCCAAAGGGCATCATTGCAGCGTTAATATCCAACATCCTACGGGTCTTTGGTATCGGTAGCGAAGTCTATCCCCCAGTGGATTTCACTTGGCTGTTCTTCAGAGATGGGAATAATCCGAGTCTGTTTGCATTGTTTGTCACTATCGGGATTCTGTTTGGAGTCTTGTGGATGGAGAGCGTGAGGGTGGAAGTTCCCCTCCAGTATGCACGATACCGAGGAATGAAGGCACGATATCCTATCAAGCTGCTCTATACCTCGAATATCCCTGTGATACTTGCACAGGCTCTGTTTGCGAACATCCTGTTCTTCGCACAGATCATCTTCACCAACTTCAACTCGGATGGAAACAATCCTTTCCTCAGTTGGATTGGTACCTTCACACAACAGGAGGGCAGTACCCAGATGATTGCCACAGGAGGACTCTCGCGGTATATCACGCCGCCACAGGGTCTCATGGTCTTCACCCAACCCGACGGAATCCCCCATGTGCTGTTCTATGCAGGATTCATGATTCTGCTCTGCTGGGGATTCAGCACTATCTGGGTGGAGATAAGTGGAATTGCTCCTCGAGATGTATCCCGTCAGCTGCTGGGTTCCGGTTACATAGTTCCCGGCTTCAGGAGGAGCGAGAAGGTGCTTGAGCGTCTGCTCCAGCGCTACATCCCAATTGTTGCAGGTCTCGGTGGTTTTCTCATCGGAGTCCTCGCTGCCGTTGCTGATGTACTTGGAGCGTTGGCCAGTGGTACGGGCATTCTGCTCATGGTATCCATCATCAAACAGTACTATGAACAGATTGCAAAAGAGCAACTTGCCGAGATGGGCGGCGAAGGTGTGACAGGACTACTGGGAATCCTGTAGAATTGGGTCCGAGCCGGGCCCCGCCCTTCCCGCATTATCCTCCATCTGATTGGCAGCCTACTAAGCGATCTCTGTCCAAATATGAGACTCTTGACTGTGGTTCAGAGATATGGGCCATCCACAGAATGATATATATCAATGACCTCGTGTCGCATCGCTTAGATGCTACGAACAAGGTGAGAAGGAATTGAGTGACAATAGTGTGGTCATTGTGACAGGAATCCCTGGTGTGGGCAAGACTACGGTAATCAATACGGCAGTAGACATGGTCAAAGAGAAGCACAATGAAGACGTCTTGGTGTTGAACTTCGGTACTGAGATGTTTGAAGTGGCCTCTGCCAAGAAGATAGTCGAAGATCGCGATGAGATGCGAAAACTGCCATCTGCAAAGCAGAGAGAGATACAGAAATCGGCCGGTGAGGGCATCGCCGAGAAGGCAAAGAGTGCACGAGTCATTGTTGACACACATACCCTGATTCAGACCAACAACGGGTTTCTGATAGGGCTACCTGAGTGGGTTGCCACCGCCATTTCGCCTAAGACCGTGGTACTGGTCGAAGCAGATCCGGACAATATTGCTGCTCGCAGGAGCGATGATCCAACCCGTGAACGCGACGTGCAGGCGGTGGAGAGCATCAAGGTCCACCAGGAGATGTGTCGGGCTGCAGCCGTGGCTGTGGGGACTCTGACTGGTGCTACCGTAAGGATAATCAAGAACCGCCAAGGTAAGGTAGAGGAAGCAGCCACTCAGCTCCACGATACAATAATGGAGTAGAAAATCTGATGCAAGACATACTAGTGCTCCTAGGAAACTGGTTCTATGAAACTTTCCAAGATCCACCAATGTCAAGTCTACTGATTATGGCCACCTCGCTTTTCGTAACGAGTATCAGCAACTTGGCCATGAAGCGTTTCTCTGATATGCGCCGTCTGAAGAGATATCAGACAGAGATCAAGCAGTATCAAGAGATGACGAAGAAAGCGGAGGAAACCCAAAACGAGAAACTCCTCCGAAAAGTACGTAGACGAAAGGCATACATCGACCGTATTCAACGTGAGATGCTTGGAGCACGATGCAAACCCTCTCTGTTCTTCATCATTCCGTTCATGCTCATATTCTCGCTGCTGAACGGCTTCTACACAGACCCTATCACCGGAGGCCCTGAGGTTGTCGCTGTCATCCCCTTCAGTGCCCACAAGCTCCTCCCATTCCTTGATGGGTATATTGGGACGGCGGTGGCAGGCGGATTTGGTCTCTACTTCACGGGCTTCTATATGTTGGTCGGTCTTGGTCTGGGGCAGATAGTTCAGCGTATGATGGGTGTTTCACTGACAGGATAGTACCTTGATTGCGGGGGCTTCCCCCCGTTCCATTATTGTATCAGTATGCTGGTATATTCCTCTCGTACGGATTTGGGAGTAAGGGTTACCCGGGCTATTTCGAGGCGTGGAAATCAAGGATAGGCAATTGTGTGGGAATTGTGCATTCTCCCTGCGGAACCCGCGTATCTTCGAGCTTGGGAGTTTAAATTCCGTGGTTCTGACTTGTGATTAGGGATTGGAAGTTTCGCCACGCCCTCAACACTTCAACCTCCCTCGTTGACTCTGCTAAGAGATCGACCGCGACATCCCGCCCGGGGTATTTGTCGCCCCGGGCAACCCCTACCTCTTCCGGTTCCATATCCTCAGGCTTACCGTGTTCCTTAAAAGTAAAGCCAACCGGTGAACGCGAGAAGCGACGATATAGAATCGGTGATAGAAATGCCCCGTCCAGGATTCCTGACCAAAGGCAGAGCAAACAGAAAGATAACAACGCCCGGAGGCGGGACAGTCGTGCACCGCCGCAACTTCTATCGAGCCTCTGGAACCTGCGCCCTATCTGGTGCCATGATGCAACTCCCAAAGAACGCCAAGAACAATCTAAGCTACAAGTCGAGTAAGTCATCAAAGCGTCCAAATAGACCCTATGGTGGCTATGCGGCATCTCACGCTGTGCGGCGAGGTATAATAAGAGCTGCTAGAGATCTTTAGGATGAATCGCGTCATTACTATCGGTGGACTACACGGGACGGGCAAGAGCTCGGTGGCAGATCGAATAGCCGACGAGTTCAATCTCCGTCGGGTTTCTGCAGGGAACATCTTCAGACGACTGGCTGATGAACGCAATATGACTTTAGAGGAGTTCAGTCACTACGCTGAGAAGAATGAGGACGTAGACCGTCTTCTTGACGATACACTTCGAGTGGAGGCTGAGAAGGGAGATGCCGTGCTTGATGGTCAACTTGCAGGCTGGATGGCCGGTGAGAATGCCGATCTCAAGATTCTCCTCACAGCTCCTCTAGAGGTTCGAGTCAAGCGAATCTCCGAACGGGATGGTACATCCTACGAGGAGTCTCGACGAGAAACGATAGTGCGTGAGGGCAGTGAGGGTGCACGTTATCAAGAGTACTATGGGATTGACATCTCAGATTTATCCATCTATGACATTGTTCTGAACACGGCCAAGTATGATCTCGATGGTGTCGTTCTCATCTTGACTCATGCAATTTCAACCTATTTTCGACAGACTGAGCAATGACCGCATCTAGCGTAAGGCTCTTATTGGGAATAGGGTTGCGAAGCTTATTCTCCCAGTTCCCCGGGATGAGCACTTGAGGTGACTCAGAGATGTTCGGTTGACCGGGACAGGTTGAGGTGTAAATCATGAGTCTATTTGAACCAGGTAGAATTTGCGTAAAGACTATGGGACGCGAGGCCGGCAGCTTCTGCGTTATCATTGAACGAGAAGATGACCGATACGTAACAATCACGGGCCCACAAAGGATCAATGGTGTACGTCGTCGCAGATGCAACACCCGCCATCTCGAACCCCTCGATGAGATGTTAGAGATTTCTGCAGGAGCCGAAGATGAGGAAATCATCAACGCCCTCGAAGAGGCCGACCTCATCGAACAATTCCGCATGAAGGTCCGGATTGAGGAATAATCGTTTCCCATCTCAGGCTGTGTGTCTTCATCATGCCGAATCTACTACCCGCTGATAAGCGAAGGGATACCATTGTGCGGGCCGAAGACACCACCAATCCTGAATATGGATTCAGCTCACCCAAAGACATCCCTGTTGAGCACTTGATACAGAATGGTGTGATATGCCTAGACAAACCATCGGGGCCCACTAGCCACGAGGTCACAACATGGGTCCGGCGGATTCTGGATGTGGACAAGACGGGGCACTCGGGAACGTTAGATCCTGCAGTGACAGGAATACTCCCCGTTGGCACAGGCGATGCCACAAGGGCAATGCAGGCCCTCCTGCCTGCTGGTAAGGAATATGTCTGTGTCTTGGAGCTCCATCAGAAGACTCCTGAAGAAGACATTCGAAGGGTAGTGGCGGAATTCACAGGGAAGCTGTATCAGAAACCCCCTCTTAGATCATCAGTGAAGAGGGTCTTGCGGGTCAGGGAAGTCTACTACACCGAGATTCTCGAGATTCGGGGTCGACTGGCCCTATTTCGCGTAGGATGTCAAGCCGGGACCTATATCCGAAAGCTCTGTTTTGACATAGGTGAGGCCCTCGGAAGCGGGGGGCATATGCGGGAGCTTAGAAGAACTCGTGTGGGGAAGTTCCTTGAGGATGAACATCTCTGCACGCTACACGACCTCACCGATGCCTATCATTTCTGGAAGGAAGACGGTAATGAGGCGGAGATTCGAAAGTTCATTCTTCCTGTTGAGAGTGCTGTCGCCCATCTTCCTGAGATTGTGATCCGTGATAGTGCCGTGGACGCTCTATGTCACGGTGCAGATTTGGCTGCCAGCGGTGTGCTACGACTCAGTACAGGCATCCAGCCTGACGATATGATTGCTATCAGAACTCTGAAGGGAGAGATTGTGTGCCTCTCAAATGCGCAGATGAACAGTGACACGATTGCAAAGGCAAAAAGTGGTATTGTCGCCATCACTGATAGGGTCCTGATGGAGAGGGGCAGATATCCAAGATTGTGGAAATCTGGAGAATAGGTCTATCCCCCTCGTACGAAAGCGAAGATTGATTTACTAACCTAGGAAGTACTACTACTTGGCCCTGGAGCGAAAGCGCAACTGACGGTACTCATCACTTTGATGAGGGCTGAGGAAGCTCCCAACTACAGTCGGCGCCGGTCCTGTGCAAGCAGGGAGGTGAGAGCCTCGCTCTGGGAACAGAAACGACACCCCCAAGTCACGCATGACCATGATGCGGACTCGAATCCGCTGAGAAGTGATTTGGTCCGGTTGAAACGACCCATCACCGTGTAGCAACTCCAAGAATACACTGCTGACGTGCCGACCCGAGGTGTAGGGTAGGAGGCTTAGTCTGATGTTGCTAGGTTCTCGCGTGGCAACACGCCTGAACGAAACAGAATTGGGGCTACTCTTCGGACCAGGGCCAACCCCTCTCTCAGATATCCTGCATGAAATCCTTCTGGACCTCGACAACCTCTGAGCTGTCTTCACACTCTGAATAGACTTCGAGAGGCTCCTTGTTGAGAGTGATGAAGGTTGGGCCCCACTTGAAGACCGACATGACGTCTCTTGCTTGATCTTTGAATCCCATGATATAGAGTGCTCCAGCTATCGCCTCGGCAGTAGAAAGCTTGATTGGCTTGTATGTATTCACCGGATTGGCTGCAACTAAGTACGGTAACGCACGTTGTCGTGCGCTCCATTTCTGCGCGAATATTTCCTCCGCTTTCTTCCATGAGCAGTCCAGCGCTACAATACCCGACCTAAGGGCAGGAGGGACATCTTCTCTTGACAATGCCTTCTTCGATATGGGGTTGAGAACGACGCTGTTTCGAGGGATCTTCCTCATCGAGTGCACGATCTCAGCCCGCCTCATTCGTGCGAGACGTAGCCCTGTGCACTTCTTCGGGTCACACTGCTTGGCATGATAGATGATCACCCTGATTCTTTCTGACGCGTTCATATACACTGCACTGACGTTTCGGAAGAGATTTCAACATTCGCTTTTTTCCCAACGGGCTGTGCGCAGCATGCCCGGAGAGTCAGAACATACATGCGAGATATGCGGCGAGTCTATTGAAGAGCCGAAGGCATGCCACATGTGCGGAGCTCCCGTATGCAACCGATGCTGGATTGCCAGTGACCAGATTTGCATCGTCTGCAAGGAAACACGGTGCCGTATCTGCAGGGAGTATCACTCTTCTCGTGCATGTGATATATGCGGTCAACTCGTTTGCGAGGATCATGGGGAGCGGATCGATGCAGCCACCGTGTGTGAGGCCTGCCTGAAGCAGCAGACCGAAGCGTGATGCCTCTTCCTTGCACATTCGGCCCCTCTCACTCCTGACTGACTCGTACAACAATGGTATTATTACTACCTTCTTTTCTACTCATTCTGTGTGAAAGTAATGGCCATTGAAGCACATCTCGGACTTGACGACATAGACAGCCCACGGGGAGGCTGCACGACCCATTTTAGCAGCTTGCTTGTCGAGCGATTGTCTCAGGATGGCGTCAAATGGCTTGATTACCCGAACCTAGTTCGACTGAATCCCAATGTTCCCTATCGAACCCGTGGAAATGGTGCTGTTGCGTTGAGATTCAAGGCCGATAAGGAATATGCAAAAAATGTACTGGAGATTGTTCGCGAGATATTCCCGAGCTACATAGAGCGCGGATATCGGAACACAAATCCTGGGGTTGTACTGATCCTCGGAGATCCTACAGAAGAAATCCGTGAGTTCGGAGCTAAGGCACTCTGGCGCGTTCAGCCACTGGGACATGTACGGACTATGCTGACGGAAAATGACATTCCTCACATTGCGTCAGGAAACGGAAGAGGGCTCATCGGTGCGGTATCCGCCATCGGCAATACCCTCGAAGATGACTATACGTATGAGTATATCGCCTATCGGAATGCAGAACTAACAGACGAAGACCGAGGTGTCGATCCAGGTTCTGTTGCAGAAATGAACCGGGAGATGGGTGACAAGACCTTTGCCAATCTGGATGAGAAGACCGGCCAGATTCTAATCCAGCCAAATGGGCCGGACCCTGTGCTGTACGGGATTCGTGGCAATGAGCCTGAAGACGTAAAACACGCCGCATCAATGATTGACTCTGCGCAGCCTGTGGAAAGATGGATGATATTCCGAACGAATCAGGGAACCGATGCACATCTAACCAATCTTCTAAGCATCAACAAACTGCGTCCATACCTGTCTGCCCGAGTCCGTGGAAAGGTGTCGGAGAATCCTCGCATGATAGTGGGCGGTCATGTCATCTTCGAAGTAGAGGATGAGTCAGGGTCGATAGAGTGTGCCGCCTATGAGCCAACCGGAGACTTTCGAGAGATAGTGCAGAAACTCATTCCCGGAGATTCCGTCGAGTTACATGCCGGCGTACGACCAGCATCTCGACAACACGAACTCACGTTGAACGTTGAGGGTATGAAGATT
>SDNO01000076.1 GCA_004524435.1 Candidatus Thorarchaeota archaeon | reverse complement strand
TATTACATAGTCTTATTTTCTGAATCACTCGTCTTCACCTGATAGTCGGGTTGGTTGATGATGGTCAAAATACGCAAGGGGCGCATGCGTGACTGCGCCGACATCCTAACTGTATACCAGACCACACGCTGGCTACAGAAGAAATACATTACCGTTGAAGAAGTCAAAGAAGAACACCGTGGTCTCTTCTTTCGGAGGTGGGGCTGGCTGGTGGCCGAGATTGACGAAAAGGTCGTAGGAGAAACTACTGTTCGACTAGAGCGAAACCCTGTATCAGGCAGGATTGGAATAGTAAGAACCATGGATGTTGATGTTCGTCATCAGAAGAAGGGTGTAGGTACATCTCTTGCAAGAGCAGCTGAAACAATCCTCCGCAAGAGGAAGGCAGTGCGAGTAGTGGCTGATTCACCTCCCGAAGCGTACAATTTCTGGATGAAGATAGGATACTTCGCGAGGGGATCCTTGTTGGACATCTCAATCAAGAGAGAGAATCTCCCGGAACCCCCCTCAAAGGATTTCGATATTGGCGATATCGAGGAAGTCGAACGACTTCCGGCCAGCCTGAAATACTCCCATATGGCTCATCCGGGGCTCTTGGCTGAGTTGGCACGAGACGTACTTGTCTTTGGTGAGAAGGGACGTGTACTAGAGTTTAGACTGGACGGTAAGCCGGCGGGCACAGGTGTTGTGAAGGTTGATGACCAGAAAAGGGCATATTTTGTTGCTGATATCAACCGGAGAGGCAAGCAGCATCTGGGAGAGGCAATAGTCCGAACAGCTAGAGCCTCCCATAGGTGGCGAGCAACGGACGTATGTACCACTATTCCCAAGGAACGTCTTACATACTATGAGGAGGCTGCACCTTGGAATGCGAATCCGTGCAGGACCATTCCTGTGACTCGCCTTCTATAGGCTATTGTTCCGTTGCAGTGGTGAAGAGAGGAACGAGCCAGTTGGTTGCAACAAGTGTTGTACCGATGGCCCATATACTTGCCAGGTTGATATGCCAGATCATAAGGGGTAGTGAGGTCACTCCCAAGGCAAGAAAGATGCCAACGACGACAAGGATGAATATCACATCCACGATGAGCGTCATCCTAACAGATTCTCCTCTCTTGAATCTCATGAGAGGAATGCTTAGTGCTATTCCAATCAAGACAATCGCACTCAGGATTTCTTCAATTTTGAAGTTGGCAAAACCGAATGGAGATGCCGCCTCCGCACTGAGTCCCTCAACAGTGGTCACCACAACCTTGACTTCGTGTTGCCATTTCGTGTATAATGTCGTATCAAGGTTGAAAGCGTAGGCGCCAGCTGGAGCGGTGATGTTCGTCAGTACATCAACTGCATTACCATCAACATAGACGGAAAGGAACACCTCGCTGTATGTCGTCTCGATATTGACTGTGAATTCCGCTAGTCCCACAATGATATCCTGAGTGGGAGCAGTGAACGAAATGCTGGGCTCTCTGTGGTTGTTCACAATGAACGTTAGATTCTGAGACCATGAATGCCCGAAACCATCGTAGGCCGTGAAGAGGAACTCGTGTTCACCTTCTGAATATCCCGTTGTATCCATTGTGAAATCGCTGCGACCCTCAGGCACGGTGATGTTGCTGACATCGTCTGCGACATCACCATCAACACTAACTGTCAGATTCACAGAGTCATATGGCGTGAAGACCCGAATTGTAATCTCCTGTTCTCCTGAGACTTCTCCGAAATTCGTTATACCGATTATGGAGAATCGAACATGGTCGAGGAAGGAGATGATCGCTTCTGCTTCGTCTGAGAGGCCTTCCTCCGTCACTACTACAACATCAACCAGATTGTCGCCATTCTCATATCTGCTACCGTTAATCGTGTAGTTTGCGGCCCCGACTGGAACCAACTGTGAGCCATTCCACTCTTCTGTTGGGACCCCATTTATTGTGATGTTGAGGTAGACCTCGGTGTAGTCAGCAGAGATATTGAGATAAAGACTGTCAAGGCCTGTGAACAGCTCATCCTCATCTGGAGCCAATATCTCCACGCTCGGATACCCGTGATTGTCCACCTCAAAGACCAACGGATAGCTCTCTCGGTCAATCGCCCCAAAGGAGGCATTCTCGAAGAGAAAGGTGAAATTGAGACTTCCTTCGGGCAAGTTCAGTGTATCAATCGTCACATTCTGCAGGCCGACGGAGATCTCTGTGCGATTCAGGTCTTCGTAGATCTCATCTTCGACAAAGAGTGTCAGATTCAGGGGATCATAGTCAGATACAACATCAATGGTGATGTTGACTGTCCCGACCAGGGTGCTCTGATTAGCAGGGGTGATCAGGGTGATACTGATGTTCTCAGAGTCAAAGTATGCTGTGAACATCCCGGGATCGATGTGATTGAACTCGTTTGTATTGGCTGTGAAGTCCCCGGCTAGTGGAGGCAACTGCAATGTCCCAACGAATATCGCTGTCAGCAATAGTAGTACTGTTATTCTTTTGCCATTCATCCTGACGCCATCCTGATACCCAGTGACCTGTCGTGGGCGTTGTGGGCTGAAAATGCACGGCGTTTTTAAAGCTAGCGCAAACACGACCATTGTACTACCCACGTGTCACTACCACAACCCTTTTTGTTTGAACCACTACGCCATGCATTGAGATGATGATTTGAGCGAGTGGCACCTCAAGACTAAGGACGAACGAGATCTGACTATTCGTCATGCCAGAGCCGAGGACGCTCAAGACATGTATCGCGGCTTCTGTGACATCATTGAAGAGGGCGAATGGCTCCCTACTTTCAAACCTCGAGCAGGTCCTGATGACTGGGTGAGCTGGATTGAGCGCTCTCATGAGATCCGAGAATCGCTTCTGATTGCCCACATTGATGGGAACTATGCAGGCCATCTCTCTCTGCAGCCTGAAGAATGGATGGCCTCAAGGCATGTGGCCAAACTTGGGATAATTGTGGCCAATGATTCCAGAGATGTTGGTGTTGGTCGATCTTTGCTAATGTGTGCCGAAGAGGCAGCTCTCAACGAAGGCTATAGCAAGATAACACTGAGTACCTTCGCAAGCAACGATAGTGCTCGCCACCTCTACGAGGCAACTGGATACAGGCTTGTGGGGACAAGACGCGAACATTTCAAGATGCCCAAGGGATATATTGACGAAGTACTCTATGAGAAACTGCTTCAATGAATCAACCGGAAGTGTATTCCCCATGTGGCAGAAGATTGTTGACTATTTTCAGGATGCACCCATGAGACTGCAGGTGGCCCAAGCCATAATCCGTCACGGATTCAAGGTTCGAGAGCCGGGAGATATCACTTGTGGTTCAATCCGGATTCCATTGAAATCTATAGGTGATGCACTGGGTGTCGATCGAAGAACAGTGAGGGTCACCACCGAAGATATCTGTGCAGATGAAGAACTATTCAACTTCTTCTCCAATCTCGAGCCGGCTGGTTCTTCCTTGGAAGGTGTCAGGAAGATGCTAGGATATGGTGTTGTGACTATTCATGTTGAGTCTCCCGAGAATCCCGGCATACTCTCTCAAGTGACTTCCACTATTGCTGGCTATGGCGTGCCAATCCGTCAAGTCATCGCTGAGGATGTAGCAATTCACAAGGAGCCCTGTCTCAAAGTGATAACACAAACGCCACTTCCCGGCGCCGCAATTGAGGTATTGTCTTCAATAGCAGGTGTAAGTCGTGTCATTCTCGAACAGTGAGTCTGACGTTAGGCTGATTCTCACCTGAATGCAGCTGAAACATATGCGACGACACTCTTGTGGTCGCCAAGCACATCGCCTGAGTTCGTATATTTGAGCAGCTCAAATCCTGTTGCTTCCATCTCATTGGCATATTGTAGTGCTGCTGCAATGGGCCCTGCTCCACATATACTGATTCTGTGACCCTGCACGAACTGGAGGAATCCCTTGGGATCCATGTACTCAAGGTACTCCATCGCCTGGTTGTCCTTCTTCTTGGCCACATCAGCAGGTTCGTGGTGCGTGAAATCAGAGCTGGCCAATACAAGGATGTCCATATCCTTGGAGAGATTCGCTATAGTCTCTCCTATCGACTCACAGATCTCCCACTTCTGGTCGGACACACAGATGGGAACGAAGCTGAGTTCGTCTGGGAAGATATACTGCAGAAACGGCAATTGTACCTCAATCGAATGCTCGTTGTTATGGGCGAGACAATCGGAGGTTGCATACTCGTTCTCCTCGATAATGGCGCGCCCGAGTTCCGCATCATACTTGACATTCCCCAGTGGTGTCATCCAGTCCTCTTCACAGACTGCTAGACGGGCACCGAAACCAGTATGATTCGGTCCCAAGATGACGATATGATCCGGTCTTCCATCATTGAACATCTCAAGATATGTGTGTGCAGCAGGTGGTCCCGAATAGACATATCCGGCATGGGGGGCTATAGCCGCTTTCAAAGTTCTCTTGTTTCCAGGCGAGCCCTGGGGCAGTTCACCCGGCCCGAGTTCGGATTTGAAACAGGATTCTATTCTCTCTCTGAGAAGACTCTCTTCACCTTCGTAGAAGCTACCGGCCACAACTGGCATTCGAACCATTTCGCATCCCTGTGGTAACCTTGTTTCACTGAGAGAAAAAGGCTTTGATTCTGAGCCCCGTTGGGGAAATCTACGAGCCCCAGATCAGGAGGGTGGCCCAGCCTGTTCGGTGAACCGGAGAACGCGCTCGACGATATTCCCGACCTTCACTTGCTCTGTTTCTTTTGTGAGCATGTCGCGGAGACTTACCTCGCCTCTTGAGAGATCCCTTTTGCCCACTATAATCGTATACCTTGCATTACGAGAGTCTGCAAGTTCGAGCAGTTTTCCGAGGGATCGGTCCATCAGGTCTACTTCGCATGATATTCCGGCGGCAACAAGGTCGCATTGCATCCGCATTGCATGTTTGACCATTGGCTTCTTGATAGGAGCTATGAAAGCATCAAGCTCGGGAGCAAGGTCTTCTCCCAGTCCTTTCTCCAGCATAACATCAATGAGTCGACCAATGCCAAGTGAAATACCTGTAGCAGGAGTAGGCGGTCCTCCAAATTTCTCTATGAGATTGTCATACCGCCCACCTCCTAGAACTGAGCCAACGTCTGGTTCGCCGAGGTATCTGCCCTCGAAGACCGGGCCCGTGTAGTAATCAAGGCCTCTTGCGAGGGACATGTCGAATTCAACGTACTTGCTCTTCTTGCACTCATCGAACACTTGAGCCATGAATCTGAGCTCATCCACTCCCTTTTGTCCAATATCTGAACCTTCCAGCACGTCCTGGAACCGGTCAAGCACCGACATTCCGGTTCCACTCATGTCAATTGCATCGATGAGAAAGCGACTCGACTCTTCAGCTATCCCTCTTTCTCGAAGCTCCTCCATCACTCCGTCTTTGCCAATCTTGTCTAACTTGTCAATAGCTCTGAAGCACTCATGAGCTAGTGACTCGGGAACATCCGCCTTTTCAGTCAGACCCCTCAAGACCTTTCTATTGTTGATCTTGATGATGTAGTCCTCTTCCAATATGCGCTTCAGGAACTCAAGCGCTACCAAGACCACTTCTGCATCCGCTGCGGGGCTATCAGAACCCACTATGTCCACATCCGCTTGAGTGAACTCCCTATACCTTCCAGCCTGAGGTCTATCGTACCTCCACGCCTTGCCAACCGCATATCTCTTGAACGGCTTGGGTAGATGCAGATTTGTTGCGATGATTCTCGCTAAGGGAACCGTCAGATCAAAGCGCAGACCGACCTCCCGGTCGCCTTTGTCCTCGAAGCGGAATGTTTCAGCATCAACTTCCTCTCCTCCCTTCGCCGAGAGTGTTTCCCAGAGTTCCATGATGGGCGAGTCAAGGGGTTCGTAGCCAAAGAGTCTGAAGACTTCGATTGCGGTTTCCTCTAGATAGTCCCTGATTCTCATCTCTGGTCCCATCAGGTCTCGCATCCCTCTGACTGTTCTTAGTTCACTCAAAATCCATTCCTCCGGTACTTACGTTCAGCGACAATGGGAGCTAGCGTGTTGTCTCGGCCAATTTCACAGAAGCAGATGAACTGATTCACCAGCTGTCACTATTGTCACCATAGCGGAGAGCAGCCTGATGTAGTTTAAGTCTTACGTTCCCTTGTTCTTTGTTGCTCAGACTCAAACCAACGGGATGAAACCCAGTCCGAGAAGGATGAGGTATATCACAACTCCGGTTCCCATCAGGATGGCGTCTCTCGCAACCCGCTTCACAAGATTGCTTTCTCTATCGCCTGCAGCTGCGTAGATGATTTTGTTGAAGACAGAGGTTGTAGTTGCTATTGTCACGGCGAAGACTGCACTTGAGAGACTTACTGTGCCGGCAGCAAATGCCTGGCTTGCCACTGCAACGACTGCTCCTGCCGATGCGAATCCGCCGATGAAGCCTGCGGCTACGAGTCCCCATTCACTGAAGTACTCTTGCAGGAAGAGCGAAGCAAGCGATACAGCGGTGAAAATGACTGCGAAACGAACGGCAGCACCAAACTCGAAGGGAGAAACGAATCTGACACTCATCTCTTGCTCTTCTTCATCTTCGTTCTCTCTTCTCTCATAGAACATTCTAACAATGCCCATGATGAACAGAATCACGAGAGGTACCAAGAAGTACTGGATGAGCCTGAGCTCTCTGTCCAAGAGGACTATGATGAATCCGTTTCTAAGGACCATGGCAAGGTTCGCAAAAATCACAGACAGTGATATTCTCCCTGTATACCTCGACTCCGTTTGAACATGGAAGTCTGTCAGTGAGGAAACCGTAGCCTCGCTGTTTGCAAAACCTCCAAAGAAGCCAAAGAAGTAGGGTCCTCGGTTCTTGTATTTCTTAACCAGTATGTAGTTTGCGAAACTGATGCCCAGTAGGATGACAATCAGAAGATATGTCTGAAAGAGAGGGAAGAGAATTGGACCAATTTGGATGGTCTGTGGTACCAGTGGCCACAGGAACAGAATCAAGACCCCAAGTTCAACCGCGCTGATCATCTCTTCTCGAGTGATTACTTGTACCGCCTCAGACAGCTCCTGTTTGAATGAGAGAACTAGAAAGACAAGGAACGAAACAGTCATGGAAAGGACGGATAGCGGTCCGATGATCTGTGGAGCAACGGGAGCCTCGTCCAAGCCAACCAACGTACCCAGGACGAAGGATAGCGCAAAGACGATTGAAGTCGTCATGCCCTTCCGCATGGTGCGGAATATCTTGTAGATGATGTGTGTCATGACCAAGATTGTGGAGATTGCGATTGAGTAGACCAAGACAACAGGATTCGCCGTGACGGTATATGTGTAGGCACCTAGCATACCAAAGAGACTATGAAGACCGAAGGACCTGACTCCGATTGAAGACTCTTCCGTCATTCTCTTCTGGCGTTCAAGTCCAATCAGCCCTCCGACAGCAAATCCAATCAGACAACGGATGACAAGATCGGGACTTAGCAGGATTTCTTGCACGACACAGCACTGTCCAGACCACTATCACTGTTAGGTCATGCATTTAGGCATTGCGTTAGCAGCCCTTGAATCAGATGATTTGCTGGCAAGAAAAAGAAAAGGGGCTGGCTGGACTAATCCAGCCGGGTATTCTCGAGTAGAACAGAAAGGGGGATATCAGCCTCTTCTCCTGTGGGGGAGGAACGTCGAACGGTCATAGGAAGAGCACCCGCTTTGAGCTCTGCCTCGGCAAAGGCAAAGAGCCCGGCCGGTCCTTTATCCATGCTCAGGAGGGTGGGAGCGCCCATCGAGATCTGAAGGGCCCTTGCTCCTATCACCCGAGCCTTCTCGAACCTGGTGAGCCATTTTGGTCCGATGCGAATACCGAGTTCTTCGTTATCCGTCTCATGACCTGTCTTCAGGCTTTTCCTTTCGAGTTCTTCCTCCATCTCCCCCGCAGGAGGTAGGCCATAGCTGTCTGGTTCTTCGTCCACGACTTTGCGTCTTCGACCCCTTCGAGCTTTCTTCAGGTCGAGCTTTGCAGCTTCGACTTGCTCTTTAATCTCCTTGGTCTCCTCAATGACTGATTTGGCCTTGTCAACGCTCAGGCCACTGACAGCCTCGGCCATCTCTTCTGCAGAAGCGTCAATGACTTTCTCCACAGTATCGTAGCCTGCCTCAATCATCTTGTCTGAGGTCTTGGGTCCGATACCCTGGATGAAGGTGAGCACGAGCTTGATGTTCTCGAGTTGCTCAAGCTTCGGTTTTCGTTTCTTCTTGATTATCTTCGAGGGGTCTTGGTACATGAGCTACACCTATGAGCCTGTTCTGTTTTGTCTTTCTATTCTTCGTCGAAGTCGCCTTCGCCACCTGGTCCGCCGGGCATGCCTCCGCCCTTGGAGCTGATGACGTCATCGATCTTCAGCAACATCTGTGCAGCCTCAGACGCAGACGCGATGACCTGCTTTTTCACGATGGCCGGTTCGATGATGCGACTCTTCTTCATATCGGCTACTTTGCCTTTGTCCAAGTCAACACCGTAGGTAGTCTTCCCCTCGGTGTGAGCTGACCTGAGTGATACAAGAACGTCTATTGGATCCAGACCACCGTTCTCTGCTAGAATTGCTGGCAACGATTCTATTGCGTCAGCGAAGGCGTTTGCAGCGTACTGCTCACGACCCTCAAGAGAGGATGCGTAATCTCGCAGTCGGACAGCCAGTTGTCCTTCCACAGCACCGCCACCGTACACGATGTACGGGTTGATGACAACATCTCTGACAACATACAGCGCATCATTGAGTGCACGGTCTACTTCATCGACTACATGGTCGGTTCCGCCACGGACTAGCAGGGTAACAACTGCTGACTTGGGCGTACCTTCGACGAATAGCATCTTGTCATCGGCAACTCTTCGTTGCTCAATGAGTTTCGCCTTTCCGAGGTCGCTCTTTGTGAGATTCGGAATCTTGGACACAATGGATGCGCCCGTCGTCTTGTGGACTCGCTCCACATCGGACTTCTTGATTCTTCTCACTGCCATGATGCCGTTCTTTGCCAAGTAATGCTGAACAACATCGTCGATACCCTTCTGAGCGATGACGACATTTGCACCGACTTCCACAATCTTGTCGACCATGGATTTGAGCATCTTGTCCTCCTCATCCAGGAAGGTCTGCATTGAGGTTGGATCGGATATAGAGATCTTTGCATCATATTCGGTCTTTGACACCTCAAGGGGGCACTCGAAGAGCGCAATCTTGGCATTCTCGATTCTCTTTGGCATACTTGGATGAACAATCTCCTTGTCCAGGACAAGGCCTTTCACAAGTTCGGTCTCCATGGCCTGCATGCCTACCTGCTTCTGGCGTGGGATATTCTCGATGCTGATCTCCTCACCCTCTGGGGTGCCCTTGACAATTTCGAGAACCGCGTCCACAACAACCTTGGCAAGTTCTCCCTTAGTACCGGAAATAAACTTGCTTGACATCGCCGTCATGGCAACATCTCGCAGAATCTTCTTGTAGGCGGCACTCTTGGTTGTATCAACCTTCTCTGCTATGTCATCCAGTATTGCCGCTGATTTCTCAGCTGCTTTCCGATAACCTGAGATAATCGTTGTCGGATGGATCTTCTGGTCTAGGAGTTCCTCAGCATTCTTGAGTAACCCGCCTGTCAGAACTGCAGCAGTAGTGGTGCCATCCCCTACCTCGTTATCCACAGTCTTTGCAACCTCAATGACCATCTTGGCAGCGGGGTGGGCCACATCCATCTCTTTCAGGATCGTGGCACCATCGTTGCTGACGGTCACATCGCCAAAGGAGTCTACCAACATCTTGTCCATTCCTTTCGGTCCTAACGAAGATTTGACTGCCTCTGCGATCACAACAGCTGCCATGATGTTGTTTCTCTGAGCATCACGGCCGCGTGTCCTTTCAGTGTCCTCTCGTAATACAATAACTGGAACTTGTTGACTCATCTTTTAGTTTCCTCCACCTAGCATATTAACTAGTGTGACAAAACTGTACATGGACTTCGGCACGCTATGCCCATTTAAAGCTTGTCTTAGCTGTCTTGTGGCCAATCGGAAGGCGATTTCATGAACATAAAAACCTTGTCAACTAACTGTCATTTTCGGACTGCTCTGCGGAGAATGACATTGGCACTCTTCTGTGCTCCCACCGCCTGCGCAATGTGTGAGCACTTGGCTCGGGTGATGTAGTAGGTTTCGACGCCAATCTGATCCTGAATCTGCGGGAATGTTTCGATGTTGGCCTGTCCCTTGCTGAGTACAAGGTCGGCACTTCGAACAGTGTCCATGAACTCTTCACTCACGAGGTCGAGGGGTACACCATGTGCCCAGGCACCTGTATCCTCTATCGTAGCCAGTCTTTCAATCTCAGTATCCACCACGTCTTCGCGGGTGGCATCATTGACCATCGCCCTGCCCTTCACGACGTAGGTGACTCTCCAGTCATTCGAGACAAGAAACCGGAGCAAGGGTATGTCGAGTAGAGTTTCTCCCGCATTATCTGCGAGATAGACCGCACTCCCTGTCCCCGATACAATCCTGTCATAGAGGTCTCTGGAGTTATCGGGATGGAAGCCCTCACCGAGCAACGTCACGAAGTCTTCCTCGAGCCTATCAAGTTCAGGTTCATGAGCGGCAGTATTGAAGTCGATAAGATTGCCTGCGATGGACGCCATAACTGCGGCTCTCAGTCTTTCATACCCCTGATGCTGGTTTACAATGCTTTCAACCGCCGGCAGGGCTCTCTTAGCAGCAAGGTTGCTAGCTGCCTTGATCTCATCATATGGGTCTTCTCTCGCATCGGCCATCTCACACAGCTCTTGGTAGATCCTGACAGAGAGAGGGTGAGGTCGAATCCGCTTCTCATATCCCTCTGAGAGTCTCTTCAGAGCGTGCGCATAGAGCGTGAACTGCTCTTCACTGTTCTCTGTCAAGTTTGATACTAGGATTCCAAGGCTTCGCACGATGCACGCGGAACATTCAGGAATCAGTGGGACATGGATGTGTGGATCACTCAATCGGAATCTTCCTCCGAGGACTCATCCAACCCCATGACCATCAAGTACGCATCTTCCCCATCTCTATAGTAACCTTTGAGGACCCTCTTTAGCTCGAACCCAAAATTCTCGTACATTGAGATGGCACTTTTGTTTGCCTTCCGGACCTCTAAGAAGAATTCAGACGCACCGTAGTCTATCATTCCATCGATTCCCTGCTCGACTAGGTCGCTTCCAATGCCTTGGTGGCGGAATTCAGGCAATACGGCCACTGAGACAATATGCCCCTTCTTCGTAGGCAGTCTCCCAAAGCTCGAGATTCCTCTCTCGATTCTGCACATTATGTATCCCACTATAGCGTCCTCTTTCTCCGCCACGAGAAACGCCTTGGGAGCATGATAGTGCAGACCTAGGAAGAAGCGATCTGGATAGTTCTCAGGCAGGCATTGTCGATTTATCTCGACCACACTCTCAAGATCATGCTCTTGGAACTGCCGGATGACCCAGTCTTTCGTCAGTTGAATCATTTCCTACCCAGCTATGTTTCGACCTTAGCATTGTGGCCCTCTTTTATGGATTGTGCCGTTTCCAAGAAGAAGCATTGCAATTATTGCGATCACTATCTTCGTCGGCGCCACCATCTATCCAGATCGCCTGAGCCCTTTCCCGTTATGGCTCTGTTGGCTCCCTCTATCCACTGTCGAACGCTCCACATGGATATCTCGTAGTCCTCAGGAAGCTCAAGTCTCCCCTCATGGACAGACTTCTCTATACGCTCGAGTATCTCTTCAGGCACAGACATGGAAAGCTCGATGATGCTTGCTATTCGGGCTCCGTGAACAATGGCTGAAGCGTCAAACACCCAGACCTCAGCTTCCTCTAGGGC
>SDNO01000075.1 GCA_004524435.1 Candidatus Thorarchaeota archaeon | reverse complement strand
TGGTATCCCTCCATCTTCTAGCTCCTCAATTCCTGGTGGTGGTCTGTCGGCAGGTGAATTGAGAACACTCACGACCAGCTTCTTGGACTTTCTGGCGCCATCGACTATTTTTTCCACAGGCATCCCTCCACCAATCCCCTCTTGATAGTTGGGCGAGAAGACGGTGAGGAGTGCGTCATAGTCGGGCTGTTCAGCCACGAGCTCGAAGGCACGCGCAAAGACATCTGGTTCGGCCCATCCCTTTGCAAGAAGATCGATGGGATTCTTGATTGGTACATGAACTGGCATTTCAAGAAGGCTTTCAATCTTGTCGGCCGTACTACTCTCCGGAGTTGGCAGCTCCATGCCATTCTCTTCCAGAGTCTGAGCTGCGATGAGCGCAATTCCCAGACTATGGGTGATGACGGCGACCTTGTTCCCCGGTGGAATGTTATTGGCGGTTGAAACAACCTTGGCCGTATCCATCATGTCAGAAATGCTGGGTAGCTCAAGGCCACCGGCCTGCTTGATTGCTGCAGAGTAGATCTCGGCCTTGCCGGCCATACTTCCTGTGTGGCTCAGTGCTGCCTCTCTCGATGCTGGGGTCTTTCCGACCTTGAAGACGAGAACGGGCTTCTTGCGCGTTGTTTCTAGCATTTCGGAATACATCTGCCTCCCCTTCTCAGTTCCCTCAACGAACATGCAGACAGTGCTAGTCTCTGAGTCATCACGAAGGTAGCGGAGAAGGTCTGCAAAGTCTATGTTCACACGGTTGCCTACGCTTGCGAACTTCGACACCCCCACGCCATTATCAGCGGCTCGATACAGCATGAGGCCCGATACACCTCCGCTTTGGCTGATGATTGCGACAGAGCCCTTCCGCAGTCCAACTGGGTGTGGGAAGAACGTCGCATTCAGACTGAGATTCACATTCCCCGCACCAAGGCAGTTGGGGCCAATCACCGCGATTTTGCCGGATTCAGCCACTCTTCGTAGTTCGCTTTGAGCTTCCGCACCGTCCTGACCAAGCTCCTTGAAACCTGCCGAGAATATGATTGCTCCACCGACACCTGCATCGGCACATTCCTCCATAGCGGGGATTATGTGCCGGGGGCCGAGAGCCATGATTGCTAGATCTATCTTCTGTCCGATGGCATCAATCCGAGGATAACACTTCAGGTTCCCGATTTTGTCAAGTCGAGGATTGACTGGGAATACCTTGCCGCTGTAGTCCGCTAGTGCAACGAGAGTGAGAGCGCCAAGTTTCTCAGCCTTATCGGATGCTCCTATGACAGCTATCGACTTCGGATTGAACAACCTATCCAGTGATTCATTCTTCCACATTGGCCTTTCTCCGTTTGCCTTGTGAAGCTTTTCTAGAGACTGCAATAAGGATGCTCAGCACACATGAGAACCTACTTATTCTCTGCGGTTTGCAGCAAATCCTTAATCTTCTTCATCAGAGTTTCTGCTAGCTCAGCGGAGGCTGAGGCGTAGTCTGTTAGAGTGAGCACTCTCGTGTTCTGGGATACGGCTTGCGTCTTCAGATAGTCTTGTATCTCCCTTGTTGCGCGGTACTCCTGCAATCGCCGTTGCGAGGTATCATCTACCGTTCTGAGGCCTGTTGCAGACAGTTTAGTGAGGAACATGGACCGATGAATCTCCTCCGGGGGGTCTATGAGTATCTCGAGCACACCTTCTGAGAGTCTGGAGTATTGCCCTGGTTCGATGTGGACTCCTTCGATAATCGAATGTACCCCTTCGGCGATGATGCGATCGACGGTGCGTGATATCTGTTCTCTCATCAGGCTACACTGTGCTAAATATCCGCGTACGACGGCGGGTAGATTGGGAGAACCATTCTGGCGGAACTTATGGGCCTGATAGGTATGAGTGAAGAGTTCTGGATGCATAGACTCCTCCGAAGCGGCTCGGATGAGCTGCCGTATTGTGTCTGTACTGATGATCCTCGTGACTGCCAATAACTCGATGGCATCTATCGCAATCATAGACTTACCAGTGGCAGATGCGCCCTCAATCATGATTGTCAGAGAGGGCGCCTTGCCTTCTCGACGAAGATCCTCATATCGAAACAGCGTGTTCAGAGAGTCAATCGTTTGGGCGTCAACCGTGAATGCTTCTTCTGCCAGTTTTTCCATCAATTGCCTTTCTGAAGTGAGTGTTTTTTCGGCATACTGAGTGGATACTCTCTCAAGGGTTCTTTCACAGTCGGTTCGGTGCATGCCGGCAAGACGGAGCCAACCTCGAAGGGGCGCTAGGGGATAAGGGATCGTTTCGTTTCCGAAGGACACACGCAACATATACACCAGGTGAACACCTGCATTATCCCGGTCAAAAGGTATTCGACCGCGTTTCCGTCAGAAGTCTTTACGTGCACAGTACCCTCTGCCTTCGCGGCCCACCTTACCCGAGAAGGTTCTCCCTGGGCTCTCTCCTCTTCTCCTGACTTTCTTCCAGGCGAAGGGTTTACTCATGTCTTTATCGGGAATCTCCGAGAACTGGATCCCCTCAACGATTCGAATGTGTCCATCTCTTCCTCTATTCAGCTGCATGGATTCGTTGTAAATACTGACATATGCGTCGGTCAGGATATAATCGCCTCCGGTTTCTACTAAGTCGGTGTCGTCGTCCCACAGCATGAGATCCATGACGCCTGTCAAGTCAGCAATCTTGGCCTGTCTAACAAGATGGCGTGCTCCTCTCGATCTTGAGGCCACAACTCTCGGCTCTGTAATATCCAATACTCTGAATCTCACTTGGAGCGATGTCATGGATGGTCTGATGTCGCCTATTGATGTCAGCTGTTCATAGTTGGAGGCGTCATCATCCAATTCCATCATGTCCTTACAACATACCTTGTTCGTCCGTCATAGATAAGCGCCCCAAATCAGGCGCGTAGAATGCTATGTACATATTCTTGAGATACTATGTTCGTTTTCGATATGAATAGCAGAAAACCTTTGCAAAACGATAACAATTCCTCGGATGATGTATGTTTATGATTCCCCAATCCTTATTGGGCAAGTTACAAAGCGAAACTCGGACGTTAGACCAAGGACTGATGACAATGTGTCCCTCATATGTGATGAACCAAGGAGATATCACGAAGCTGATCGAGTCAGCACGAGATAGCTTTGATATCTTTGGTCCAGTCAAGAAGCGCACAAAGCATGTCTTCGACAAGATTGACGATCCTGCGCAGATTGAGATGGACTATGACAGTACCATACTGTCACCCAGAAAGTTCTTCCAGCCACCGAGTGAGGTCATGATGACCTTTGACCTGGAAGAGAAGAGTGTAGATGACACCCTTGAGAATCTGCGTGCGGAACGGCCTAGGCTGCTTCTTGCTGTTCATTCTTGCGATCTAAACGGGATTCTGCTTCTTGACAAAGTGTTCGGAGGCGAATACGTGGACCACTACTACAACATCCGACGTGACAAGACCACTATTGTGGGACTCAATTGTCTGGAGCCCTGTGAGTACGGTTTCTGTCGCTCGATGAACACTCACCATGTTGTTGAAGGTTACGACCTTTTTCTGACGCCCATTGATGGTGACCGCTACTTCGTTCAGGTAGGCACAGCGAAGGGTGAACACCTGATTCATATGGCTGAGAATCTCTTCACGCTGGCTGAGACCGGTGATGTGCAGTCATTCAAGAACGCACTCAAGCACAAACAGGAGGCACTTCCGCACGAAGTGGACCTTGAGGGAATAAACGAGTATCTCGACCTTTCCTTCTCGCATCCTGTGTGGGATGAGATAGCTGAGGACTGTGTGAACTGTGGAGCATGTGCAATGGTCTGTCCAACCTGTTATTGCTATGATGTTGTCGACGAGCTCGACATTTCATTGACATCTGCTGATAGAACGCGGAAATGGGATGCCTGTCTTTTCCAAGACTTTGCTCTGGTTGCTGGAGGACACAACTTCCGAGAAACACCTGCAGCCCGACTCAAGTACAGGTTCTACCACAAGATGAGAGGATTCGCCAATGAATACGGCATCATCGGGTGCACAGGGTGTGGGAGATGCACAGCTGCCTGTCCAAGTGATATTAGCATCAAGGAAGTACTCAAACGGCTCTCAACCATCTGGGAAGTTCCTGTAAGTGGGGTGAAGTAGATGCAGCTACAAGTCAAGAAAGAGAATGTTTACGTTCCAGATCTAGCAAGACTGGTATCCAAGCGCAAGATGAGCGGCACCGAGACTCTGTTTGAGTTTGAGTTCGTGGAAGACCGATTGCGTGATTTGTTCGACTATCGCCCTGGCCAGTTCGTTCAGCTCAGCATGTTCGGTATTGGCGAGGCACCGTTCTCAATCAGTTCAACACCCACCAGAAAGGGGTTCATCGAGCTCGGGATTCGGAGAACAGGAAGTGTCACCAACGCAATTCACAATCTGAAGCTAGGTGACATTGTTGGAATCAGGGGTCCGTATGGAAACGGTTTCCCACTTGAGGCCCTGAAGGGGCGAAACCTCCTCTTCGTTGCTGGAGGTATCGGGCTCGTTCCACTGCGTTCGCTGATCAACTATGTTGTCGACAGACGTTCACAGTTTGGAGATGTGACAATCTTCTACGGAACAAGAAACCCCTCTGAAATCATCTTCAAGGACGAACTCGCATCGTGGGATGCCTTAGATGACGTGGACTTCCTCATGACTGTTGACAAGGGTGACAAGGACTGGAAGGGAAATGTCGGCGTGGTCACTACACTGTTCAACAAACGGGAAATCGACCCAAATACCGTCGCACTGGTATGCGGTCCTCCTGTTATGTACAAGTTCGTGGTTGACGAGCTCTTGAAAATTGGCATTGGACGTGACGAGATACTGGTGTCACTTGAGCGGAGAATGAAGTGTGGAGTGGGTAAGTGTGCTCACTGCCAGATTGGCCATAAGCTCACCTGCATGGACGGGCCTGTCTTCTCAATCTTTGAGGTAGAGCAGCTACAGGAGGCGATCTAGATGGGTGACAACGGAAAGCCTTCCGTGGGCATCTTCGGTCTGACGGGTTGTGCAGGATGTCAGCTAAACATTCTCAACATCGAGGATCATCTCCTTGACATTCTGAACTTGGTTGATATCACAACCTGGGTCATGGCTAAGCAGGAGAACAGTGAGGGGCCTTGGGATGTCGCATTTGTTGAAGGGTCTGTGGCAAAGAAGTCGGAGATTGAGCGGGTCAAGAAAATCCGTGAGAAATCGGGAGTCCTTGTAGCTATAGGCGCCTGCGCTACTCACGGCGGATTACCTGGTCTTCGCAACTTCAGGGATATCAGTGAGATGACGCAGATCGTCTATGGCGAGAACAACGACCATATCGATGCAATCCCGATCAAACCTGTTTCAGCCTATGTTGATGTGGACTACGAACTTCCGGGCTGCCCCATGGAAAAGACCGAGTTTCTGGAGATTGTGAAGTCCCTGGTCATGGGGAAGCGACCCTATTCTGCACAATACAGCGTATGTGGGGAATGCAAGGCGCTAGAGAATATCTGCCTGCTCAAGGAAGGCAAATTCTGCATGGGCCCGGTGACCCAAGCCGGTTGTAATGCCCTGTGTCCCTCCAACGGCGCGGTCTGTGAGGGCTGCAGAGGACCTGCACCAGAGGCCAATTGGGCGGCCGAAGTGAAGATTCTGAAGAAAATAGGTGCTACGCCGGAGGACGTGCGACGGAAGTTCCTGAAATATTGCCCGTCGGTGGCTGAGATGCCTGAGTTCAAGGAGTTGGAGTTCTAATGGGTACTGAGAGTATAGACATTAAGCATATTGCTCGCGTTGAGGGGCATGGGTCCCTCTATGTCACGACGAAGGACGGCGAGCTTGTTGACGTGAAGATGGCAGTTGATGAAGGAGCTCGACTCTTTGAGGCATTCCTTCAAGGTAGAGAGTACACAGAGGTCCCAGAGATCGCCTGTCGCATCTGTGCAATCTGTAGTGCCTCCCATCGAGTTGTATCTACAAAGGCTGTGGAGAAGGCCATGGGAATCGAGGTCGATCAACAAGTCACCGATCTGCGAAGACTCCTCATCTGGGGAGAGTACATAGAATCTCATATTCTTCATGCTCTTTACTTGGCGCTCCCTGACTATGTTGGTCACGAGAGTGTTATCTCCGCTGCTGCGGATTTCCCTGATGTCGTGAAGATTGCTCTGAAGCTGAAGAAACTTGGAAATGATCTTCAAATCCTCACGGGCGGACGCGAGGTTCATCAGGTGACTCCCATGATTGGTGGCTTCTCAGCATATCCGAGTCATCAAGACCTAGAAGTGCTTCGCGAGCGGCTTCAGGATGCGCGTTCAGACTTGCAGGTCTGCCTTGACGTTTGGGCCGGCCTAGAGGAGCCACAATTCGAGCGGGAAACCGATTATTTCGCCCTTCGTAGAGACGACGAATATGCTCTTGTTGGCGGAGACCTGGCATCACTCAGTGGTGTTCGGGCACCAGTCGAGGACTACAAGAAATACATCGGCGAGAGAATCCCAGAGTACAGCTTTGCGAAGGCAGGTATCAGAGACGGCCATGGTATCTTTGTGGGCGCCCTGGCTCGTCTTAACATCAACAGGGATTTGCTCTCACCCTTCGCCAAGTCTGCACTGAAGACGTTGGGGATTGATCTGCCCAGCTATAACACGTTCCACAATAATGCAGCTCAACTCATTGAGACCGCTCAGGTCTTCGACATGGCTGATGCTACAATCAGCAGTCTATTGTCATCGGACCTAGAGTGGCATGAACCGGAAACGACTCCCAAGGCAGGAAAGGGTACAGCAATGACCGAGGCTCCTCGGGGCTCGCTAGTTCACTCATATGAGTTCAACAAGAACGGGCTGCTCAAGACAGCTGATATCATTGCTCCGACCACCATGAACTACACAAACATGGAGGAGGATGTCAGAGCACTCTTTCCTCAGATTGCCGGCGGATCCAAGGAGAGTATTGAGCTGATGCTTAATCGGCTGATTCGGGCATACGATCCGTGCATCAGTTGTTCTTGCCATGTTGCCAAAGTCAGATAGTTGAGAGATGAGGGGGTCTCCCCCCTTTCCTCCTTTTTCCCAGATTTTCTTTCCATCAGTCTATCGGCTATGCCAGATCGGATGGAAATCGTGCCAGAGGCCAGCTGCAAAATCCTTTTGTGACCCATGGATTATCTTGCTAGAATGACTCCGCAGGAGGAAACATAATGTTACGCAGAAGAAAACCCTCTCTCGTCCTGGCCGCATCCGTCTTCGTATTGGCTTGGCTTATGTTCGCTGGGAGTGCTTCCGCTCAGGCACCGGATGATTGGTTCGGTGACGAGCATGTTGAGCTGTATGTCACCTTGGACGGTCAATCTCTGACAGATGCAACCGAGCCTAATCCGATTGTCATTGACATGGAGAACCCGATGACTCTCCATCTTGAAGTCGATGTGATAGGAACCGAGTCCGTATACAATCTCACCGGTGCTATCGGTTTCTACTATCAGGGATTTCGGATATTCACTATTGGGATACAACAGAACGTGACACAGACTATTCCTCCTGACGTGACGATCCCGCCCGTTGAAGCCGATGTCGACTTTGGCTCCATCATTGAGGCTGAAATCTCGGGATTTCCGGTTCAGCTTGCCACAGGGACTTTTCAGGCCGGCGTTGATTTCCAGTATTACCTTGAAGGTGAGACTGCTGGCGTTGATGATCCACACCAATTCACCCTCGACTTCTACTTCAACATTCCATCAGAGGACGTGACTGATGTTATCTTCACTGTTGCTGGGGCAGCGACTGCGGCAGCAACGGTCAGCGCAGCTGCAGGGTTCGGCTTCAACTTCAAGCATCTTCTAGATGGCATCCAGACTGCTCACAAGATCCGTTCTATCCAGAAGAAAACGGGCGAGATACGTTCGCTACCCAACCTGACGGTGATTGGCGCCATGCCTGCATTGTTCTCGGCCGTCAAGGAGATGAAGAAGAAAAAGAAGGATGAAACCTCTGAACAAGCTGAAGTCAGCGAGTATAGGTTGAGGCAACGCCTTCGGGAGGTAGCGCCCGATGCTTGGCCCAAGGAGAAATGTCCTCGTTGTGTACGCAAGTGGAACAGCAAGGAGGACAGATGCAAGAAGTGCAATCTCGACGTTGAACAGGCGAAGCGCGAGTATGCTGAGGTACTTGTTGAGAAGGTCCCTCAAGCTATGAAGGTCTTGGATAAGAAGAAATCGCTCTCTGTGAGGAAACTTGCAAAGAAGACGAAGTCAAATGAGTACAACGCGGGCGTGATTTCAGCTGCCATGGTCGACACCGGTTTGACCGAGATTACCAAAGTCGAGACCCCTCTGCGCAGCTTTGTTATGAACATCGGAGGTCTAGCTTTTCTAATCCTTACCTGGCAGCAACTCCTTGGTGGTGCAGCAAGTGAGTTTCAGACGACACTTACATTTGTTGGTGCTGCGCTATCAGTTGCCGTCATCATTGCCCTCTATTTCGCTAGGAAGACTCAGATTGAGAAGCTTCAGGTCACAATCGATGAGGGCAAACCAATGTTGCCCACAAAAGAGGAACTCAGTGAAGTGGAAAGCGAGGAAGAGGACCTGACTGATGAAGTCGAGGATGAGTTCGTATACGAAGGTACTGAGGAAACTCCAACAGAAGTCGAGCAGAACGAGGTCGAACCATCTGACCCGTACGAAGCAGTAGATGAAACACCTCAACAAGACGAAGGTTTCGCAGAGCCAGCGGAGGATGAGTACGGTGATGAGAATCCTCCATCTGATGACACAGGCGAAGAATAGACGAGAAGTCTGAGCTGGCTACATAAAGCAGACCAGCTCCCCTCGTTCTACTGAGTTGCGGCTGTCATAGTGCAATCGGAAACCCGAACGTAGGGCACGAACGTTGGGGTTGGCACTTCCCACCAGAGGATCTGCTTCAGGTCCTTACCCAATGCCTCGATGTTAGCAAACATCCGCATCAGATTGTCACTGATTCTCAGATTCTTGATGGGTGTCATTTTCCCGTTTTTCACCAAGAACATAGCGTCTCGCGGGATGGTGGAGAATTCACCTGTCTGGTAGTTTTGGAATCTGGTGTACCAATTACACGTCACATAGATGGTGGGTTTGTTTCCGTCGATGAGTTCCTCGAAGGAGTGGTCTCCCGCTTCAAAGACGATATTGGAATTGCCCGGCAGAAGCATCTTCGAGCCCTCACTTATTGATTGAAGTGCTGAGCTTCCAGTTGATTTGGTTTCGTACATCATTGCGGTTGTTGTATTATGCACTAGCGACTTCAGGATGCCATTCTCAACGATTCTCACTTCACGAGTCGGTGTTCCCTCGAAGTCGAATCTATGGCTGCCGAGAGCTCCTGCTATGTGTGGATGATCTGTGACAGTCATGAAATCAGGCGCTATCTCCTCGCCCATGCGGTCTCCGAGTGGAGAGAGGCCGATAAGAATGAGGAACGGGTTGGCACTACCTGGAACACCAGCAATGATGTCTGCAGCTACGGTGGGACTGAGTATAAGGTCATACTTGCCCGGTTCGCCCTGCTCCGCACCAATGGCCTCCTTGGACAGGCGACCAGCTTGGGCTCCTGCCTCTACCATCCTCTCTTCATCCTTGGTTGGCATAGTACCACAGTGGAGTCCTTGTCCCGAATAGTCCAGCTCGTCTTGGAATGCTCTGACATTTAGATCGAATGAGGTTGACTTGAAAGTTCCTTCTGGCCCATAGCTGGACCTGAAGTACTCCTGCTTTCTCCCAAATCTCAGCGCACCGGCCACTCTCTTGGCTCCCTTGGTGACAGCTGCATCTATTGCTGAGTTCACGATTTCGGGTGCTTGTACGGTGAACTCGTCGATCTTCTCATCAAAGACTCGCCTTACGGGAGCGTATTCCCGAACGCTTTCTTCGATTCCAGCGAAGAATTGTGATTCTGGGAGTATTTTTGTGAACTCTAAGGTGGTATTGATGGCATCTCGGACCTCATCCTTGTTGGAGACTGATTGCTCGATTGAACCTATCTGCGCTCCCTTCAGAATGAGAAATATCTCCAACTTGAGTTCTCTCCACCGCTTGTTGATGTCTATGGCACTCTGTGAGAATCGGATCTGGGACCTTGAGGACTCAATCCCATGAACAACGATTCCCTCCGTCTTGTCTTCTGCGTAGTCAACAGCAAAATCAACGAATGTCTGTAGGTCTTCGAAACTCGTCATTATCCAACACCCCCCAGTCTAATCTCTCTCAGTCGCAGTTCGCCGCCTCCAGCATACACAGGCACTCCCTGCATGGGATCGCTCTTTCCACAGGTTCCTGGAAAGTCAAACCTCAGATTCTTTGAGACCGCATCGATGGCGCTGAGAAGCCCCACACTCGTGGTTTCTAGAACCGGTCTGCTGACCATCTCATCCGTCACCTCGCCGTCGCGAATGACATAGGCAACAGAGCCCTTGTACTTAGATTGGTAGCGTCTATCGTCGATATTCCACTCAGCGAAGGTCTTCAAGTACACACCCAGTTTAACATCCTCAACGAGCTCATCGAAAGAGTGGTCGCCTGGCTCAAAGTATGTGTTCGCCATTCGGATGATTGGTTCCCGGTTGTATTTGCTGGAGCGTGCAGCACCGTTTGATTCCTTCCCGAATTTCTGACCAAACTCTCTGTTCAGAAGGGGTTCATTGATTATTCCCTCCTTGATGAGCTCTCTCTTTCGAGCCTTGACCCCTTCGTCATCATAGAGGTAGAACCCCCCTGTATTCGGAATTGTGGGATCTTCACTCACATTCACTGCATCACTGCCTACACGCGACTTCCCAAGTTCAAGGTCCCGCCAGAAGCTCTCTCCTGCCTGTGCACCCTCTCGACCCTTGATTCTGTCACCCTCACTTGGATGTCCGACATTCTCGTGGGCAATAATCCCTGCCACCTCTGGCCCCACAATCATGTCTATGGGTCCATCAAGAAGCTCCTTCACAGCCGTAGCCTCGTTTGCTGCGTTCTGCAGGAGCTCTACCTCTTCTCGAAGGTTCTCCATCACATTCCCCTCCTTGATGCGTTCCCACCCGCCTGCCTGCGTCATATCAAGAAACTTCTGTTCAGACCCTTTCTCGCCCTTGGCTGTCAGGAGTGCAAATGAGAAAATGTGCGACACCCTACTTGTGATTCTGGTTCCTTCGCTGGTCACAATGTACTTGTCGCTATATGCCGGTGACAGCATCAACGTGAACTGCGGGAGGTCACTCATCGCTGCGTTCATTTCTTCGGCTGTGGTCATGATGGTCTCTGTATCAATGTCTTCAATGGGCTGCTTGGCGTCAATTTCCCATTCCACCTTGTTTGATATTGGTTCACCGAAATCTATGGGGTCTTTGCGGTTAGCGTTCTTGGCCATCTTGAATGCTTCAGAGAGTGCCTGTTTGGCTACTTCTTTGTCAAGCCGGTCGAACGTGGCAAATCCCATGTTCCCGTTGACAAGCATGCGGACTCCGATTCCGGATTCTGGTTGGGTCCCTGCGGAGACTGGTGCGCCGTTTCGATAGACGAAGCCTCTGCTGACGCTATCTTCAAAGCGTGCCTCCACGTAAGATGCTCCAAGGTCGCAGCCCTTTTCAATGCAGTATTCTGCAAGTTCCTTGCCGTTTTCCACCTTTTGGCACCACACATGCATGGAAAACGGGACTTCCTGATAAAGTTCTGGGACGGAGCAGAGAGCGGTTGTGAAAAGGGACTCGTCAGTATCTTATCCGCAAAGATTGAATTCTTATAAGGCACAGCTTGTGCTGTGTCGTCGTCAATAAATCAAGAGGCTTTCATAATGGCTGAAAGGATAGCAATCATAGGCTGCGGTGCAGCAGGTGCCACGGCCGCCATGCAGGCGCGCAAATTCAACAGAAAGGCCGAAATCACTGTCTTCAACACCGA
>SDNO01000182.1 GCA_004524435.1 Candidatus Thorarchaeota archaeon | reverse complement strand
TACAGCAACGATGGCGATGCGAATGCACTGGTTATGACAATCAGCGACGAGATCCATCTATTCGAGTTCGATATCACCGTGGAGGACCTTGACGGGCTCCCTGTTGAAGGCGCAACTGTCACTCTCTACAACGCAAGTGATGGAAACCTATGGATGGACGACAATGGTCTGAATAGAACAGGGGTCACTGACAGCAACGGATTCATAGTGTTTGAGGGTCTGAGCGATGATGCCTACACAATACGCACCGAGATTGACGCGAAGGACTGGCTCACAACATCCTATGGCGAGCTCTGGGTCCGTGCGGCACCTACTGAGACTATTACTGGTCCTGTTACACCAGTCACTGTGACACTCCCAATGGGTAGCTTCTCTATCTACATGGAAGATCTCATGGGTGACGCCATGGCGCAGACGGCTGATGAAACCACAACTCTTCGCGTTTCAAATGAAACTGACTCTGACATATTCTCCGCTCAAGCATCTACGAACTCAACTGGGTGGGCAAACTTTTACAGAGTTCCCCAGGACAATTACGATGTCTATGCTAGGTATTCTGGAAACACTACATCCTACGAGTATAGTCAAATCGCAGACTTTGGCAGCTGGTCCATTTCTTCCTCAGAATTTGAAACTGGCCCGTTCCAAGATTCTTTGGAAATGCCCTTGGTGACTCTTCGAATCATGGTCATCAGTTGGGATGATCAACCAGTGGAGAACGCATACATAACTATCAATAACACTGTTGGGTTCGAGTACGACCTGACTAGGGCCACAAATTCTGAGGGAGTATACAACTTCTATCGGATTGTGAATGGCACATGGAAAGCAAGAGTACAAAAAGAAGACGACTATTCAGGCACCCCGATTGCCTATAACAACTCCATCGAGATGCCCAACGTTCAGGAAAAGCGTTCGAAAACAGTAGAGCTTGCACTGACTCGGTTGAATATAAAGGCGCAAATCAGCGATACTTCGCCTGTTCAAGGTGCCCAAGTCAATGTGACACTAGTGGGAACTGGGGTTGTTGCCCAGGGTTCTACAAATGCAACTGGATACGCTGTCTTCTACAATATCCATGGGAATATGTCTTCTCCTCAGTCCATAAGCTATACAGTGACTATCAAGTCTGGTGCTACAACAACATCTGCGATGGTTGTGAGATGTGATTTCAATTGGACTCATGTGAACATCATCACCCTCCCCACGGATCTCTATGCAGATAGCTATTCCGAGCTCAACTCAACCGCGTACTACGCGAGCCCCTACTACGGACAGTATGTTAACTTCACAGTGGGATTCTATGACAGAGATGGAAGTGTGGGTTCACCGCTAGACAAGCTGCTAGAATTCGATTCTTCCTCATGGGTGAACTTCACCATCTACTTCTCCGGGAGTCCAATCGGAAGTGGGACTTGGAACTGGACCGGTATGAATCATGTGTACAATGAGAGCGCACTGAATTTCACTGTCCAAATCGACACGCTCACTTGGAAAATGAATGTGTCCGATATGACGTACACGGTAATCGTTTCAGCTCATGACAATGATGTTGACGATCCAGCTCCTTTGACCTTCTACATCACTGTGAGAGCAACACCCACAACCCTTGGAATAAGTACGTCCATGATTGATGAGTACTTCAAGTCTCACAGCGAACATGACTTCTGGCTTCGGACGAGCTATCCTAACCTAAGCAACCTCTCCGAGCTCGATGTGTATTCGTATGTTGTGAAGCTTGGGACAGTAAACCAGACCTGGGGCGATTTGATTGACAACGGGAACTACTATTCCCTGCCAACAAGTGCCTTGCATGGCCTTCCTGTGGGATCCTATACTGTCACAATAACCCTATCCAAACAGAACTACATCAACAAGACAACTGTGCTCGATGTGTTGATTAGCCCTGTTCCCATGAGAATGGAGTCACTCACCGTGGACAACTACGATTGGGATATCGGATTTGAAACTGTCACTTTCCAATACGTTTTCGACATCAACGGTACGAACCCTGAGCTTCCGACTGTCACGGTTACCCTGCAGTGGTTCACTGATTCTTGGGTTTCCGTATACAATATGAGCCCGCAGCAACTGACTCCTACTCTAGGTGTCTATGCCGCGACATTCCCCTCAGACCTGCTCGATGCGGATAGGGACTACAACATGCGAATTACGGTCACTAGGCCAAACTACGCCACAGTAAGCGTAGACTCGCCATCTACAGTCGATGTGGATCTGGCACCGACAACTTTGAGCGCCGTCAGCTCCGATACTATCACCGTCGATTGGTTGGAGCCGGGAGTGTTCGAGCTCTCATTTGTGCGAAATAGTGGTTCTGTTGGACTCTCAGGCGTGAGTATCACTGATAACTGGACGCAGCCAGTTTCGATAAACTATCAGGGCTCTGGCGTATACAGACTGAGCTTTGACACATCAGTCCTCTCAGGGACTCATGTGATTGACTTGGACTTCATCTTGGATAATCACGAACAAGGTGACATCCAACTTGAGCTCACGATCTTGATTCCCCTACTGATTGAAACCGACTTCAGTTCCGTGGAGAATCCGCTGGAAACCTTCTGGACGCACACCTTCGATGTGAACATTACACTCTATGACGAGTCGAGAGTCAATGCTCCAGTGGATGCGGCTGATATCACCTACTCGTGGTACATGGAGTCAGTCATAGATCAGAGCGGGTCATTGACAGAGGGTGCATCAGGGCTCTACTATGTCACTCTCAACGCCAACGATGCCCTCCCCAACGATCTTTCCTATATCGACGACTACTACACCATCGTGCTAACAGCTCAGAAGCTTGGATGCACGACGGCAGTGACCACCATCTATGTTGAGATCAGTTCCACTCCGAATGAGATCATCTTAGACCAGCAGTACTACGAGCAGTTCTACGATGACACATTCGACGTGTCATTCTACTGGAACAACACGCTGGACAATGCGCCCATTACCGAAGTGGGAACGGCGACGTACGCGGTGCTAGGCATCTCAACAAATGTGACAACAGGTATCAACGAGCGTGATGGATGGTACACTATTAGCCTCAACACTAGGGACTTGGGCATGACAGCAGCAGCACAGGGTTCAGTTTACGTTGTTCGAATCACGATGACTCGCAGTGGATTCGAAGCACACGAACTCACGACTGCGGTAGTCCTCATCCGAGAGGCGCCAACAGCTCTCGTCATCGAAGAGATTGGCGAAGTCAATTGGAGTGATCAACTGCAGCTAGTGGGGAGACTCTGGGACACTGAGCACAACGTGCTTGTCGACGGTCCGGTAGATGTCACCTTGACGGTGCCTGGCACTGGATTCAGTCAAATCTTGAGTAATGATGGATCTGGGATATTCACCTGGAACATTCAGACTGACGATTGGTTCATCGGCAGTACGGAATACGCATTCGAGCTCTCCTACTCTCTTGAAAACTACGTGGACGGCTCAAACTCATCAGATGTCTACATCAGTCCAATCCCCGCGGTCGTCACCAAGGACGTTTCACAGACAATTCCTATCTCCGTGGTCTGGGGCGAGGAGTTCGGGCTTCGGGTCAATGTGAATCAGGACTATGATACCTTGGATAATCCAATCAACGGACTCACTGTTACCTACACGTGGCAAGGTACAGCAGTATCAGGTATCTTCACGGGTATCGGAAACGGAGGCTACCTGACCACAGTGAACTCGAGTCAGATTCCTGTGGGTGAGTATGTCATTATTGTAGACACTTCCAACGAGAACTACACCTTCAGCAGCTGGAGCGTCGATGTCACAGTTGCCGCAGTTACAGCAGAACTGCATCCCAGCCAGAGTTCCTTTGAGGGCATATACGGAGGCCCAGCCTTCACAGTCCGTCTGACATACAACATCAGTTCAGGTATGACCTTTGCCGGTCGCGTCCTCCAGGCTGATGAGGTGGTTTCAGACTTCGGTGGCGGTCAAGTAGGAACCTGGGATCCGTCAACTGACACCTACAGGTTTGTTCTTGATCCAACTGCCCTAGATACTGATCTGATACCGGGTGTCTTTACGGTCAACTTCACAGCGACATTAGAGAACTATACGACAGCTACAACTCAGGTGACACTGGACATTTCAGCATCGACAAGTCTGACTGTACCGAACATCCAAGTACAGATCGATGATATAGCGACAATCTATGTCAACTACTTCGATAGTACGAAGGTTCAGCAGGTACCGTTCGATGATGTCACATCCCTGACGCTGACAACTCCTCTTGCAAGTTACTCCAAGGAGGACTTCCAAGTTGCAGATGATGGTCGATACTACATTGAGATTTCTCCTGCTCAGATTGGAGAGATTAGCAATGAGCCCTACACAATCACCGTGAGTATCACAGCAGACGGCTACCAGAGCCAGATTGGTGTCACCGCCGAGGCTCGTATTATTGAGACTCTGTACACTCTTCCTCTGGTAGTCACCACACTAATCATTCCACAGTCTCAGCTGTTCCTATTCCTCATGATGCTGGGTGGATTCATTGTGGTAGGTGCCGTCGTCACAGCAGTGCGTAGATGGAGAATACCCTACCAGATCAAGCAGATCAACTCAGCTCTGAAGGACATGGAAGACAACAAGAAGGCCAAGGTCGAGGGCATCAAGAACATGGGAATGGTGGTTTCAGACCTCCTCGCTCCGGGTCTTGCAGATCTCGATATTGAGGCGCCTCGAATCGATGTCGCTCCAGAGGTCGGTTACGAGGAGATTCTTGGTGAGGATACTGAGGATCTTTTGGGCGAACTTGACGCATTGGACGAAGTCGGTGAAGAGGGGGCTGCTGAGCTTGATGCTGAGTTGGAAGACTATGAGGCTGAGCTTGAAGCAGAACTCGAATCGGTAGAGGCTGAAGCAGAAGTTGAGAAAGAGCCCGAAGCAGAGGACGAAGCCGAACCTGAACCTGAGGCCGAGGAAGAGGCTGAAACCGAGGTAGACGCCGAAGCGGAACTTGAACCTGAGGCCGAGGCAAAAACAGAGCCTGAAGAAGAAGTGGAGGCCGAAGCTGAGGAAGAACCTGAAGCGGAAGCAGAAGCCGAACTCGAACCAAAGGTTGAGCCTGAGGAAGAAGCTGACGCAGAAACCGAAGTCGAGCCGGAAGATGATTCAAAGGCGGAAGCCGAGACTGGGCCAGAAGGCCAGATGGAGTCCAAGGAAGAACTCCTTGAGGAGGCCGAGGCCGAAGAGTCTGAAGTGGTGGAGGAATCAGAAGAAGCGACCTCAAAAGAAGATCGGAAAATGGCGCTCATAGAGAAGCTCCCCCAAGAGATAAGGGACGAAATCCCAACTGGAGATCTCAAGCTCTTGAGCATCGAGGAACTGGAGGCCCTTCTAGAGTCTGAAGCCGAGTTCACGGAAGAATAGACCCAATGAACCGAAAAGGTCGGGAGCCCTGTGCTCCCCTCCTCTCTCTTTCTTGTATAGGTTCCTTACAGCAAATACAAACAGAATAGCGATATAAGCGACTCACAGGAAGAAATTCTAGAGCATTAGAAAAGTGGGACCTCCGTCTGGGGAACGTAAGCCTCTTGCTTACTAGACTTCCTACAGAACCGACTTCCCAGATTTTCCCGTGATGAACTCCCTCTTATCCTGCTCGTAGAACGAGGCGAGGATATCCCTATCGATTTGAACTGAGATGGGTTCTCCCTCAGTCAAGACGAACCTCCCAACAAACGGACTGGGTGAAAGCATGATTCGTGAAATCTATGTGTTCAAGGAAGGGCAAACACTGTTCAAAGACGTGATTGTTCCGAACGAGGACCTTGATACAGATGCTGTCATGATGCTTGTTTCCTCGTCAGCGAAGAAGCTCCAAGAATGGAAGATCGACAGTATGGAGATTGAGCGTTTCCGCTATGTCTACATGAACTCCCATAACACTCAGTTCATAGTTACGATGGACCGTCAGGCCTCATTGCAGAAGGTAACGGAGGCCATGATGAATATGGTTTCGAAGTTCATGACCGCCTTTGAGAACACATTGGAGACGGATGAGTGGAAGTCGACTGATTTCTCACCCTTCAAGGTGGGATTTCGTTCGCTGGTTGGTCGCATCCCAGTGAAGGTTTGCTTGGCTGGGCATGGGGGTACCGGCAAGACAACCCTGCTTGAGTTGGCAACACTCCCATCACAGGGTCCTCCACAGGACTACGTTCCAACGTTCTTTGGGGACAAAGCACTGCTCAAGGCCGATTTTGATCCATACATCTTTAGTATGTTTGACCTAGGAGGCCAAGATCGTTTTGTGCAAGAATGGGGAAAGATCATTCGAGCAGGTAGTATGGTAATCATAGTCACAGATTCGACGAAGGAGAACATGGAATGGACCAAACGGGTTGCTTATCCGGTTCTCAAGGCAGAACTGCCCTATGCACGGGCAGTAGCTATAGCGAATAAGCAGGATATCAAAGGTGCTCTCTCACCGAACGAGGTAAGCCGAAGATTGGGGGTCCCAGCTTACGGCATGCAAGCAAACCGGCGCGATTTTAGAGACCGCTGGCTCAAGCTTCTCAAGGGTGTAGCGTTTGAAACTCTTGATTACAGGCTTGTTAGTGATATCGAGGTGGAGTAACATGGGTGAATCGAGTGGGCCAAACAGGGTTCTGGTGGACGAAGAAGAACGCAAACGACTCATAGCCGAGATTGGCCGAATCAAGGATGTGCTTGATAGTTTCAAATATGGCCTAAACTTTGAGGAATTTGCAGATGAGGTTTTCAAGACTGTCAACCGTCAGACGGTAGTGATGAAGAGAATGGAATCGACAATGCTTCAGATTATTGAGCGCATTGACGCCCTAGAGAAGAGGATGGGCGGGCCAGCTGGGGATCAAGCCTATCCAACATCAGACAGCGCAGACATGGTGTCGCCTAGCACCAAGTCGGGTATCCAACAGCAATCAGGAAAAGAGGAAGCTGCAGATTCAAAGATCCAGACTGGTAGCAGAAGAGATGAGCTTGAGCGACAAGCCTCTGACTTGGAGTTGAAGATTGGCCGCCTCTTTGAGAAAGAGAACGAGCTCTTGGAGATGGGCCTTAATGACCCCGCCAGTGCAGCTGAGTATGAAGAAAAGGCTCGGGTGGCTAGAGAGATGCGCATCGACCTTGAGAATCAACTCAAGAGTATCAAAGAACAACTAGAATGACCAGGTGAACAGAAAAATGGGACTATTTGATCGTTGGAGACGAAAGAGAGAAGACAAGAGAGAGACCACGGTAAAGGGGCGTGAGATACTCACAAGCAAACCCCCATCTGCAATCGTGAAACCCGTACGGGATCTCTCGCCGGAGGACCAGAGCGAACTGGCTGCTCTCGTTGCAGAATACGAGCGACTCAAGAAACGTCGTGAGGAGCTCCAGCAGGAACGTGGTGAACTCACCGAGCGACTTGACAGGGGAGAACTGACCCCCATCGAGTTCAGGAAAGAGCTCATGTCACGTATCCAAGAGGCCTCTCAAGTAACAGAGAAGCTGAAATCCACCTCTTCTAGATTGACTTCCATGGGGTACCGCGGTATTCTTCACTGAGGTGAGGAAAGCTGCCCGACGATCAAGGTAGACACCCTAGGGACTCAGAATCATCCCATATCGAAGACAAGACCAGGCAGCTGATTGATGAGGCAATGTCAGAAGAAGGTGGCGATTTCGATCCATATCCTCGGGATGCCTCTGCCGAAATCAACCAAGAACGGGTTGGAGATAGCTCTGCAGCTAGGTTACTTGGTGAGACATTCAGCAGAATCCAAGTGCGGATGGAAGACCTCCTTTCGACTGTTGAGGATAGTCTTCGGTCAACAGATGCCGGAATCGATGAGCAGGTGAGCAGCATCATAGAAGGTCTTTCTTCAAAGCTGAAGACTGCGGGACTAGGCGTATTTGCAACTAAGGCGGTATCCATCGCCAACGACGAGATACGATCAGGTCTATCGAGTGAAGCGGTTCTGGCACAGGTGTTTGACACCATTGGTGAGGCGCGGGAGGAGATCGGGGATATAGTGACCAAGGCCAGCAAAGGAACTGTTCGAACAGTTGAGCATACAACTGTGACCCTTCAGTCGAGGTTGATTCGAATGCATGCTCGATTAAGCGAGAGGGAGAAGGCCCTTGAGGATACTCTGGCGACAATCAAGGCCCTCCGTTCTAGAGTGGCTGAGCTGGAAACCGTGGTTCTGTCTAAGAGCGAATCCATGGATGAAAGCCAGTTGGAGATTTCTCGTCTGAAACAGGTCGTTGCTGATTTGGAAGCGAATCTAGAGTCGCGTGACGCAGACACATCCCTATTAAAGGGTGAACTCAGTCAGGCGCAGTCACAGATTGAAGAACAACGCGCTCTGATTAAGAAGCTTGATTCAGCTGAGGAACTAGTCACTGACTACGAAGAGAAGACGAGAGAGCTCTCTGAACTTAGAGGGAAACTCGCCCAGGCCAATGAGACAATCTCGCAACGAGATGCCACAATCGAAAGGCTTCGTGAAGAGGTTGATAGACTCAGTGAATCCGCAGAACAGATGGGCATTAGGATGAGCGAGCTAGACGCTACCATGGCTGTTCTTCGTGGTGAACGTCAGGCTGCAGAGGCACAGGCTGAAGAACTGGCAGTTCGGGTTGCAGAACTGAAGGCTCGTTGGGACATGCTCTATCAGGTGGCCGAGGAAGAACCCGCCTTTAAGGCCTATTTCTTGGTTGCTGACAAGAAACACTGGTTTGAGCTCTCACATCTCTCGTCTGCACTGGGAGTACCGGTTGTGTTACTGAAACGACAGCTCCAGAGGTTCATTGATGCACGTCTCTTGGAGCTTGATGGCGAACGAATCCGTCCTAGAAATCTCTCTGAGGTTGCACAAGCGGCGGCAGGCGGTGAAGAAACGCTCCTTGAGGATGCGAGGGTTGACCTTGACGATTCCATGTCGAAGGAACGCGACGGGGGCCGCACTCCGCCTGAAGAGAAACCGGAAACCCATGACAAGAAGTGAGGACCTCATTAGACCATGACTTTGTGTAAAGGAGAGCAATGATATTGACAAGATCGCTTGACGAAGTAATGCGCTTCCTTGAAAACTACACTCTTGCGTGGCACCACTGGCTCATTGTGCTATCACTGCTGAAGCTCGGTGGACAGGCCAGCAAGAGCCAAATCCTGCCTGCATTCAAGAAGGAGGGATTCTCCCCTCATGCAATCAATGAGGTCTTTCGCACCGACCTGGTCGAGCTTGGCGAGGCAGTCGAGGTGGAGGGTGGTACCGAGAATATACGGCTAGACACCATGATATTCCTGACCGATAATCAGAAGTTCAGGTCGTTTGTCAAGAAGCACCTGAAATCGGTTGTTCGAACCCTGAAGAGACGAGCCCCTGCCTAGGTGTCCGATTTGGGTCCACAACTCTTTTCTGCATGGTTTTGTTTCCGATGTTGGGAATTCGATTGTCTATAACGGCCTCTCAGTGCAACCAGTGTGGTAAGGTGGTTGTTCCTCCACGAGAAATCTGTCCCTATTGTAGGAACTCTGATACGATGTGCATGGAACTCTCACCTCGAGGCACCATCGAGAGCTATACAGTCTTGCATATGCCGCCAGAAGGATTCGATTCCCCACTCCTTCTAGCCCTGGTGAGGCTTGAGGAAGGCGCTACGATTCTGTGTCTGGGAGACTCTGATAGTTCCAAGGGCGTAGAGATAGGACGTCGAGTTTCAGTCAACACTGACGAGTCCGAACGTTTCCATTTCAAGACTCTCTAACTTGCAGGCCCGCCCTCGGCGATGCTTCAGAAGGTGCGTAGAGGGAATACTGAGCAGCTTTCATAGGTACTGATTTAAGGAGCAATGAGTAACGCCCGCGCTAGGGTATTGACATGACTGCTCATTTGAGTAACGTTCTATGGACAGACGAAGAGCTATCTTTTCGCGAAGAAGTCCGGGACTTTTGCCAGAAAGAAATTGCACCCGTTGCCGACGAGATCGACCATGGTCCCTATCCAAGAGATTTGCTTCGCAAGATTGCGGAGGCTGGATACATGGGTGTACTCCATGAGAAAGAAGTTGGCGGATCAAAGCGAGGGAACTCATTTGAGATTATTGTAGCAGAAGAGATCTCCGCCGTCAATGGAGGTCTTGATATGGCACGCATGTCTTCAACAACCCTCTATGGAATGCCAGTCAGCAAATTCGGCACCGAAGAACAGAAAGAGAAGTATCTGAAACCAATCATCACGGGGGAAAAAATCGGCTGTATCGGAATCACTGAGCCAAATGTCGGTTCTGACGCCGCTAGGATGGAAACTCGTGCTGAGAAGGATGGCGATGAGTGGGTCATCAATGGCGAGAAGCGGTACATAACGAACGGAAGTCAAGCCGATTACATGTGCTGTTTTGCCATCACTGATCCGAGCGTCAATTCTCGGCAGGGAATGTCAGCCTTCATAGTTGATACTGAAACAGACGGATTCAGTGTGGTTAAGGACCATGACCTGATGGGTATGAAGTCTGCTAGGGTTTCGCATCTCAAACTTGAAGATGTCCGTGTGAAGCCTGGTATGCTGCTTGGTGAACCGGGCCAGGGCTTCGCGATTCTTATGGACGAGCTTGACAGTGAGCGCACAGCCATCGCTGGCGAGGCAATAGGTTATGGGCGCACCCCCTACGAGATATGTGTCAAATACGCTGATGAACGAATTCAGTTCCACCGAAAGATTCGGGAGTTTGAGGGTGTCAGTTTCAAGATAGCCGACATGGCCATGAAACTCGAGGCAGGAAGAGCGCTGACCCTAACAGCGGCCAGGATGCTTGACAAGGGGATGAAGGCCACAAAGCAAGCCAGCATAGCCAAACTGTATACGACCGAGGCCGCAATCGAGATTACGAATGATGCCCTTCAGATTCTTGGTGGTGCGGGATACACAACAGATTATCCAATAGAGCGTTTTCTACGAGACGCCAGACTCATGACTATCGGCGGTGGTACTGTAGAGATTCTCAGATACTTGATTCAGAGAGAGGTCTACAAGGAGTTCCTTCCGCGAAAATAGGGTTCCGCTTCTCTGTCAGAAACCCTTTTTGCCTCGCAGGCAAAACACAAAATGGGTTCTCGAGAAGACTGAAGTGGCCAATATGACCAAACTGGAGTATCTGATGATATACACGGAATCTGGCCTACCCATCTACAGCAAGTGCTTTGGTGGGTTTTGCAGGACTGCCTTCAAGAACCCTGAGATGTTGTCCGGTCTGTTATCAGCCATCGAAACAATCCCTCCCACACTCTCAGCCGGTCTCTCATTGGACTCTATTAGGATGGGGGATACTCAGATGCGATTCTCGAAGAAGATGCCAAGTGGACACTCCATTGTCATCGGTCTCTCTGAGGACGCACCTGAGGTTGTTCAATCTGTCTCCGACGCAGTTGGGGAAGTGCTCGAGTTGCCCCGATTTCGTCACAAAGACTGGGGGACTATCACCCGTGACGATATGGATGAGTTCAAAGAAGAGCTTCTCAAGCGTTCACTCGTTGACGCTCTTCATAATCACGGTGGATTTGAGGATGCATGCCCCCTCGGAGATCAATGCCCGATGCATACTGATGCAGTAATGTCACGGAGAGACAGAATCTGGAATTCGATCAAGTCCAAGTACCGTGCGCTCAGAGAGAAGACGTCTGGAAAATAGAGGATGAAGGGAGGAGGCACCCCCCTCCAAATTTAGTCTTTTGTGAATGCCAGAATACGGAAGACCCCACTGTACTCCTCAATAATCGCAGTGAAGCTATCACCCGGGGATATTGTTAGGAGCTCATACCAATCAGTGGTGTTCATCCAATCCGCCGTTCCTTCAATCCACTCATAGGTTGAGTTGTCAGTTTTCAGAACTATGTGGGTGTTTCCTTCCGAGACATAGGATGATACGTTGAGGGCAGTTGCACTAAGGTTGAAGACTCCCTCTCCTGTTGGTTCTTCTATCATTCCAAGCAGTGTCTGGACTTCCTGAACGTATCCC
>SDNO01000074.1 GCA_004524435.1 Candidatus Thorarchaeota archaeon | reverse complement strand
TTCTTGGACCTCATTGTCATGAGCATCCATGACATCCTGAATATGTTTGAGTCTGAGTTCTTAGTGAAGATCACAATATTCAGAGACCTAGAGGAGGGCGGCATAGAGGTTGGTGTTGTGAGCAACTATCTCACTATCTGGACTGCAGAGCCGAATATCGAACCTCAGGCGCTTGACAAACTCCTGAAGGATCTTGATGAGCATTTCGAGCTTCTACGTGACGTCTTTACGGGCAAGACGAATATCCGCATTCCAGAGGTACAACGGAAGGCATCATTCAGATAGTCTTCAGTATCATTCTTCGCAGTGTCTTTGCCTTACACAGAGCTCTTCGATTTCTTCTTCGAGTTCAGATTTCTTTTCGTCGTAGACACTCTCGGGTATCTTGCCCTCTTCATACTGATCCTCGTAGTACTTGAGCTTCCTTCTGCATATCTCTTCTCTTGTCGTGAGTTCCATCAGTTGCGAGCGTCGTTCTTCGACCAGCTTTCTGAGATCGTCTTCAAGGCGGTAAATATCCTCCTCTAGTTCAGCCTTCAGTCGTCGGTAGAGATCCTCAGAAATCATGCCCTCAGTGTATTCATCGACCAAATGGAGGAGCGCGTGTCGTGTGGCATCTCGCTGTGCTGAGATCTCCTCGAAGGCATGCTCCTCTTCTTGTAGCCCTAGCTTCTCTGCGAAGATAGGGGCAGTGAGTCCCTGCACAATGAGCGATGCCATCAGGACAACGAAGACAACGGAAGTGATGAAGTCAGCAAGAAAAGTCGTTTCTTGAGTCGCCGGCAAATACTCTGTGAGTATTGAAACGGAGATGGCCGCCAGAGCAGCGCTCGCGACCCCCTTCACCCCCGCCCAGCTGACAAAGAAGCGGTCTTTCATGTCCAAGTCCTTATCGGGGGCGGTGATCAGAAAGACCGAGATGGGTCGTGCTACGAATATCACAAGAATTGCAACCACAATCCCCAGACTCAGGACTGTCACTCCTGGCACCAGTTCGGTCAGGAGAAACGCAATGTTGATCTCGTAGCCTAGAAGGATGAATACAACAATTTCAAAGGCGAACGAGACGTTCTTCATTGTGCTCCTCATGGACTGTTGCGGCAGAATCTCCAGTCCGACTCGCTTTGCGTTTGCCATGAAGATTCCTGCAAAGACCGCAGCCATGGCTCCCGGATGAAATCCAAAGACCGTGAGTGTTTCGCCGAGGCCGTAGGCTATGATTGGTGTCGTAGCTGTCAGTATTGTGACTACAACCGGATCATTGCTACTGTGGATTCCACGGCCTATCGCGGCCGCGACAACGTAACCTATTGCCACGCCTGTGAAGATGCTGAAGAAGAACTGCTCAATGACAAAAAACCATGGAACTTGCAGGGCAGGGATAATGAGGGGTTCAAAGACAGTAATGACAAGAATGACCGCGGTAGCGTCGTTGAACACGGCTTCTCCCTCAAGGATTGAGAAGAGTTTCCTCTTAACACGCATACCCCCGGTTTCAAGGACAGAGAACAGAGCGGCGGGGTCTGTTGGGGTAAGTATGGCTCCAATCAGTAGCCCGACAAGTCCAATAGTGGAGAATACCAGTGCTATTGCAAAACCTGCTATGAGCGAGGTGATGATGACGCCTACCGTGGCAAGCAATGCAACAACGGGGAGAGAGAGACGCAGCTCTTTGAGGTTCATGGTGAGCCCGGCATAGAAGAGGACTGTTGCTAGCGTCAGTTGAGCAATGAACTCGATGCCGATGATATCGGGTAATCCGAAACCAGGTAACAGCTGGCCAAGAACTAGCCCTCCGAGTATCAGAGGGATTGGATAGGGAAACTTGTAGCGTTCTGCTATCTTGGCGAGACCCGCGCCCAGAATGAGAATACCAACAACAAGATACTGTTCTGCAGCCACTCATTGGCACCTCAAAGTTCGGCTAGAATCTCTGCAGTTTCCTCGATATCATCACTGATATGCTCAAGCACAGACACAATCTTTCTCATGAGGTAGCAGAGGTATCCTGACTCACCCTCTGTGGCCACGGAGATTTGTCGTGAGATAATGAGATTCTCTTCGTCAATCTCACGTTCGAGTCTCCTAATCTTCTCCAGACCACTCTGAAGAGCCTCAGAGTTTTCTCTGTACTCGCTCGTTATTCTTTCGAGAGTAGTTATTTCTTCGTGAACACGGGTAGAGATGGATTTGAGAGCATCCATGTAGATGTCACGGAAACGCTCACCTTTCATCATATCGATCATGATAATGATATGATGGTACTCCGCCTCAACCCTCAGGAGAAGTGCCATAGCCGCTTGGGCAGCAATTCCCACTTCGTCAGCAGGGAACAGCTTGGAGAAAGAGTACTTCTTTGGAAGTGATGCAATCTTCTTCAGTGTTTCATTCCGGGATTCATGCCAAGCAGGCTGGTCATCCTCAAGTGCTCTCTGAAGCTCGGAGTCGACCATACCACTGACTTCCACCAGAATCTTCACAATGCTAGAGATACCTGTCATGATCTCATCTTTACCAATAGATTCGGACACCGCGTCTCATTCCTCCTCTCTTGGTTCTGGAGCTCTCCACCCAAGTGAGATAATCAGTTTGGTTGTCTTCTTCCTGAGATGCACTTCAACCCCTGTCTCTACTGGCTCGCCGACGGGCAACTCAAGCTTTCCAGACTTTTCACTGGGCATTTTGACCTCAAGGTTCTCTCCTTTCCTCAGCTCCTCGGCAAGTTTCTGAAACTTGTCTGCCAAGTCAGAAAGGGTGAGTTCTTCCTCGAATTCATACTCATCAATGTCCATGTTTCTCAGTCCTTTGACACGTTTATCGTGGGCTCGACCCCAGATTCTTCCCTTTTTAGAGTAACTCTTTGTGAAGATTGTCCCACCTTCCAGCCAGTTCAGGGCGGCACAACTAGACTCGCCAGCTGATTGCTAGTTAAGAATATCCCTCCTAACCAGCAAGCTTAATTCTATGCTCTTGAGACATCGGAGAGTGAATGGTTCATCTGGAACCATGTGGTCAAGAACGAGGTAGAACATATGTCATATGATGACGAGGAAATGGTAGTCACACCTTGGGAAGTGCGCGGCAAGGTGGACTACGACAGGCTCATCGAGAAGTTCGGCACTGAACGGATAACAGACAAATTGAAGGAGAAGATCTATGAGGCTGCTGGTGAGCGACACATCCTTCTGGAGAGAGACCTCGTCTATTCTCACAGAGACTTGGACTGGTTGTTGAAAGAGCATAAGAAGGGGAACAAGTTCATCCTCTACACTGGAAGAGGCCCCAGTGGTCACACCCACATTGGTCACCTCGTACCTTGGCGATTCACAAAGTGGCTTCAAGAGCGGTTTGACACCCGTCTCTATTTCCAGATGACTGATGACGAGAAGTTTCTATTCAATCCCGAGCTGGAACTGGAGGATGTCTATCAGTATACGTATGAGAACACCCTAGACCTCCTTGCGCTTGGGTTTGAGCCTGAAGATACCTACATAATTGACGACATCAAGCACATTGACCTCCTCTACAAGATTGCAGTCCGCGTGGCAAAGAAAGTCACATTCTCCACTGCTCGAGCCGTCTATGGCTTCGATAATAGCATGAACATAGGTGGCATCTGGTACCCTGCAATGCAGGCTGTTCCTGCCTTTCTTCACAGCGAGATCGTGGGAGAGAAGACACCATGCCTGATTCCGTGTGCAATAGACCAAGACCCGTACTGGCGGGTCACCCGTGACGTTGCCGAGGGGTTGGGCTACTACAAACCCGCATCTATCCAGAACAAGTTCGTTCCAGGGCTTGGTGAGGGTGGTAAGATGTCCGCCTCGGACCCCATGTCTGCTGTGTTCACTACTGATACGCCGAAGATGGCAAAGAAGAAAGTCATGAACGCCTTTACCGGTGGGAGGGCAACTGCCAAGGAGCAGCGTGAACTGGGGGCGAACCCCTACATCTGTCCAGTCTTCAAGTACTACAAGTTCCTCTTCATGCCAGATGATGAAGATTTGTCTGACATCGAGAAGAGATGCACGGGCGGAGATCTTCTCTGCGGCGAATGCAAACAGATCCTTGCACCCATGATGATGGAGTTCCTTGAGAAGCATCAGGCTGCGCGAGAAGAGGTCAAAGACCGTGTACATGAGTTCTCGGCGGCGCGGCTTCGTGACGAGATGAAACGATAAGGGAATGCTGGTGACTGAGGACGTTTGCAGGCTCTCCGTCCCCTCTTTCTTTCCAAGCAGATTTCGAGCTTTGGAGTCTGGGATATAGCACCACAAGTCTAAATAGAAATCAACTGCCTTTCGACTCTTAGCAACTAATTCAGGAGACAATTGCATATGGCATCGGAAACAGCCGCAGCAGACTCGATGAAGTGTCCGATCTGCAACGGCAACATCCGGCTAGGCCCAGACGATGTCGTGATTACGTGCTCATTCTGCGGTAGCACAACCACTATCGAAGGCAAGGCTATCGGCGACCACTTGATGGAGTCGGCCAAGGATAGCGACGCTCGGTTGAAGGCTTTTCGTGATTTCCTAGACAAGAACAAGGGAATCAACAAGTCTCTAATTGACTCAGCCCAAGTTGTGGAAAACACGCTCATCTATGTGCCTGTCTGGACGGCAAAGGTCAAGGCTGATACGTGGTACAAGGGCTACAAGACAGTCCAGGTACCGGTTCAGCGTGAGGAGACTTACACGGATAGCGAGGGAAACACGCGAACTCGCACCGTGACAGAATACGAAACAGGATACGTCCCAGTTCAGGACGAAATCCACACAGACACCGACGAGCGCCTGCTGGCACGGAAAGGTGCACGCTTCTACGGACTCGAGGACTACCTTGAAACTGTAAATCTGAAGAACACAGAAGCCTACAACTTCGAGAAGATTAAGGACCTCGAACCATTGCTTCTCAATGCAGAGATCGGAGAAGAGGAGTTCGAGAAGACGGTCCATGGCCGCGTGGCTGATAGGCACCGCAGTCAGGCAAAGTCGGGCCTTCAGGAGCTTTTTGACTGTCGCACCAATACGAACGTGCGAGGAACAACCTATCTTCAGACCCCATTCGCGTTGGTCCGGTACAAGTTCGAGGGCGACCTCTACAAATGTGCCCTTGACGGTCATAGCGGAAAGGTCGTTCGTGGTGAGATTCCCATCACTCGAGCCCAGAGAATCCTCTGGACTGTCGTCGGTATCATTGGAATCTTCTTAGGTGGCGCCGGTGGGCAGATTGCCTACTGGGGCTTTACGGGCGACATAACGGAGCAGATACTGATCGGCATTGTGGCCGTGGTTGTAGGAATCATCATGGCGTTCTTCGGAATGAGAGTGCTGCTCATGACGCAGCGGGAGAAGACGGGGTGAAGTGAATGGCAAGATGCAACTTTTGTGATGCAGATTTCGAAGCAGGAAGGGGCGATGTGCTTCTCGTATGCCCCTATTGCGGCACGGCACAGACCACTGAGGGAGCGAAGTTCCAGGATCACTACATGATTCGTGTACACTTCAATCAGAGTGAGTCTCAGAGGACCCTTCTTGATTGGTGTTCAAAGCAGCTTGGAGCTCCACAGGACCTGCCTGTGGCTGCCAAGTTCGTTGAGTACAAACTTGTGTTCTACCCGTTCTGGATAAGCAGAGTAGACTCCCATACAACTTACACTGGCATGGGAAAGGACGCCAATTTCCACAACGAATGGCCTCAGAGGCGCGGAGCCTACAAACAGATAGACTTCTTCTGGAAGCCCGAGAGCGGCTCCTTCACACGACGTCATGAGATCAGCATATCTGGTATTCCTGGTGTGGACGAGGACATCCGCAACTTCCCGATTCCAACCAGAGCCAAGGAATACTTCAGCCATGCGCATGCCGAAGAGTTCGATGGCAAGGTCTTGCACAGCAAGATCGGTGAGGAGGAGGCCAAGGAGGCTGCCAAGAAAGCGGCCTACGAACGTCAGACAAGACTTGTCCTTGACGAGGTCGACAAGATTGAGACCCGCGACGATAATCTGGACGTCGGGGAAACCTTTCTCATCCATGTTCCTGTCTGGGAACTCACCTATCGATATGGAAACAAGAAGTACAAGGCGTCAGTAGCAGCCGCTACTGGTTACGTCATCGAGAGCAAGTTTCCGCGTTCCATGGCTTTCAGAGCTATGGGCATTGGATTTGGACTCATCTCGCTACTTCTTGGCATTGGGTTGCTGGCAGTGGCATTCTACTTTGGCCTGCTTATCGGCGCCGGTGCCGTTTCAGGGAGCATGCTCACCATCATCGGACTGGCATTGCTCTACAAGGGCGCCTCCAGAAAAGAGGCGAAAGAACGAATCTAGGCGAGACCGAGAGGTCTCACCTCCCTTCTCTTTTTTTCCTACTTCACCAGTGGATAGACTAGGTTCTCATCTCTATGGTCGGGAATACGCTTCAGAACCGGGATGTTGCTGACCCAACGAGCCACATTGTTGCCCAGGATTGTATTGAGAACATCCACTAACTCATTGTCGCTGTTGATTTTGAGCAGTTTGCTGTCCAGAGCGTTTTCTATGGCGGCTCGTACGGTCCAAGGTCCCAAGATGGCATCCTTCGAATCCCGGACATGATGAAAGACAGTGATGTGCGAAGATTGCTTGTTACATAGCATGTTCTTGTAGATCACGAAGCGGGCGTGGTCGGCGTAGAGAGCGGTCTTAGCATCCGTGGGTGCATGCTCAGGGCTCTCTAGGCTGTATGTCGCAGCCCTGGGATTAGCGGTTTCATCAAGCTGGAGATAGTCTACCCGGGGGGGACCTGGACGACTTACCATGGTGACGAGAGAATCTAGATGACCGGCCATCTGTACTGACGTATCTGTGGCCTGTTCTGTTTCAGATAGCTCAAGGATTGCCCTGCTGACAAACGAGTCGATAACAGCCTTGTAGGCTCCATGGAGCGGCACAAACCGACGCGAGCCATGTTTGCCGAGCAGACCTACTGCCATAATCCGTGCAACTTGATCAAGAGTATAATCGTAGTCAAATAGCCGCCAGATGCCTTCGGCTGCAGGGATGTCCATCTGTGTGATTCTCTCGGCTACCGTACTTATCTCTGGCTCTGTGAGAAGATCGATTGATTTGACCTGAACACGCGGACTGGTTGGCAGGAGCCCTGCTTGGGACTGAAGACGGCGCGGAGGCAGGGTGGGGCCCTCCACGCCGAGGGCAAGGGGATTGACAGAAAGGGCGATTTTTTGCAGGGTCCGAGATGCTCTCTCTGGTCTGCCAGTACGCGCGTCAAGGGGAAGGACGAATCGATAGAGGCTACGTCGCATAGTCAGAAGGGCTTCCCTATCCAGACCTTGCCATGCTTCCGGATGATTGAATATGGAGATGTGTTTTGACGGATTTGTAGATCCCAGTACACCGGCCAAGACAGTCGGGTATCGGGCGGTTTCGATGACAATTCCGGGAGGAGTAAACACTGTCATCTCTCTGGTGTTCTCTACGGGCTGAAGAACCATCTGCTTTCCGAGAGTCTGTGCAGAATACATTTACGACCCCTTCTGTGGACTAGGATGTACTATAATATGACACTCACTGCTTTGTCGCTTCTTCTTTGGTAGTGTGCGGTGAAGGAAACAATGTGATAGTGGAGTGAGGTGACCGAAACTATTCTCCTTGATGATTAGATTGATATTAGTTCATACCACAGGTCAAAGATGAGAGCTTGAGAGCACTGCTACATAACTGTGGGGCTGAATCGTATCGATGACCAATTCTGAAGCGAAAGACGGGGGCCACATCACTCGCTTGGATTCCTGGCTTCAATCCCACAGCCACGTCGACGAAGTATCTTGGTCTGAATGGGCGCTAGTCATGATCCTTGCTGCTGTTCTTGCCACGACTACGGTCATCCACTACCTTGCAGTCATGTTCAACTGGACAGCTGCGGGATTCAGTTTGGATGATTCTTGGATTCATCTTGAGTATGCAAGAAGCATATACGAGGGACGTCCGTGGGAATACTCACCGGGAGTTCCGTCGACTGGGTCGACAAGTCCACTATGGTCAATACTTCTAAGTTCACTTTTTCTCCTCACGAGCGAACCGAGTCATCTTATCTTGGGAGTCCATTTCGTATCATGGCTCATGTACATCGGTATGACCTTTCTCGTGGGCATGATTGCTCTGGAGCACTCACAAAACCTGCTGGTTTCTGGTCTCTCAATGACCGGCTTTGTGATAGTGCCCCGCAATACTTGGTTGACGTTGTCAGGAATGGAGTACCCTCTCTTTGGGCTCATCCTTGTGGCGGCGGTCTGGGCTGCTGGGCGCGACGGTACGATATACGATGCTCTGTTGGGAGTTCTCTGGGGGCTCTCATATCTCGCTCGACCAGAGGGTGCAGTCATCATTGCGATTTGCGTTTTGGTCCGCTTCTTGATACGGATTCTGCAGACCCCCTATCGCCTTCATGAGATTGGGTTGCTCTTCTCCAAGGTACCAATCGCATTACTTATCGCCCTGCCTTGGATTCTTCATTGCTTGAACGTAACCGGCCACCCTCTGCCGGACACATTCTATGTGAAGGTCAGACCGCCCGATGATATCGGCGTTTCCGCCTGGAATACCTGGTGGCTGCATTGGTTGACTATGCATCTCTTCCTGTCAATCGGTGCGATATTCGGCGCTTACACCCTCAAGAAAAAACGCCCCTTTGTTTGGATAGCAGCACTCTCGTTCATCCTCCTGTACCGTTTCACTATGCCCTATCAGGCTCTAGTCAACAATGCCCGATACCTAGTACCTGCTTTTGCACTGCTGATGGTGGCCGCCGTCGTCGGGCTATCGAGTACGAGTTATGTCCTTTCGAGGCGATTGATTTCAAGTGATATTCTCTGTCACACTGCGACTCTTGTTCTCATTGCTGGTCTAGTGATTATCCCCTCGCTGCAGGGATACCAGTACCAGGCTCAGCATTTCGGTAATTCGGTCAAGAACATCAACGAGATGCAGGTTGAGATAGGCCTATGGCTTCGTGAGAATACTCCTCCCGATGCGGTGATTGCAATTACCGATGCCGGGGCAATTCGCTTCTTCTCAGAACGAAGCATCATTGATATTGTAGGACTAGTAACTCCCTCTATAACACACGGCAATATGACCTACTCCGAGACCTTGCGGTATCTGCATAATCATGGCTGTGAGTACTTGGTGCTATTCGAGCGGTGGTATGAAGTGTGGGCAATATCCATCCAAGATGCAAGTCACCGCCTTCATACGGTGAACCTAACTGACAACGTGATTTGCGCTGGCTCTGTCATGTCGGTGTACTGGGTAAACTGGAGCCAGACACTTTACTGACATCTAGGAATGACGTGGTTTCTCTCATCATACTTAAATCGGAGCCTGGTTTCAGCCAGTATCGTGGGTCCATTGCAAATCAAGGAACAGATTACCGACTATCTCAATCTCCTAGAGATGAAACATGCATGGAATGAGAAGAAAGGGCGATTCGAATTAGTCTTCACGGAGCGGAAGGATGAGAAGCCTGCAAGCTCCTCAGCAGATGACGAAGAGCAGTTCAAGTATACAATCTGTATTCAGCCAACAGACAAGTGGGTACAGGTCTACTGCGATGTTTTACCCTTGAAGGAAGTTTCTCCTGAGGTGCGACAAGATCTGTTCTTGGACCTGCTTGCCATGAATCGGAAGTATGCGGAAGTCTGCTTCGATTTTGACAAGAAACGGCAGGTCATCGGAACATCACAGGAAATGATGGTACAGGGCTTTCATTTCGATAGCTTCAGAGCAGAATTCCTTGCGGTCCCCTGGGCTGTGAAGAGATTCTGGACCGAGATTGCAGAAAAATACAACTTGAAGTGACTAGCGACCTTCAAGCCGATGCTTGACTCTTTCCACGATTCTCCTGTAGAGTTCTTCAGCTTTCCCGCTTTCAGAGAATCCGCCGGTGTAGACATCCCTACTCCCTCCTCCTCTCCCACCAAGGTCTTCCACAATATCTGCAACTAGGTCTCTTGCCTCCATATCAAGTTCATTGGTAGTGAGAATAAGGCTGGGTTTGTCGCTCGGAACGAAGAAGAGGGCTACACTCTCACCCTTGAAGGGGATCTGCTTGACGAGCTTTCTTAGTCGTCCGATGTCAAATCCAGCAAGGTATCTCGCATGGAACTTGATATCGCCAACCTCTTCCCAGTTGACTGCCTCAATGAGCAACTCCTCTACGGTATCAAGCAAGAGGTTCAGTTGGTCGTCAAGCCCACGACTCTTGTCGACTATTGCTCCAAGCTGTTCCATCTCAAAGGAGTGTTCATGCTTTTTTGCAAGAGCAACATTGTAGACTTCTCTCACGGCCTGTTTCGCATGACCATCAGTCAGGAATTCAACCCTGACACCATCATCCAGTCTTCTAAAGTCGGCAATCTTGAAGAAGCCTATATCACCGGTGTTGGCGACGTGGGTCCCTGAGCAAGCTGAGCTGTCGAGCTCGTCAAACGATACGACGCGGATATGCTCGTGTTTTGCAGCCACGCCATCTCTTGCCCGGACCTCCTCTGTCAGCTCATCCGGGGGGACAAGACTCCACTTCATTGCGATGGCTTGTTCGATGGAATCATTCACCATACTCTCTCCGTCTAGAATCTCGCTCAGACTGAGAGAGTCAGCATGAACATCAACGATGCCTCTCTCACCGTCAATCCATATATAGCCGAGCCGAGCATTTTGGCGTAGGCTCTTCATCATCCTGACAAAGAGGTGCTCTGCGGAGTGATTCCGCATCATTCCTGTTCGCCACCTCATGTCAACCTCTAGAACTAGGTTGTGTCCCTCTTCCACCGGGTGGCTGCACAGAAGGACGGTCTTTCCATGACGGTTCACTGTGTCTGTGAACTCGATGACGGTGTCATCAGTCCGTAGAACACCGCGGTCTCCTGCCTGTCCGCCTCCCTCAGCTCGGACCACAGGTCTATCGATATAGACCTCGTAGTGGCCATTCTCCTCTTTACATTGTGTGACTTGGACTTGAAATGAACTCTTCTCAGGATCCTTCCAGTAGATTGGCGCATCTTGCATTTGCATCACCACGGCCGAAAGCGATAAAACACCTCTCGAGGCCACTATCGAGTCTATAGGTCATTAGTGGAGATAAATCACATGTTCAGCTTCTTTCGAAGAGACCCGGAGAGCAAAGCCAAGAAACATGTCGAGAAGGCACTCGATGAACTAGTTGAAGGATATCCTGACTATGCCAGTGAGGAATACGAGAAGGCTGCGGATCTTTTTGTCGAGGCTGAACAGATTGATTTCGCTGTGAAATACTATCGTGAGTCGGCCTACTGCGCCCTAGAACATGATGATCATGTTCGTGCTGCTCGTATGAAACTGCAGGCTGGTAAGATTCTCACACAAGATGCTCAGTATTCGCAGGCCGGTTCGCTGTATTCGGAAGCTGCCGACCACCTGTACCGACACAAGAAGCTATCACGATCCACTCGTGCTATGTCGATTGCTGTACTCTGCAGTCTTGCGGCGAGAAACTTTGACACGGCTGTCAACCTCTTCAAGAAGTCCACAAAACGGCTTAGCGGAACCAGCGGAGGTTCCCATCATGCCCATGAGTTCGCTAGGATGGCCGTGGGGGTCCTTTGTGAAGGAGATGAGATTCCCTCCAAAGATATAGACGATGCTTTGCGTCGTTTCAAACCCGATGACATGGAGAAACGGTTGACTGAGTTTGTGGCCGCCTCTGTGAAGCTCGCTCAACAGACTGAAGTTGCGATTGAATGGGCGGGGAAACCAAGAGAGAGTGTCAAGTCGAAGAGCCATATCGAATTTGAGTTGCGATATGAATGCCCCGTTCCTGTGCGAGTGATTGATAAGAGGTATAGCCTGTCAAACAGCCTCGCCTTCGTCGAGGAACCTGATATCGACGGGAAGCTGTCCAAGACAGGTTCTTGGTTGATGGTTCTCAATCCCGTGCTCAGCGGTGAAGGTGTTGTGGGGCCAATACGATTGACATTGGAAGGTCAGGAAGTCTTGGTCAACAAACATAG
>SDNO01000073.1 GCA_004524435.1 Candidatus Thorarchaeota archaeon | reverse complement strand
TGATTCTGTGGGGCCACTCCGCCATCTCAGCGTATATTACAAGGTTTGAAATTCATTCGTTTTCTTCCTGGGTGTACGGAGGCCGAAAGTAGATTTCTACAACACCCCCCAGATTTCTCAACATCCCTTCCCAGGTCGGCCTCCGACTCCATCTTCGTTTCTTCTCTTGCTATCAGTGTTTCACTGTTTCACACACATATGGTAACAATGTAGAACAGAACCGATTCCTCTGAGGGTGCCACATCGAATCTGAAACAGACTGTTTCTGATTGTGCGGTGTAGGAAACCGAGAAGTGGTTCTCTTGCGGCAACGCCGCAAAATCAAGCCATTCGACCCCGTCCCAAACCTGAGCTGTGATGGCGGCTGAGCAATTGAAGTATGTGTAGAAGGGTTCTCCTTGGATTATTGTTGCATTGATGTATAGCAGACCTCCCTCATGAATCGAGTAGGGGAGGGGCACCCCGAAGTACTCGGTCAAGCCGTTGTACCACAGGGGATTATCAATGCTCGAACCAGATACTGGATGTGTCAGGGCAATGATGTGTCCTGTGGCGCCTGGTGCTGACGTCGAGAATACAATGTGAATCAATGCAATTCCGCCAGAAGGATAGTTCTCCTCGAAGTAGCGAGGAAGCAATAGCTCTCGGGGGTATTCGCCCTCGGCGTATATGCCCTCGTTGGATACAAGTGGGGTCTCGAGGTCTGTTTGGTCATAGACCTCAACGTACCAGTCACATTCTGCTTGGAATCCACTATCAGCCTCAAGGAAGAGTGTATAGTCGAAGTTGGGGTCGAGGAGAATCTCATACCAGACAGAGCTACCTGTCCGCCACTTGGATGATTCGAGCATATAGTCCTGGTCGGGAATCATGAGCGAGGGACTCTCGGGGACTGCACCCTCTCGTGGCTCCTCAAGGAGTTCCAGCGTTCCATTGAGCATTGAGGTCCAGTTGTACTGTGATATGGTGATGCGATACTCGCCAAACTCCCACAAATACTCCGGATCGAAGTTAATCAGAATCTGGTCGCCGGCTGCTATCTCTGGCTCCTCAAATACCGGTCCTACTGGGGACTCGATAGTTATGTTGAAGAAGCTCTCCACTGTGATGGCTGTGGTATTGACTCTGAGCGTGTAGTTACTGATATCCATGAAATAAGAGAAGTTCCAGTATATCTCCCATGGCCAGTCCCATCGCGTGCTGTTGCCGAGTCCCCATGGCAGCTCGAAGTAGTAGGGTCCTCCGTTTGGTGTGATCTGAACAGGCCCGGGACGTGGTATCGGCGAAACAGTCATCTTGATTCTTGCCGTTGAGTCCTCCACATGGCTCTTGACGACGATGACCTCTTTGAGTCCCTTGGGATGACTCTCAGGATTGACAGCGATATGAGGATAGCTGGGCCCATGATCAAAGGGCGAGCCTACCATCTTCTTTCGGCTGCCATCTTCATACACGTAGATGATGGTTATCTTCCACTTACTATTTGACGGATTCACATTGAACTTGATTTTGAAGGGCTGAGTGCTATTCACTCTGATTCTTTCGACGGCCGCTCCATAGGAGTTTACACTGACTTCGTCGCTTACAGTATCATTGTTGTAGGTCACATTCACATGGGTCTTCCTTTCAGGAACACCGTTATCGGTGATTGCATCTGTCATGAGCCAGGCATGGAACTCAGCCACAATCTGTTCCCATGACTTTCCAAGTACCTGTGCAATGGCGTCTTTTGGACTCACATCTTTGGAGTTGTTGTTGAAGTTGTCCTGAGCAGTATCGAAGATCTGTTTCAACTTATCCTCTCCAAAGACTTCCGCAATGAACTTGTTGAGTAGATAGGATCCCATATAGTCGGAGTAGGCACCTCCCCAACCTTTGAAGATTGATCGGTTGAGATCTGTGAAGTGCGTGTACCAATTGTGATCGCCAACACGTTTGAATTCGTCTTGAATCTCCTTGTGAGTGAGGTTGTAGTTGGCCCGTGTTGATTCGATGCCCCAATAGGTCGCCTGTCCTTCTATCCAGAACTTATTGGTCACGGGGCAATGATCTACCGTGTCATTACCCTTCTTTTCAGTCTTGTACTGGAAAAGATGCATCAGCTCGTGTTCACACACATACTTGAGATCGGCCTTACTTGTGATGGTGCCCACCTTGATAACGATGTTTCCCTTTGATGAGGCGGCGCCAACCGTTTCAGTTCGATTTCCTTTCACTAGTGTGACGTTTATCTTTCCAGGTTTGTAAGTGGCAGGCCCACGGGTGAAACCTTTCTTGTGATAGAAGTCTAGGCTGTATGCGATATGCTTCTTGATGTCCTTGATCAGACTCTTGTCCGCTCCTTTTTTGGGATAGACGTCCACCTTCTCACCTTTCCCGGCGAGCATAGTATCGTCAATGCCGTCGAAGGACATTTCCCTGTTCAGCCCGTTTGTGATTGTGACGATGTAGCCTGTTTCAACGGCGAGAAAGCTGTACACGTTGGGATTTGCCGGTGAGGTTAGGCTCACCATCCAATTGCTTGCATTTGCTGACTCGAAGCCAAACATGGAGATTGAGCCCGTGTGGTTTGAAGGGAGTGAAGGGCCGTCTTCAGACTCTAGCCAGTCACCGTACGTTGAGTCACCGTTTCCTCCGTCAAACCGGACATAGTCTATGACGTATCCGTTTTCGTCGAAGACGCCTATCTCATCACCGTTTGGATCAAGAATCCTGCTGGTCAACGCGAGATAGATGGTTGCTGATCCGTCCTCCGCATCTAAGTCATTCTCCCCAGTTCCCGTGAAGACTGCAATGTAGTCCTCATCGTCGACATTGGTGACAGTGGGCAGAGCAATCATACCCTCTTCATCGAAGGTCGTAACGAATAAGTTCTCTAGGCGTTCACCTGAGTAGCCTTCTGACACATAGAGTTCAAAGAACTCCTGATTCAAATCCAGTGTTTCGTTGTAGTGTATCTCACTTAGCAGCACGCTATCCTGATAGGATGATGCTGTATCGGTAGGACTCGGCCCGGCTGATTGCTGGAGAAAAACAAACAGAAACAGTCCCGAACCCACAAGGATCATCCCGATTAGCAGAGCGGAGGTGATTTTCTTGTCCAATGTAAGCTTCCTGAGACCCGTGGTGGCTCGTATCACTGGCGAAAGAACGGATACTTGTTTGTTTCTGCGAGGTGTGTTGGTTTCAGATGACGGAAGACCTAGGTTGGAAGATTCCGTGAGGTTCCCTATATTGGAAACCTAGAGAGAGAGCAGAGTATCGGATGATTTGTCTACCTACCTCTACAGCCCAGTTGTGGATCGAGAACGGTAGAATCCCCAAGAAGTGAGTGATTACCGGGGGACTCCCCAACAGAATCTCAGATATCGCAGGAAGTGAGAGACTAACCAATATTCCAACCAATGTGGTGCTACATCTCTGTCTATGTCTATGCAACAACGCAAGAAATCGATGCGGCCGTGGGAGTCCAATCGCCACGGCCTTCTGTCGAGAGTCTTCAGAACCCGGCTGTGTGAATCATGAAGTAGCCCTTGGGATGGTCACATGCCGGGCATGTTTCAGGAGGGTGTTCGCCCTCATGAATATAACCACAGTTCTGGCATCTCCATCGAACTTTCCTATCTCGCTTGAAGACGCTGCCATCCTCAATCTTGTCTGCGAGTATCTTGAAGCGGTCATGGTGCCACTTCTCTGCATCTGCAATCTTTCGCCATGTGAAGGCAATCTTGTCGAAACCTTCTTTCTCTGCTATATCTGCGAAACCTGGATACATGTTCGTGAATTCGTGGTGCTCACCCTCGGCAGCTGCTCGTAGGTTCTCGACAGTTGTGCCCATGGGGCCGGTCGGGAACTCGTACTCTATCTCAAGTGCGGGATTGGCATCTCCCTCTCGAAGGAATTTGAAGAAACGCTTGGCGTGTTCTTTCTCTTGGTCAGCAGTCTCTAGGAATACATTCATTGCTAGGACGTAGCCCTCTTTCTTCGCGATTTTGGCCCAGTACGTGTAGCGATTTCGGGCCTGTGACTCGCCTGCGAATGAGGTTAGCAGGTTCTTCTCGGTCTGTGATCCCTTGAGTTCCATCTGTATTGTTTCTCCTCTTCGTATCTGGCCACGATTTCAGTGTGACCGAACAATATGATAGTGGCTGGTTAAAACGTCGTTTATAAGAATATTCTTAGACCTATCTAAAACAGAGTGGGGGGTGGCCGGATTGCACCGGCACACTAGATTATCTGAGTTTTTGGGCTATAGTCTTAGCCAGCTTCTTGAGTTCAGCCTCTTCCTCGTCTGTTGGTCTGGCCTTCACTCGTATCACTGGTTCAAGTATCTCGAATTTCTGGTCCTCAAGCCACTTCTTCATCTTTCGGACACCGCCGCCTCCCCAACCGAATGTCCCGAAGAGGCCAATGGGTCTCTGAGCGAAGCGCTTGCCTTCCATTTCGTTCATGAAGGTCCACAGCTTCGGAAACGGAAAGGCATCGTAGGTTGGCCCGCCGAGGACAATCACCCCGGCCCGCATGGAGTCTACTAGCACATCACCTGTCCTTGCATAGGAAACATTGTGCGCTTTTACGTTGACACCCAAGCTAAGAAGTTCCTCTTTGAGCTTGATGGCCAGACGATGGGTGTAACCGTACATGGAACCATAGACGATGCAGCAGGTCTTCTCTAGCTCTGGGCTACTCCATTCAGCATACTTATTCACAATCCACATGGGGTCTTCCCGGTATATTGGCCCGTGGCTCGGAGCGATGACATCAATCTCGATGCCTAATTCCTTGACTTTCTCAATCCCTCTCTGGACGAATTTGAGATAGCTCGTGATAATGGTGGAGAGGTATCGCCTACTCTCTTGTTCTACCATACGAAGGTCTATCTCATCGTCGAAGATCTTCCCGTTGAGCGCTCCATAGGTGCCGAATGCGTCACAGGGGAAGAGAATCTTGTCTTCAACAAGGTATGTCATCATTGTTTCCGGCCAATGCAAGAACATTGCATGGACAAACTTGAGGGTCTTGGAACCTAGGGATATCTCCTCAAGGTCTTCGACAGTCTTCTCCTCAAGTCCAACATCGTAGAACGACTTCTGCATCGGAGATGCCTTGGGGCTATAGACCATGGTGGCATTCTTCGCGATTTTGGCAATATGTGGTAAGGCTCCAGTATGATCAGGCTCCATATGATTGAGGATTAGGTAGTCAATCTCTGCGGGATCGATGATCTCACTGATATTGTCCAACCACTCCTCTGTCCAAGGTTCCTTCACCGTTTCAATTAGAGCAATCTTATCGTCGACAATCAGGTAACTGTTGTATGAAACACCAAGCGGGATCTCCCAGAGGTTCTCAAACAACTTGGTGTGATGATCGTCCACACCCACGTAATAGACACCCTTTGCTATCTCTCTGTGCATCTTCTCTCTTGACTCCAGAATCGTTCTGGCTCATCCTGACAATCCACTCGATATAAGAACTGCCATATGGTTATCCGAAAGCTGGCCTGTTGGTCAGTAGGCAAGATTTTTCTTGCGAGTCAGTCCTTCTTTGTCTCCGTGAGTACAATGGTAAAGACAGAGAGCTTCAGAGGCAGGGACTACATAACCCTGCTTGACTACAGCAAGGAAGAGGTTGAGACCCTCATTGAGGTCGCAATTGATCTGAAGAAGAAGTATGCACTTTGGGAACCACACAAGCTGCTTGATGCTAAGACGCTGTTTATGATTTTCTACAACCAGTCACTTCGTACACGGAACTCATTCGAGGCAGGCATGACCCAGCTCGGTGGTCACGCCCACTTCTTGGATCCAAGCAAGATCTACGCACCGGCTCTTGAGGGTGATGAGAAGGCCTACTCCACTGAGCGTGTATCCGATGTGGCGCGTGTCCTCTCAAGGATGGGGCAGGGCATAGCAATCCGGTGTTATGGAGATCCCGTTGGCTGGCAATATGGCCGGGCAAACGAGATCATCAACAACTTCGCGTATTGGTCTGATGCACCTGTGATTAACATGGAAGACGACAAGTACCATCCGTGTCAGGCACTTGCCGACGTGATGACGGTGAAAGAGAAATTCGGCACCTTCAAGGATGTGAAGTTCGTTATGAGTTGGGCCTATTCGCCCTCAGTTCACAAGCCGCTGGCTGTTCCTCAGAGTGCAGTCATTGGAGCCACAAAGATGGGCATGGAGACCGTGCTTGCTCACCCAAAGGGTATGGAGCTGGATGATGAGATCATCAAGCAGTGCAATGTCTATGCTGAGGAGAACGAGTCAAGTTTCGAGATAGTGAATGACATGGACGAGGCCTTTGAGGGAGCTCATGTGGTCTATCCCAAGGCCTGGACCTGTAAGGAGTTCATTCCACCGTTCAACGACAAGCCCGAACTTGAGAAGTCTCAAGAGGTCTTTGACAAGAACAAGCACTGGATATGCGACGATGACATGATGAAGAATGCTCGTCCAGATGCGTTCTACATGCACTGTCTGCCCTGTGACAGAGGCTTCGAGGTCTCGAACTCCGTGGTCGATGGGCCACAGTCGATTGTCTTCGATCAGGCAGAGAACCGGATGCACGCCCAGAAAGCTGTTCTTGCCCTCACCATGAGATAGAACTGACCGAGGTTGGCGTGGCAGCTAATCAGAGTGCCATCTTGGCACTCATCTCCTTTTCTTACGATTCCCAAGCAATTAAGAGCATTCAGGAGCAATCTGATTCGTAGCGCACCAGGATAGAGAGACTGGCCAGTTGGGGTGACTGAAATCAAGAAGGCGAGGATGCTTATTGAAGGTCGAGTCCAAGGAGTTGGATTCCGGGCAACGACCAGAAGAATTGCGCGTGATATTGGTCTTGAAGGACTGGTTCGCAACCTTCGTGACGGACGAGTGGAGATTTTCTGTGAGGGTACTCAAGAACAGATAGATGAGCTTGCCGCTAGGCTGAGAGATCTTGACAGAACCGTGTTAGGGGTGCGTCCTCGAGTAGAGAACCTCTCTGTCTACTATGAGAACGAGGATGGATTCTCGCCTGCCTGGACCAGCTATTCTGGATTTGAGGTCAATCATAGCATGGGATAGACGGAGATTCTCGTCATTGACCATTGTAAACCCGGGCACGCAAACAGAGGTTTTGAGATAGAGTTATAGATACACGCCCCAGATGAGAATAATGATTGACGATGACTCTGTACGGACGCGACCTCATTACGACACAGGACTGGCCAGTTGAATATATCGAGCGGGCGTTGGAGCTCGCTGTTGAGTTCAAGGAGGATCGCTACAACCACCCCCTCCGGAACTGCTTGGACAGACGGACCTTTGCAATGTTCTTCTACAATCCCAGCGTGAGAACGCGGCAGTCTTTCGAGGCTGCAGCTACAGAACTGGGCGGTCATGCACAGTTCCTTGAGCCAAAGAGCATGCGTCTGAAATCCGCGAAGAGTGCTGGTGAAACCATCGAAGATGCAGCAAAAGTGATGAGCAGGTACTTCGTCGGAATCGGTATACGAATCTTGGAAACGGCTATAGAGGAATACGGGCAGGGCGACGAACTACTTCGGGAGTACGCACAGCATGCCAGCATACCCATAGTCTCAATGGCCCACGACAGATTTCATCCTTGCCAGGGGTTAGCTGATGTCATGGGGATGAGACAGCACGCAGGTGATCTCAAGGGCAAGAAACTTCTACAGGTCTGGGGAAAGGGTGCTCTGGTCCGTTCTTGGTCATCGGTGCAAGAGAGTATCCTAATCAACTCTCGTCTAGGAATGGATGTGACATTATGCCACCCGGAGGGCTATGATCTTGACCCTGAAGTCATCAAGTGGTGCGAAGAAAACGCTGAGGCATCCGACAGCACTTTTGAGATTGTTCATGACTTGGAGGAGGGCTACGATGGAGCCAACTTTGTCTACTCAAGAAACTGGATGACTTCCGACTTCTATGATTTAGCGAGCAAACATGGAATTGAAGAGGCGAAGAAGCGCGAGACTCAGAAGGCCATGAAGTACGACGATTGGATAACAACAAAGGACTGGATGGACAAGGCCGATGATGCCTTCTTCACTCATTGTGGGCCAGTTGATCGGAACTCTGAGGTGACTGACGAAGTTGTAGATGGGCCGAAATCAATCGTTTACGACATAGCAGAGAACAGGCTTCACGTTCAGAAGGCTGTCATGGCGTTAACTATGGCTCGAACTGAGGCTGAAGACTATCCTCCCGAGGAATTCGGAATCTAGTCAGAGGCTGAGCCTGCCTACCATGCGCCCTCTGTGGTGTCAAATGCCATCATCATCAGAAACATTATGGCACCAGTGAGTGCAACAATCGAGAAGAAGGCGAGAACAAAGACGCCACCGCTCCATTCATTCCAAAGTATGTATGGCCCAAAGATTTCATTGAAAGCAGTCATTCCAGTGGCATCTGCGAGCCAAGCAAGAAAGAAAGGAATCCCAAGGAGCACCAACACGGCAAGCGAGATGTACACCAGTCTCTTGGCCCACACAGCTCGTTTGCTTTGTCGCTTTCTTCCCTCTTGCATGATATCATCGACCTAACTCGTTTCTTGACAATTACCAAGCTCCCTCTCTCACGCTAAAAGCTTTGAGAATCGCGTACATCATGATTGCAGAGAGTCCAACAATGAATATGAAACCCATAATGAAGGCGGGGCCAGAGACCTCATTCCAGAATACCAAGGGGCCGAAGACTTCGCTCCATGCACCTACCCCAGTGAAGTCGGCAAGAACAGCTAGGAAATAGGGCGTCGAAACGAAGACCAAGACTGCAAGAGATAGGTAGCCTGCTCGTTTGAGCCAAAGGCTCATGCTGTCTGGGGGTTCTGGAGACAGGATGATTTTGTCGGTTTTCTCTTCAGGAACTGTCTTGGCTTTGAGACCTCTCTGGATATATCTGTGATGCCACGAGTCTAGCTTCATTCTGAAATACTCGACGATACCTCTCTTGGATACATCTTCAGTTCGGGCCAGCAGAGTCCCCATGAGAAGGAAAGTAACAAGAGCTATGAAAGATGAAGACACGAACGAAAGCGCAACTTGGTAGAACACTAGGATGTTGTAGGCTGCAGCTCCAATCCTGAAACCGATCAGTCCAGCAAGCCACCACGTCTTGTTGCCGAATATCTTCGATCTGGTGTGCAGATAGTAGGAACCGGCAATCATTGCAAACACAGAGAAGGATATGACATCAAGAAGAAACCACAGATACCAGAATTCTGTACTAAGAGCAAATCGGACGAGGGGGTTCAGCTCATATTGCGGGCCGAAGCTATTATAGAGCAGGACCGTATACAACGCGTCGACGAGTCCGATTGGCGTCAGCGATATCACTAGATAGCGCACCCAGTTCACATCCCACCAGAGCGAGAACATCTCTCTTGTGGACATATTGGACAGGGTCTTTTTTCGTGATGCCTGCATGGTGTGTCAGACTCTATCCAGATGCTCTATAAGCACTTCCACTTGCGCCATTTGTATCAAGGCGTTATGTGCTGACTGAAGTGAAGGTTTGGTCAACGTGATAAGAGCATTTATTTCGTAGTTGCAGTTTCAGACTGAACAGACAAGCCGAGGTAATGAGCTTCTGATGGGGAGAAATATGGATCAACGAAGAGAATCAGTCTATGCGGTTCTTGCCTCAGTCTTTGTTTCGTTGACAATGTTTGCTATTCTCTCAGCAGCCTGGGACTCATTCTATACTGGCATAGCTGCTCACATAGCAATAGCTGTGAGCTCTGTCACGGGTGCGGCTTGGATTTACAGTCTAAGGACTGTCAGAGAAAACCATCTTGGCATGGGGTTTCTGAGCGCCTTGGCCTTCAGAGGTTTTGTCAATATATCTCTCGCGATAGAACATCTATTATTTCCGGACCCGCCCCTTCTCTTCAAGACGACGCAACGGGTTTCGGTTGATGTCTTGGAACATGCACTGTTTTTTGCCTTGATTCTTGTTGGAATGTGGACTCGAAGGAGATTAGAGGAAGAGAATACGGGAATGAGATTCTCTGCAGCCAGCTCTATTGTCGCAATTGCAGCTTATCTAGCAATATCACGGTTTATCATCCCCTCTATGGAATCAGTACAAATCCTTGCGCCAGTCACTGTTCTTGCATTGGCCGCGCTAGCAATGTGCTTCTTGGTGGCCTACACCACTCTTGTGGAGAAACAGACACCCACCTATCTGCGTCCTTCCTTTCTGACTGTCGCAATAGTGCTCCTTGCTTCATCCGTGGCAACAGACTTCTTGGCTCTGTCATTTCTCCCTCTGGCTTGGACACTATCTGCGGTTTTTGAGATTGTTGGAATGTTCAGTTTGTCCTTGTCAATTTCCATTCCTGTCTATCGTGGCCGTGTCAGCAGTATGAATGCCCTGATGTGGCTCTCTGCAAGCCCTCTATTTGTCGCTGTAACACCTCTAGTGGTTCAGGGCTTTGGAGAGCTGCTCCTACCTGACTATCGTGTGGTGAACGTCGGGGCCTATTTTGTCTCCCACGGCGGAACTGCCGTTCTCTCCGTGAGCATCGCTGTCCTGCTTCTGCTCTACTCTCGAAGCGTCACATCTTGGAATCTCTACCCTCTTATTGTACTGTACCTCTCTTGGGCCGCTACGGAGATTCAGCTCACTTTCTTCTGGAGACCAGAGTATTTTGAAGTCTACGGCGAGTCGATTGTCCCTTACTTGCTCAGTGCTTTGATATCGCTCTACTTTCTTGTACTCTCGATTCGTTGGACAAAGAGTCCGCCAGAGTCGGCACCTTTCAAAGATGCCAGGCGATGGATTCTCTTTCGGGTAGCCGTCATCGGGCTCATACTCTTGATTGGCGAGTTCATCGAGGACTGGGTCATATCACTTGCCCCCGAGTACCATGGTGTCCCTTTTGCCCGTTCAGCCATGATACTTGTGAGTATTATCGCTGTTGCAGAGTTTGCACGTCTCGTCTTCGTACTCATCGAGCATGGACGGTCTTGGAATGATGTGGAAGTCTTGAGTGCTGGTCTTCTCGCACTCTGGATTCTCCCCGGCCTTCTGAAGGGCATATTTGTTGACTGGAGTCTGGGCTGGTGGACAGGGGAGATGATGTTTCTGGCAGGACTCCTTGCTGGTCCAGCTCTACTAGCATATCTCTATCTACAGGCCATGGAGAGTGCCAAAGAGTCAAGTGACAGAGCCCACCTATATGCGGATCTCTTGATTCACGATGTTGGCAATGTTCATCAGGCCATTGCAACCTCCATTGGTCTAGCTGTCATGGACGGTGTGCCAGAGTCAAACGTACGAGATATCCTTGAACAGGCGGATCTTGCCCTGAACAAGGCTGATAGACTGGTGAGAAACGTCCAACAGCTCGTCCGCATCGATGAGGAAAGCAGAGTCACTCTCAAGGGAAGAGACCTTGTTCAGGCAATCAAGGAGGCGGGGCTGCAGACACGTCTAGAGTTTCCCGAAGTCACGATTGAGTTTCAGTTTGATTTCGAGGAAGACCATGCATGGATTCTCGCTGATGATCTGCTGGATGATTTGTTCGTTAACCTCTTCAGAAACTCAGCCATGTATAGCCCCAACAAGAAACTCATCGAGGTTTCTGTCCGAATCATTGATGATCGGTTGAATCAAAACTGGGAAGTTGAGATCTCGGACTACGGGCGAGGTATCAGTCCAGAGAGAAAGGAGCGACTATTCAAGAGATTCATGAAAGGTGCGTCGGGAATGGGGCTGGGCCTGAGTCTTGTGCAGTCTCTGGTCCGTCGCTATGACGGAAAGATACGTGTCTCAGATAGGGTGGAAGGGGACTATGGGCAGGGAACAGTCTTCAGACTTGAGTTTCCAGCTCTTTAGTTTCCGGAAGGTCAATGGGTAACAGCATCTCCGCTATTCGTCGGTTTCGAGGTCAGATCAAGATATCGGACAATTGCGTCTTCTCTTCTTGTGATAGATTTCTTGAACCAAGTACCGCGATCAATATGATTGCTATGAGGGCAAGCAAGAGCAGAATGTAGATGGCCGGTATCACTATCCCTGCAAGTAGGAGAAACCCGCCGACAGCATTCATAGTTGCGTGGAATAGAGTGACAGGAATGAGATTCCCTCTTCCAGAGTTGTACAACCAAGTATAGACGATACTGACCAAGACCGTATGAAATATGAATATCAAGAAGTTGCCGAAAATTGCGAGCTGTGGACTATCT
>SDNO01000281.1 GCA_004524435.1 Candidatus Thorarchaeota archaeon | reverse complement strand
ACCTTTCCATGGTCGATGATCATCCCGGAGTACTGGAAGGGGGTCTCAGGTACCACGATGAACGTCGCGATACAGTCGTTCTTTCGCGCCTTGACCTGTCCCTCAAGGAAGACCTCACCATAGGGACGGTCCATTCCTATGATTACATCGTCAGGGTTGTGGATGATTGCCGTCATCGAGTCATCAATGGTCCCATTGTTGAGGGCATGAAGAATAGCACCTGCATTCCCCACCTTCTTCCCTCCAGGGTCCTGTGAGTATCTGATATCCACATCCCAACGGGAACCATCGCCCAAGTGCATCTCAACCACCCCGGCGAGGAATCCCGTCAGCACAACGAACTTCTTGATGCCGATCTCAGCGTACTCCCGCACGCACTTCTCGATCATGCTCTCCTTGCCATCAAGACTGATCATGACCTTGTTGATCTCATCACTCTCGGTCTCGGCACGGATTCTTGTGCCCTTGCCCCCTGCCGGCATGACGACCACCGTGTTGGAGATGAGTTCCTCAACCTCCTCCCTCGAGACCTCGGTCTCGGTGTCAGGAGTGTTCACGCGCTCGCGAAGCTCGGCCATGATGCTCTCTAGCGTATCGGTCATGGAATATCACGAGAAGGGAGAGGGTGTGTTGTTGAAAAATCTGTTTACTGCCCAGCTAGCGTTCCATACCAGAGGCAAGTTCAGCCATCTCCTCGAAGAGTGCCAGGGTCTTCTTGGCCTCCTCGGGCTTGAGCTTCTCGATCGCGTAGCCTGTGTGGACGATGACGTACTCGCCCTCTTCGATGTCGGGAAGCAGACTGACACACACCCGTTTCTTCACGCCTCCGAAGTCAACAGATGCGTAGTCGCCATCGATGCTCAGGATAAGACCTGGTACTGCAAGACACATAGCTGTTCGGGTGAGAGCTTCGTGATTTTGCTTTAGAACCTTATGACATGACACATCCACATGATCCGCAGCCTCGATTAGAGTACAGGGGGTTCTCCTCAGTACAGATGACATGCGACGTATCGCCCGTCACCCACCTTCTTGAGTTCGGGCAACTCCTCGGAGCACTTGCCGAAGGCCTTTGGACACCGCGGATGAAACCGACACCCCGATGGTGGGTCGATGGCACTGGGAATCTCGCCCCTTGGAATCTTCTCCTTCGTCCTTATCTTGGGATCCGGTACCGGAATAGCACTCATGAGCCCTTCCGTATAGGGGTGTAGGGAATCCTCGTAGATCTGGTCCCTGTCGGCAATCTCGATAATCTTGCCAAGATACATGATGGCAATCCGGTCACACACATGCCGAGCTGTGGCAAGGTCGTGTGAGATGAAGAGGTATGTGAGGTCGAACTCGCGTTTGAGGTCCAGCATGAGTTCCAACAGCTGTGCCTTGATTGAAACATCCACCATTGCCACAGGTTCATCCGTGACGACAAACTCAGGATTCAGTACGATGGCCCGCCCGAAGACAACCCGCTGTTTCTGACCGCCAGATATCTGATGGGGGCGGCGGTTGTAGAAGGTCTCGGCGGGCGAGAGACCCACCTGCTCCAGTATTTCCTCGACGCGTTCTCTGCGTTCCTCCGGTGTGCCTATCCCCTGGAACTTCAGAGCATCAGCAATTGCATCCCCGATGGAGAGCCGGGGGTTCAGCGAGGATGACGGGTCTTGGAATGTGAACTGCAACCTCTGTCGCATCTTCCGCAGCTCCTCACCCTCCAGAGATGCAATGTCCGTTCCATCGTAGAAGATCTCACCCTCAGTTGGATCGATGAGGCGCACACACAGTCTTCCCATGGTGGTCTTACCGGAACCGCTCTCGCCCGCCAGACCGAGAACCTCTCCCTTCATGATATCAAAGGACACATCATCGACTGCACGGACGAATGTCTGTTCCTTGGACAGAAGCTGCTCAAGAAAGCCCTTCTGAACCGGGAAGTACTTCTTCACATTCTTTACTTCTACCAGCTTCATCTCAGCGCCTCCCGTACATATGGCAGGCGACATATCCGCCTGTGTTGCTCTCGATCAGATGGGGCTCCTTCACCTTGCAGATCTCCGTGGCTTGTTCACAGCGTGGGTGATACATGCACCCCTGCGGTGGGTCGATCAGGTCGGGCGGCGCGCCACCTATCCAAGTCAGCTTCTTGTCCGGACGGGTCACGTCGGGAACTGATTGGAGGAGGGCCTGTGTATAGGGATGCTGTGGGGACTCAAAGAGCACCTCGGTGGTGTTCGTTTCAACCATCTGGCCTGCGTACATTATTGCAATGTCATCAGCCGTCTGCGCTAGAACACCGAGATTGTGAGTGATGAGGATCATGGTCAGGTTGAACTCCTCCTTGAGTTCCTGAATCTCTTCCAGAATCTGTGCCTCAACAATCACATCCAGTGAGGTGGTAGGCTCGTCAGATATCAGCAGGCGGGGGCGCATGACAAGGGCCAGTCCAATCATCACCCGCTGGCGCATTCCACCGCTGAACTGGTGAGGATAGTCGTTGATTCGCTCTCCCTTGATACCAAGCGATTTCAGGACCTCCATGGCCCGTTCGATGGCCTCCTCCTCGGTGGCTTCAGGGTCATGTGCCTTCTGTATCTGGACGAAATGGTTCCCGATGGTAGCCATGGGATTGAGAGAGGTCATAGGGTCCTGGAAGATATAGGCAATCTCACTGCCACGAAGGGCCCTCATCTGCTCATCGTTCATCTCCATGATGTTGACGTTGCCCTTTGGGATGACACCGTCCTTCCATCGTTGGTCGTGATCGATGTTCAAGACTATCTCGCCACTGATGATCTTGCCAGGATAGGGAACAAGCTTCATAATCGAACGGCCCAGTGTCGACTTGCCACATCCCGACTCCCCCGCGAGACCAAGTGTTCGATTCTCGGGCAACTTGAGAGAGACCCTGTCAACGGCTCGTGCGACGCCCCGGCGGGTCTTGTATTCGACAATCAGATCCTTGATATCAAGCACATCTGTCATTGTCTATCACTCCCTCAGTTTGGGTGTCAGGATCTCATT
>SDNO01000280.1 GCA_004524435.1 Candidatus Thorarchaeota archaeon | reverse complement strand
GTATTGCTCCAAATCGTCTGGAGAATGGCGCATTCTCAAGACTGGCAGCGCTATTTCACATGTAACGCGTAGTGCACCTTACGCAAGGAAGATTGCAGGATATTGATTTGGAACACGTGTTCCAACTACTTGCGCATTATGAAGAGTCGAAATGTCGAGTCTTGTGGCGAATCATTCAAGTGCGGCGAATTGAGCCTTGGACTCTGACTCTGGCGCCGACCTGTCTTTGGAATTCATTCTTTCGTTCGCACGGGCTTCCAAGTTCTGTGTGGCAGGCACAAACATCACAGCTGCACTAAGAACCGCTGTGACGATGCCCGAGATTAGGAACCAGAGGGGAACACCAAATGCATCAGCAAACGGCCCGGCCACTGCAAGACCGATAGGCGACATCGCGGAGGCCCCGCTCACGATGAGGGCGAAGACCCGCCCTTGCATATCGGCAGGGATGGCAGTCTGGAGGAGGGCAAAGATCAGCCCATTGAAAATGGGGATCATGAGTCCAATCATGAAGAGCATTCCAACGGCAAAGTACAGGAAGTCAGGAGGTGTGAGTCCAATGAAGATGCTTCCAATACCTTCCACCACGAGTGCCATCAGGGCCAATCGCATCTTTCGTTTTGGGCCGCCCCAGACTGTCAGGAGGATTCCTCCTAGCACCATCCCTAGAGAGCTTGCAGACTGAAGCAGGGCAAGAGTAAGCTCATCTCCGCCAAAGTGGACGGTACTGAGAATCGGCACAAGTGAAAAGGCGGGTGTCGACACCAAGTTCAGAATCATGGCGAGAGCCAAGATCAAGAGTGCCCCAGGCCAGCCACGAAGGAAACGGAAGCCTTCCACCATGTCTCTGATCGGAGTGCTGTCTTCCTCCATTGTCTCGCGTGGGGGTGTGGGGATGCGAATGAAGGCCAGAGAGGAAACAGCAATCACGGCGGTGATAACATCCACCAGTAGCAGCTGGTGCATGGGCAGAAACGCGAACAGGACTGCAGCGACAGGTGGAGCCAGTACGTTGGCAAGACCATTGAGAGCCTGATTCATCCCACCAACGCGGGAGAGCTGTTCCTCAGGGACAAGCATGGTTGTCGAGGCCTGCATTGCCGGCCAATGGAAAGAACCCAAGACCGAACCGAGCAGGATGACAGCGTACATATGCCAGACCTCAACGATGCCCGTGAGGACGAAGGAGTCCAGATAGAACAGTAATGCCAGAGAGCCCGTGAGAACTGCTGTCAGTGAGTCTGCTGTGATCATCACTCGTCTCCGGTCCCACCTATCAACGAGGGACCCGGCGAAGGGGGTAATGATAATCTGTGGAGCGATGGCGGCTATCGATGCTATTGCCAAGACCGTTGCCGAACCGGTCTCCAAGGTCAGCCACCAGACAATGACGAATCGAACAAGACGGCTACCGAATAGGGAAAAAGCCTGACCTGACCACATGGATGCGAAGGGCTTCAGCGAATCAGGGCGGTCGAGTTCAGGGCGGGTCGAGGAGGAATCTTCGTTCGCCATCATGTCACGCTCCAATGAGGTGCGTCTGGAAGGTGGTTATAAGCGGTATGAAATGTCGGTGGGGAATCCTCCATCTAGAAAGGAAAGAGACAAGCAGAAGAGCTGGTTGAAACAACTATGGCGTTCGCCAAGTCTTGGCTGGAAGCCAAGCTCCAGGGGCAGAACCTGACACATGTGATGTATAATCAACAGAACTGTCAGTGTGGTCGGAGAGTTGTGAGAGAGAATCTGGGGGAGTCTGACCGGAGAACATTCTACTGCCCCTCTTCCCAGAAACTCTACCTGTAGAGGCTAGACCGTCACCCAGATGGTTGTCAACAACATCATAGCCCAAGAGAATTCCATAAGAACAAGGGCACAGAAACAAACTGGTTTCTTCTCGCTCTCGAACTTATGCCCACAGTAGTGGCATTCTTCAGCTCGGACACTAATCGTCTTGCCACAGTTGGGACACTTCTTGCCCGGATCGTCAGGTGCAATCGACTAGAAGCTTGCTGGTTTGGGACCAGATGACGGTTCATCACCAGAACATTCTGAGGATGCCTCCGCAGTGCCGTGAGAAGAGAATCCCGATGCAGCATCGTCAGTAGACGAAGGAGTGGAATCATCAACACTTCGTGGAGGAAGACTCTCCTTCTTATCAGATACTGGAGTCGAACCCGGACGGGCTCAATGTCTATCGATGTTAAGTCGACCGTATTTTGGACACTCCCGCTGGTTCTCAATCAGTGGTGCCCCGCAGTTCTTGCATAGACGGCTGCTGGAAGACATACTCCATCCTTCCAAGTAGAATGGGAAGGGTTTCCTATGAACGGCGTGATTCCCTCTCTGAGTGTGCCATATTCATGTAATGTCTCTAGAGTCACTTCTTCAGGACCAGGCTATGACACAGCGAGGTTCTAGCAGCCGCTATAGTGTTCCTATGGACTTCTTGTGAACAGCCATTCAATCAGACCTGTGCCCTCGACATCACTACCAAGATGCTGGTGCATCGCCATCTCTTCGAAGAGCTCTGTACGGCCTCCACCATACTCCCGTTCAAATCGAACAAAGGCAGTTGGTGAAAGGACTCTCGACTTGAACCTATACTCGTCACCAGTTTCAGTGATGACAGTAGTCAAAGCACCGACGGGCATAGTGATCGGCTCATCTACAAACTGGGTCTCGACATCCACAGACTGGATCGGTACATATCCCTCCTCCGTTGAGAAACCACCAGAGGGATGCACCTCTCCGTCCACAACATCCCGGCGGAGCCCAATAGAGAACTCGGGAAACTGGGCATGGAAGGCGTACCAGCTCTCTATATGCCAGTCTCGTGAGCCCCAGCTCTTATCGCGCTGGCCCAGCCCGTGAATATTCAGGGTTTCTCCGTTCTCCATCTTGACCTGCCCCTCAAACCTCCCCGATTGCTCGAAGTGTCCCGCCCACGAGGTCCCACTTCCTTCTCCGAATTCAAAAGGAGGGAACCGGCCCGTCCAATGGATGTCTGCCTCGACGTTGG
>SDNO01000181.1 GCA_004524435.1 Candidatus Thorarchaeota archaeon | reverse complement strand
CGGAGACCATGTGATAGACCCCCGGCACCACAAAACAGGTCAACCGCAAACCCTGAAGGAATTGTCACGCCAACTGCTCTGCCCAGCAGCGGAGGCACTGCATTCCCAACTTGCTTGTATTGTGAGCTTGCCGGACCCAAGAAGCGATGCTCATCGAAGAAGGACTGGAGCCTAGCAGCCTCTCGGACCGATATCATTCTGTCCTGTTCCGGATGGACAAAGCTGCCATTCCCGGGACGATAGAAGTATGTACTGACCGTGTAGCTTGGAAGGTCGTTCCTCAATCGGCCATAGTACGTAGTTCGGCCGCCTGATTTACGGATTTGCATAATCCGTTTTGATTTCTGAGCGATGGAAAGGGGTATATCTGCCCAATTGCCACCCGGCGGCACCGACTTGATGACTTGCATATCGAGTTCACTGAGAGGGGGAGCAACGTGATTGTACACAACGAAGTCGTCCCCGTCTGCAGTCTCAGTTTCTAGTTCTATAGCCATCACACACCGACGGTGAATCAAGATTCCTTCCGACTCTGAAAAAGGTACTGTGTGAGGCTATCAGCTCACAATCTACGCGACTGGCTCCTTCCTCCCACGCACTTCCTGGATCACTGAGCGGGTCTGAGTATGGTCCAACCCATAGAGTTGAAAGACGTAATCATCCAGATTGTGTTCTCGACTTAGTTCCCCTTTCAGGATGAGCCTTACTTCTTCCACTATCGCATCACGGAGATCCTTCTGCTCAGCCCCGAGTTCGGAGAGAGATGATACGGGAAGATTGCCTAGTTCTCTATTCGATACGTGATTGTTGGTATTCGTCACAGCGAACCGCCAGTTGAGAAGGGAGGAGTTCAGTACTCCCAGCAGGAACAGGAGATCGGAGTGTTTCCCGGAGGGCTGAAGTACCAGGTAGTTACAGGAGTTTGCCAACACAACCCCAGGCTCAACGAGACTGAATTTCAGTCTCCAACGCTGATTACGATTGGACACCTGTTGACATGCAATTCGTCTTTTCTTGGAGTGTGCAATCCGTTGCGATTCCGGATGCTTTTTCTCGAAAGCATCATAATCCACGAATTCCTCCCACTCAACATTTGCTGAATGTCCGAATCTCCTGATGTGGGAGCCTCTGAGTAGTGGAGGATTTCGGTCATCAGCGCATATTAGGGACCGGTCCAGAGTGAGGTCAAGCTCACCTCGCCAGATTTCTAGCCCCCTGTGTGTACCCAACCGAGGATGTCTGTGTATTGCGTCAACTATCCTCCAGCCAGTCGCAGTGAAATTCGGGATGATGTATTCTTCTTCCGAGAGTGACTCAATCCTTCGAAGAGAGAGGTGGTAATCTATAGAGCTTGATCTATCGGGCAAATGTTCGAGACCGAATGCAGCAGGAATCACTCCACTCGTAGTCCCCTTCTTGATGGCCATGATACAGAATGATTGAGTCACATTTGGAAAGAGAGACGAGCCCTCGCGGAACTCCTCGAGATGATAGACAGAGTGTTTGGTCAGAATCGCCTTCCGAAGAGCAGCAGCAGACAGATCACCGAGAATGGAAGCAGGAACAATGAAACCTAGTTGCCCGTTCGGTTGAGAGATCTGAAGTGCCCGTTCAACGAAAAGCCTGTGGGTGTCCAAGGTGTATCTGTTTGCTAGGTGATATTCACCAGAATTTCTGAAATACTCAACCCTCTCTCTCAGCTCAGTCTTGTAGGAGTCAAAATCCTCCATGTCGATTTCTCGTTCTCCCGCTCGAAGACGCTCTCGGATGTATTCTGCTTTACTTGGACGGAGTCGGTCGTAAGGGGGGTTCATCACGACAAACCGGAATCCTCCATGTTCCACAAACTCGGATTCAAACTGCTCTTTCCAGTTCAGCTCGTGTAGTGATTGGTCAGATAGGTAGTCAGATGGGGCATCTGCATCATTCATCAGAGAACCTATCAAGGAGTTACCTTGGACAAGCCGTGTGTTTGGAATCTCATTCTTGAGTCCGAGTTCGGCTAGCCGGCAGGTCAAGACTCTCTGTGCAACCTCGACACTTGCACCGTCAATGTCAACACCGTACAGGCCAGAAACGAAGGAAGACATTCTCTGCCGGTATTCCGTCGGGTCAGAAGTTCTCCGAATCTTGTCAGAAAGATAGTCGACCACAGCAAGAAGAAAGGAACCCGGACCGCAGGCAGGGTCAATGAGGCTGAACCCTTCAGCGACTGAGTCCCAATCGCAGGAGTCCTCCACTATTCTCGTCTCATCCATCCACGAGCCAAGCGTAAGGTTCACGATGTGTCGTGCCAAGGGCATCGGCGTGAAATAACTTCCAAGAATCCTGCGTGGTTTCTGGGCCAAGGAACGAGTGATGGGACGGAATGAACCTATCGAGTGAACTTCGAGAATAAGGTCGAGCACAGCCGATCGGGTTTTTCTCTCCAGCTGTTCCATCGAACCTGATCCCTGCCAGTCTGTCAACAGCCGCTCAGCATCGTCGACCACAGCCTGCGGATCAAGTGCTGCTTTCTCGCCAAGGAATGTGATCCTGCGAAATGAGAGTGAGCCATCGGCCGATTCACAGATGCCGGTATATTGATGAAGCATGTTGAGTGCAGCAAGACGAGTGCATTCCATCACATGGCGTTGGGACTCAGCGGATGTGATTCCCAACCGCTCTGCAGCTTGCCGAGCCTCATCGATAATTCTCAAGGCCAGGCCGTCATCACGAGCACCCATAGTCTTCCAATCGCCCTTTTTGCAGACGTCAGAAATAGGTCTTGTGTAGTTCATACAGTGACCTGAACGGGGGCGGGTGCTACTGGTTCGTCGGGCAATCTCAATCACAGAACCCCGATAGGCATGATGTAGAGAGAGGTGAATCCTTCAGATGTTTCAACGACCTCGGCCACTTGGTTCTCATATAGACCACCAATCGAAACCGTGCCCAACCCCAGAGAGGTGCATTCAAGATAGACAATCTGACCTAACATGCCAACGCTATAGAGCATAGCCCGCCACCGTGAGTCCGAATCAACCTGTGTCTGTGCCCATTCATGGTCAGCAGACATGACCAGATTGGCCTGTGCATCCCGAATCCAAGGCTGAGTGAGACCTGCTTCAAAGAGGACGTCAACCAAGTCTTCGTCATTCAGCATACTGAGGGTCCCGTTGTCCAGATCAAAATCGTAGAGCCCGCCCTCTAGTCCCATGACGTCCCTCAGTACAAGACGCAAATCGAATCTCGAGTCATCGCCGTCCAAAAGGTGGACCAAGCTACAGTTGCCAAGTATGTGATTGAGCTCGCTCTGACCCAGGCTGCTATTCGCGTAGTTTCTAAGGGATCGACGATTGTTGATTGCCTGCTCCACTGTCATGTCATCGAGATTTGTGAGGGGAGATGTTGCAGGGCCCGTCGTTCCGCTCGGTCCCACTGGGAGGACGAGGAGAGGAGAGTAAGTCGTGTTGAGCATTCTCTGTACCGTAGCCTCATCGAAGAACAGGACTGGCTGGGTTCGCAGAGAAAGCGACGCCATCTGCAGAAGAGCATTCTGTAGAACATGTCCAATCTCCAGATGAACATACTGAATCCCCCGGAGACCGTATTTCTGTGTCGTACGCGCATATTCGGCCAGAATGATGAACACAGCTGACGCCGCATCTATGCCCTCTCTGTGCGCTGGAGGAACACAATCGCGCAAGGCCAGACTCTCATTGACTGAAACCTCTGTCAGGGAGTGTGTTGCGGGTTCATACAGATAGGATCCCCTCTCTAGACTGGTTACGTCGTTCGCTAGGACCATTACTTTGAGTGGATATGTGCCACCCGCAGAAGGAGCCGTTCTGAGTCCTGCGGGGCTGGTTATGCCTTGCATCGACCACATAAGCTGAGAGATGTCAGTGACGTCAATTTGCTCTTCTCTGAATCCATTTTGGATGACGTCGATACCCAATGCATCAGAGAGAGAAAGGTGACCTGTCAGATCAGGTGCAGGCAAGGACTCGATAGGGTCGTCGCTGGCCAGATGCCAGAGGAAAAGGGGGGTGACGAACACGGCTATGGCGATGAGCATGAGGATGCCGAAGCTCTTGATTGATCGGTCGTCCTCCATACAGCAGCACCTAGTAGTTTTATGTATATGGTAATCCCCCCCAAATAAGCCCTACATTCGAACCGCTCCAGACGATAGCGACTACTATGCTAGTCAGCGTAAGGGGAATACTGCAGTAGAAGAGAGTGATGGAGCCGGCTCTGGGATTTGCACCCAGGTGGTACAGATCTGCAGTCTGTTGCGTAGCTGCTCCGCCAAACCGGCTTCCTAGTGGCACTCATTCCCGGATTCCTTAAAATGATATCGGCAAAATCCCATTCATTTCGAGTGGATGTCCTTCAGATAGTATTTGCATGTGTCGAGCCTTAAAGGCTTCTCTGCAATATTTGCCGGTAATTCCTGAGATCATCAAGCACATTTATTGGAGACCTGCAAACAGCAAGTTCCTCAAAGAATACAGATCGACATGGATAGTATCCCGGTGCTTGACGAAAGAGTACACCTAATCCTGCTACGGCAGTGCCGACGGTTGCAGCATTTCACGCGACGATGCAAGTCCCAGCCCAGTTTCGTCTCTCTCTTTGTCAACAGCAACAACTGAGAACTCCATTTTTGGATCTCATATCTGAATGCATACGGAATTCAAGTCCACTTCCTCAAAAAACCAACAGATACAGCATCATCTGTCCTGCTAATCGACGATAGGTCGAAATCTAATTCGATATTTGTACTCTTTGCCCTTCTTGAGTTTGTACTCATCATGCAGTCTGGCAATTGCCGGCAAGTCACCGCCAACACCTTTCTGCCTGTAGTCAATATTGAGTGTGAAATGATCTCTCCTCGGCAGTTCATGGATATGTTTCGCTTTTGCTAAATCATCTTGACTATATGGCCAGATACTGAAACTAAGCAGAGTCTTTCCCTGATCAATTATTTCAAATCCCTCGCCATTTTCATTATGCAATGCAAACCATCGAACATCTGTGCGGTTTGCGTTTTCCTGAGGTCTGACATAATCATGGATAAAATCCTCAATCTGCATTCTATGCAATCCAACCCAGGCACCTTCTTTTCGATCAAGCATTGTCTCATGTGGCCCCCGACCGTACCATGAGATATACCTGAATTGAGAAGGTATGGTAGTCTGCATCCCAAAGCGAGTCAAATCCTTCTTAGGTATGAAGACATTCTCAACCTCGAACTCACCACTACGATGTACGATAATCTCTGATCGGTATCTTGACTTGCCATTCCGCATTTTGAAAACGACAATGATTCTAATGGAAGGTCCATCGGTTTTTTCCCAAGATATCTTCTCGACCTTTCGTTGATCACTCACTCCTTTCCATGGATCTCTAATCAGCCGCGATAGAAAGGGAACATAAGTCGCCAAACCTCTCTCGTTATCCGTTGGCACCCTCCAGAAGTTTGGCTTGAGCTCGGTAGACAATAGTTCAATTCCATTGTAGGTGTATTTCTGGATACAGCCTGAGGCTCTACCCAGTTCCATACAGAATAGTCCATTCTCAAAGATTATGCCATTCTCGCTTTCAGTGACAGTGATATCATATTTGTCAGATTTCGAATCTATTGGCCTTGGCTCATAGTTCCCAGGAAGCTTCAGTTGTTCCCATGCGAGGATATACTCAGATTCAGACCAACCTACACTCTCATTTGTGGTGAACTCGATAAGTAGGTAGTTCTCTTTCTGAGGGTCGAGGATACAGTCTTCAAGAGGAATATGAAACTCACGCTTAGTACCAGGAGGTGTGTCCAGGAGTGGAAGAGTTCGAGTGTATTTGGTGTCACCATTCTCTAGCACTTTCCATCTTGCTTCTACGATTTCATCAAGACTTAGAAACGAGTACTTGTTCTCAATTGATAGTATACCATTTGAAAGATTGGCAGGATGTACAGCGATATTCTGATATCCCTTCTTCACCTCGAATAGGGAGGGATTCGGCGACCTATCTGGCCTCACGATGCCGTTGATACAGAAGTTTGAATCATTGGGCTCATCTCCGAAATCACCTCCATATGCCCAGTATGACTTGCCGTCCTTCTCCTGCAAGATTCCTTGATCAACAAAATCCCAGATAAACCCGCCAATGCAATTCGGATATCTCTCAAATGCATCTACATATTTCATGAAGTTACCCAGACTGTTTCCCATGGCATGTGCATATTCACATAGGACAAATGGTTTCTCTTGATAGTCATCTGTTCTGAGTAGCTTCCCTATAAGTGGCCTGACGAACGATAGTCTAACATCTTTCTTCTGTCCAATTCTCTCAACTTCGTGTGGAGCTGCATACATCAGACTAAATACATCACTCACTTTGAGATCATGATCACCTTCATAATGGATTGGCCTAGTCTTATCGATTCTAAGAGCAGCATTCTTCATTGCACTATGTACTTCTTCATTGAATCCGGATTCATTTCCAAGAGACCAAATAATGACACAAGGATGATTCTTGTCACGATGGACCATCCTTTCCATCCGATCTACAGCAGCCAATTTGAGCTTTGTAGGAATCCTACCTGGTTGAAAGGGTATACGTCCAATCCCGTGTGTTTCCACATTCGCTTCATCCATAACATAGATGCCCAACCGGTCACAGACATCATACAATTGAGTGTTTTGAGGGTAATGACTTGTCCTCAGCGCATTGATATTGTTCCTTTTCATTAACTTGATATCTTCAACGATTTGCCCCCGCGGTACAGCATTACCATGAACAGGATCAAAGTCATGACGGTTGACACCTTTCAGTATGATTGGCACTCCATTCAGGAAAAGCTGGGAATTCCTTATCTCGACCTTTCGAAATCCAAAACTCTGGCCAACTAATTCTATAATCTCTCCTGATTCATCGGTGTGTTCGACAATTAGGGTATAGAGATACGGCGTTTCTGCGGTCCATTTCTTTGGCTTCGTCACCTTTGCCCTAAGCTCAATCGTTTTCTCATCGTTGCCAGCCAAAGAGAAAGTTTCCTTTAGTACTGGAACCGTTTCTACAGCATTACGTTCTGCATCCAATATGGTGAATTGGGTGGTGTGGATTCCACTAGCCTTAGTTCCTGAATTCCTAAGCAAAGATTGAATACTAATCTCGGCATCACTATACAGTTCATCAAAATCACAATGAACATAGATATCTCTGATTGCTACTCTTGTTGTTGCATACAGAAATACATCGCGATAGATGCCACTCAATCGCCACATATCCTGATCTTCCAGATAGCTGCCATCAGACCATCGATAGACCTCAACAGCGAGAACATTCTTCTTCTTCAGATGTCGTGTTATATTGAACTCTGCAGGAGTCATGCTCCCCTGAGAATAGCCGACCATCTCTCCATTTACCCAGACATAGAATGCAGACTTCACACCCGCAAAATGAAGGTATATTTCTCTCCCACGCCAATCAACAGGAATCTCGAAGTTACGCCTATATGAACCGACTGGATTGTAGTTATGATCAATTTCTGGGATGTTGCGGCCGGTCTTGATGCTCTTCGGATAGCGAACGTTCGTGTAGATGGGAATCCCGTATCCCTTCATCTGCCAATTACTTGGTACCTCTATTGAATCCCAAGCGGAATCATCAAAATCCAGCTCCTGAAATCCAGTAGGCCGCTCGCCAGGTTGCTTTACCCAACTAAACTTCCACTCACCATTTAATGACAGGTAGTAGGGAGACTGTTCACCAGCAAGCATAGAATTCTTCGATCTGTAAGATACAAGGATAGAGTGTCCATTCTCTTTGTTCTGACCAATGACTTGTTCATTTTCCCAATCTAGCTTGCCGCTACCTGCCATATGTCTTTAACTCCTGGGTGCTTTATCAAGATAGTTGAACTAAAGCTCAGTACTCTAGGGCACAGCCATTTTGGGTTGCCCCTGAAATCCACTATTGACTGTTGCTTCGCGATACCCTACAATATGACGAGCCGAAGTGAAGGGCGTTCTTGTGTGCCGAGGACGAGTGCAGTTGAAACGCATGTCAGCATGTTCAAGATTAGGTTCTCAATGAAAACGAGAACTCTCCCTGCTTTCACTCATTCTAGTCCGTATCCTGATTCCAGGAGTTCTGACAATCTGGCAATGAACCGTGTCGCCGGAGCCCCAAGTGACACCTCCTCATCGAACATTACTGTCACATTCAGGAATTCGCCCAGTTCCGTTGGGTTTGTGTAGTTTCTTGGCTTTGTGCAGATACCCCCTAAAGCAAACACGACAGAATGCACGCCTATCGGAATGGCCCACCCACCACCTTTGCCGAACATTCCCACCGCCGTCACCGCGACTGTGCCCATCAGGCGTTTCCTCAGAAAGGGATCCGACCTAATCTTTCTCCAGTACAGCCTTCTCAGGAAATCTGGCAAGCGGGAGAATACTCTGACCGACAACGGGGGTTTCTCATCGGACTTACTCTCCTCGCTGATCTCACCTTTCTGGGCCTGCCGAATCTCATCGTGAATCTGTCTGAATGTCTTCTCACTTGCCTTCCTAACGCAATAGCTTGTAGCGAATCGTTCAGACCCTACCCGCCGTTCAATGATCATCCCGACATCGACATCGTCGAAGACAATCAGTTTCTTTTTCCCCTTCTTCATGGCCTGAACTTCTCTATGTTCGCTGATGGCTTGAGCCACACACTTTATCACCCATCCGGTGAAAGAAAGCTTCTCGCCGGTCCTCGCTTCATGCTCTGATATGAATTCGCGGGCCTTGGTGACGTCAACTTCAACAAGCCCGTAGATGCGGTGTTTCGGGGCAAGATTGTTCAGAAGCTCGATAGGCCGGGTTGATTTACGGGTTACTTCTCTGAAGCTGACACCGCCTCCTGCCTCTTCAGCTCCCGCTTTAGTGTTCTGACTTCGCAGATTCATCTGAAATTGTCTCCTCTTCATCCAGAAGAGCAATAGAAACAGTGAGTGACCCGTTTCTTCAACGCTCAGCAGATTCCGAGAGACAGGCTACTACAACTCACCAAAATATCTTTATCGCTATTTTAGAAAAACATCTGGCAAGTGAATCAATGTGACACAGAGCACTCTGATATCGGGTTTTGTCAAGTCGGGTTTTGAAGCAGTACGCGAGACCTTTGTAGAGAACTTCGAGAATCGGGACGAGCTAGGAGCCGCTTGTTGCGTATATCACGAGGGAGAGAAGGTAGTTGACCTGTGGGGAGGTATAAGAAACGAGGCCACCGGAGAGCCTTGGGAAGAAGACACCATGGTTCTGGTCTGGTCAACCACAAAGGGATTATCGGGTCTAGCCATGGCACTCGCCCATTCACGGGGGCTATTTGAATACGACAAACCTGTTTCCAGTTACTGGCCCGAATTCGCGCAACAGGGAAAAGAGAAGATCACTGTCAGGCAACTGATGGCCCACCAAGCAGGACTTCTGGCATTCGATGAACTGGGGGACAAGGCAACCATCGCAGACCCGGATCGCCTTGCTGTGATACTAGCCCGACAGAAGCCGGCCTGGAAACCTGGAACAAGACATGGCTATCACGCCCTGACTCTAGGCTTCTATCAGAGCGAACTCCTGCGCCGAGTCGATCCCAAGGGACGCAGTCTTGGACAGTATTTCCAGGATGAGATTGCAGCGCCGCTCGATCTGGACTTCTACATTCGACTTCCCGAAGACATTCCAAACAGCAGACTAGCAACCCTTCGAGAACCCGAATTCGGTCTTTCTGCCATGAGGTCTGCTCCAATCCGATTCATTCTGGCAGTCATGAATCCGAGGTCAGCGATTCGCCGGGCGCTAGTGGGAACAGAGTATTGTCTGGACGAAGAGCGAATCTATACACGGAACTACGAAGTGCCATCTGGAGGAGGGGTTGGGACAGCTCGTGCGATTGCCCACGCGTACAGCGTCTTCGCTACTGGTGGAAAGGAACTCGGGCTCGAACCAGAAACCATCGAGGAACTGAAGGCACCAGCTCGGCCGCCATCCAAGGGACTACGAGATGAAGCCCTGAAGACAGATTCGTACTATTCCCTTGGTTTCGAGAGACCCGGTCCTGGAGACCCCTTTGGATCGCCTAGCTCCTTTGGAATGCCTGGCACAGGAGGCTCATTCGGATTTGCTGATCCACAGAACAAGATTGGATACGGGTACGTCCTCAATGGACTAGGTACTTCATTCCCCCATGATCCAAAAGAGGTCGCTCTGCGTAGAGCAATGTACGACTCAATCGGTGTACCAGATCCTTTCCACACGGTTTAGCTGTTCCCGCCGGACCGGCATTCTGATACAAGTCCTGATTGGAACCGGTATAACCGACAAGCAGTTCCAGGATGGCCTGGGCTTGTACCCTATCGGGAGGAGCTTTGCTGATAGACGGGACAGCTCATTCGGAAAGGACTACAGAACTCTGTTCATCTGAATGAGAGAGTCCGTTCTGTCTTGCATATCGGAAGGCAAAGAGTAGCATAGCAACACCGATTGAAACAAGAACAACTGCAGTGAGGAAACTGCCTCGATACGCATCTGCATTGGAGGCACCTAGAGCAATGAGGATGTCGGCCACCGGACCCGCAATCAATGTCGCAGCAATCCCCCAAGAGAGAAAGAAGGTGGCATTATAGTAGGCAAAGAGCCTACCCCGATACTCTACTGGGGCCATCCTCGCGACAATAGAGTAGCTGGCAGCTGCAATGATTACTTCCGAGGCTCCCCTCAGAAATGAAGCAATAAGTGCCCAAGTGAGGGTTGGTGCCATTGTTAGCCAGACTATTCCAAGAATCGACGCGATGGTTCCGGCCATCATTGCCTTGTTGTCATCACTCTTCGCAACAACCGACCCCACCATGAGCCCTGCTATCATATTTGCGATGCTCCTAACATTGCTGTAGAGCGCGATATCTACACCGGATGCTCCGAATCCTGTTGGGTCTTCCAAGAAGAGACTGGTAATGATTGAGATGGAGTTCCTTCCGAAATTGATGAACATCAGAGCCACAATGAGAAGCAGGTAGCCAGTTCTGAGTTGATGGGGTATTCTGCTGAGCGAAGGCATCTCTTTGGGATCCTCTTCAGATAGATCAATACCCCTCTCATCCCGATTACGAACTGTCAAATACACAATGACGCTGGAGAAGATCATGATTCCTGCTGCGATGATGAAGATAGTGCCGTCAGCAAAGCCTCCTAGGTCGTAGAGATATCCGCCAAGAAGCGCGCCCCCAATTCCACCGAAGCCTCCGATTGTGGAGAATTGCCCCATGAGCTTCTTCCTTTCATCGATGTCAGTCAGTTCGGAGACTAATGCAGACCAACCGACGTTGGACATGCTCCAGAATACTTCGATTCCGCCAAGACTGAGAATGATGACATATCCTGCAACGATTGGTTGACTCAGTCCCAAGAAGAAGACATATCCCATTACCATGAAGAAATGTCCGACGCCTGCAAAGAACTCGCCAAAAGCAACAAACTCTCTGGGTCTTCTATACTTGTCAAGCAGGGTCCCCCAGAGGAAGGATTGCGTTGACGCATTTGCAATCATCCCAACAGTACCCATCAAGGTCACCTCAGTCGTTGAGAGACCAAGTGATCGAAGATAGATTGACAGGAAGGTGTAGACGATTGCTCTACGGAAATAGGCGAGTATTTGGAATGTGGAGAGTCCCGTGAATTCTCGAACCTTTAGTCTTGAGTATCCAAAGGGGCTCAACTTAGATTCTTGAGAGGGTCCTCCGCTTTAAATACCATTTTCTATAGAAGCTTGATACAGGCTATCTGAGTCTAGAAAGGGCATATCGTGCCGCTAAGGTCGTCGGATTCTGAATTCTGAAATCCAGATCAAACTCAATAGCTTGCGAATTGCGCGGTTCTTGTTCTTTATCTGCTGTCTTAATCAGGAGAGGCTAATCGGTCAAGAGTCATGAAACCTATTCCATGTGAAGAACCATGAACAGAAAACACCTCCTTACCTACTTCTTGGCGTTCTCCTTGTACACAAGCCTCTTTTCTCTCGCCGGAGCTACAGGCACTCCAATCGAGCCTGACGTACCACAATGGAACCCTGAGCCTGAGGACCAGACCGTCGAATACGGTGAATATCTGAACTACAGGATTGAGGCTGTTGATGATGAGAAGGTTATCTGGTGGTGGGTAAATGACACGGAACACTTCTTCATTGAGCAGGAACACCGCGACTGGACAATACTGCACACGTT
>SDNO01000003.1 GCA_004524435.1 Candidatus Thorarchaeota archaeon | reverse complement strand
GGACTAGTTCAAGAGTATCAGGACCTTCAGGTCGAGGACCTGTCTACAGATCATAAGGAGTTCATTGATGCTCTCATTCTAAGCTGTGAAACAGCGCGAGACTTCGCCTACAGGTACTCGAATAAGGCCTCAGTCTTGGCCAACAAGGAGCAGGACCCCAGCAGAAGACAAGAACTGGAGGAGATTGCTCGGATATGTGAGAGAATGCCTTGGGAACCCCCGGAAACCTTCTGGGAGGCGCTTCAATCCCTCTGGTTCACACACATGTTGGTCATGGCAGCTGAATCCTACCCAGGAGCGGGTCTCTCCTTCGGACGTTGGGATCAGTACCTGTATCCCTTCTACAAGAAGGACATGGAGGAAGGGACTCTCACTCGGGAGTGGGCCAAAGAGCTGCTCTACTGCTATTGGATTAAGCACAACTACGTATATGACTACCAAGGTCGACTGGGTATCAATCAGGGAATCAACTCAAGTTTCGGCCAGCTGATGACTCTGAGCGGTTGTGGTCCGAACAGTGAAGACCTGACCAACGATCTGACGTGGCTGGCTCTTGAAGTAATTGAGGAGATCAATCTACTTGAGCCCAAGCCAAACGTAAGATTGCACAGGAATACGCCCGAGGATTTCATGTATCGAGTAGCAGAGATTCTCTCGAGAGCTCAGGGCTCTCCATTTCTCATGAACTTCGATGAACATAGCATAGAGGGAATGGTGTGGCAAGGAGTGCCGAGGGAAGAGGCCTGGAACTACGGCATTGTCGGCTGTCTTGAGAATACGATGCAGGGCAACGACCGTTCGGATACAGTGGATGTCAACATCAATCTGGCCAAAGCTGTAGAGCTCGCCCTAAGTGAGGGTAGAGATATGAAGACAGGCGAGAGAATCGGCGCGAAAACAGCCAATCCCATAACATTCCAAACGTATGACGAGTTCCTTAACGCCGTGAAGATGCAGCTTGTCAGACTAATCGACCTCCTAACAGACTGTGGAAATATGGCAGACACAATCCGTGCCAAGTATCAACCCACTCCCTACCTCAGTGCTCTAATGGACGGTTGTGCTAAGAGGGGCAGAGATGTCAATCAAGGAGGTACTGACTGGAACTTCAATACTCTGGAGGGGATGGGCATTGCTACTCTCGCGGATTCAGTTGCAGCTGTGAAGAGGATGGTCTTTGACACTCAAAGGCTGACGATGGATATGTTGCTTCAGGCAATCGAGGCAAACTTCGAAGGATATGAAGAGATAAGACAACTCCTTCGTTCGAAGGCACCCAAGTTTGGTAACGATGATGACTACGTTGATGGTATCGCTCGTGAATTATCGGTCTTCTGGGCCAAAGAGGCCTTCAAACGTAGCAACCCATCCACAGGAAGGCAGTATCGGGCGGGCTATCTCAGCTGGAATTACTACATCCCTCTCGCACCCTTGACCGCAGCAACACCCGACGGTAGGCGAAGGGGCGAATACCTCTCAGGGGGAGTTGGAGCTGTCCAAGGAATGGACTCCCAGGGACCAACAGCCTCTATCCGCTCAGTGGGCAAACTGAACCTTGAAACCGTCCCTAATGGTGCATCGCACACTATAACGTTGAGTCCCTCGATGGTCCGTTCACCCGAACACATCCGAAAACTAGCCGCGCTTCTACGGGCGTATAACGAAGTAGGCGGAACTGCCCTGCAGGTGAACATCATTGACTCAGCAACGCTACGAGATGCCCAGAAGACTCCCGAGAAGTACTCCAACCTGCTTGTCCGCGTAACAGGGTACAACGCCTTTTTCACGCAAATCGGCAGAGAGCTGCAGGAAGAAATCATCGCCAGAACGGAGCATAGTATCTGATGACAATCGCGGGCCAAATTACGAATATCCAGAGGTGCTCCACAGAGGATGGACCTGGGATTCGAACCACACTATTCCTCAAGGGATGTCCACTTCATTGCATCTGGTGTCACAATATAGAAACGATCAGCGCCACTCCTAGAGTTGTCTGGAGAGAGACTAAATGCATAGGAGATAGGGCTTGTGTGCAAGCATGTCCAAACGATGTCTTAGTTCTGACTGCAGAAGGAATGGCCATAGACCATGATCGCTGTGACCTTTGCGGTAGCTGTCAGGAAGCCTGCCCGACTGGAGCAATAGAGATTATGGGTGAGACCCGTGATTTGGACGAGCTTGTTGAGGAACTAGCAAGAGATACCCCATTCTTTGAAGCCTCAGGAGGAGGGGTTACGATATCTGGGGGAGAACCACTTCTACAGCACGATTTTGCTGCTGCAATTGCCAATGGTTTGAGAGAACGGGCAATACACGTAGCACTTGATACAACAGGATATGCGACGGAGCAGGTCTGGACAAAGACTGTAGACGCCTTTGATTTGGTCCTGCTCGACCTCAAGCTGATGGACGAAAACAAGCATCGGAAGTATACTGGAGTCGGGCTTGAGCAAATACTGCGAAATGCGAAGATTCTTGCCAAGCTGGGAATTCCAGCTTGGATTCGTACACCGGTGATCCCGGGTCATACCGATGAGGCCGAGAACATTCGGAGAGTTGCATCATTCATAGTGGAGAATATGCCGAATGTTTCGAGATACGATCTTCTAGCATTCAATAAGATGTGTCTGGACAAGTACAGGCTCTTCGGGCGCGAGTATCCTCTCAGGGACTATCCCTTGATGCGGAAGCAGACCATGTTGGAACTCGCAGAAATAGCACGCAACATGGGTGTTGCAAACGTCACTTGGTCGGGTATGACCGCCTCGGAGAGTGACGAATCGGAGAGGCTAACAAATATGGAAGGGAGGACTGCATACTGTGGATGAGATACTTAGTAATGAGCTGAAAGAAACATTGAGCATATTTGAAACTCCTAAGTTCATGATTACAAAGAATGAGGAGGACGAGCCGAATTCAGCTCTTGTGATGACGTGGACTGTCTATCAGGGAAACCAGCTCGTCTACGGTGATTTCATGGGTCACAAGACAAAGCAGAACTTGGAGAAGGGGAATGACAAGATTGGACTTTTGGTCCTTAAGATGAATCTTGACAACTGGAACATCACAGCGAAGTTCGATTCATACCATGTGGCAGATGAGGTCTATGAGTTCATGGCAATGACTCCTCTGTTTCGGTACAACCAGTACACAAACGTTCGTGGAGCAGGTCTAGCAGAGGCTATCTGGGTCGGCGAAAAGCAAGGGCTCTCCAAAATGTCTGTTCTGCTGACTTACCTCAGAGCAAGGCTCTCGAAGAGGAAGGTGTCTGACCGGGCAACAGGCAAAGGCAGAATGCCACCTGCCGTGCTGGACCGATTCAATATGATGGCAGCCGTCAAGATTCTTGGATATGTGGACTCATCTGGATTTCCTAGAGCATTTCCTGCGTTTGGAATGCTACCTGCGTCAGAAAATCTCCTTGTAGTAGACAGGAGCGAGGAAAGGAAACGGGGAATCGACCTCAGAGATGGCCAGCGAGTAGCAGTTTCCCTGGTGACACAAGAACCTGCTGCATTCCAAGTGAAGGGCGAGTTCAAGCCAATCGACAGGAAGACTGCGGCTATTGTCATTGACAAGGTATATGCTTGTTCACTTCCTAGGCCTGGCCTACGAATAGATCAACCCCTCCTTGAGCCAGATTCTCGATAGACTGGAGTCTGAGCAGACCGGGACAAGCCAATCGAAAGACCGTATTCCTCATCTTGGCCAACAAGAGTGCCGCGTCCTCCGATACGGTTTTATAGTGCCTGATTTCTTGCGAACTCGTTGAGAGACCATCCCACGTGAGGATTGACTTATGGCAGAAATGATTTCAAGTATGAAGTCTGCACTCGCCCAAACTCCAGAGGGGCAAGAGATGGAGTCCCTAAGCAGTAGAGCAGCTTTGGGTGGGTTCATAGGAGTAATAGCTGCGCTCTTAGGGCTGGGAGCCTTCTTGGTCACGGACTTACTTCCTGTTGGCTCAGCTTTACAGTTGCCGTTTCAGGGAGCACAGCTATTGAGTAACCCTCTATCATATACCCTTTCGACAGTGTTCATCGCGCTTTTGGCTGTGAGTGCACTTATCCAGACGAGAGGGGTACAGCGATTGGGGAAAAGACTTGAGTCGGGTATCCCCAATCTGATGTATGTTGCAGTGATTGGAGCTGCATTCGCAGCATACACCTATGCAACCGCCTTTGGCGTCAACATAGAGGCACAATCTCAAATCGAGAATTTCGTCGCCAGTCTTGCCATTGCTGGACCGATCTTTGTGATCTCGTGGCAGCTGACAAGCTATGTCTACATGGACACGACCAAGTCATATATCGGGATTCTTGCCGGCATGGGAAACGCACTATTCCTTCCCATAACAGCAATCTCCTTCGTTATCCCCGGATTCTATGGTGTGGGCATTGTCCTAGCTTTTATCCTTCTGTTGCTCGGACAGATTGGGGTTGTTCTGTTCTGGCGAGCACCCGGGCGACATGTCAGAGAATTTGCTCGGAGTAGCCAAGTTGGCAAGCTTGCCTTCGGCCTCACAGGCTTTCTCACTATACTCATTGGTAGCGTTGCCGTCTTCTTTGGTCCCTCTGGATTTGTGGGCGAAACCGCAGTCTGGTTCCCTTGGGGCACCAGTGTTGTTAATGAATCAGCGGGAACCCTCGTACTCGACACTCCACCATGGGCCGTACAGGCACTTCTATCAATGATGATCGTATGGATCATGTTAGGGCCTAGGTTGGGCTCGAGAGAATTGAAAGAAACAGCGGTGCGTTCTGACATCGTTTCTGGCGGCGAGAAGTACTTTATGGTTATACTAGCAATCTTCGGCGTCTGGGCGGCATCACAGGCCAGCACTCTCATGGATTTGGGCGCGGGGTATACAATATTCCTAACTGTTTGTCCGGCCGGTGTTCTCTTTCTCATGGGTGCCCTCTACATGGGTGCCAATGACGTCATAACTGGGCTGCCACTGGTAGTAGCTGCGATATTCTTGCTCACCTCACCGCACTCTTTGCTCTTCATGGTGACGGTTCCCTGGTTGCTTGCTCTTCTCATACAGGGACTCCTCGCTGTTGAAACGAAGGTGCGGGGGCATACAGCATTCTCGCAGACCCTCCTTACGGTGATAGTGACGATTGTTGCATCAGTGACCTTCATACTGTTTATGCTCGGAGGCTTTGGAAGCGGGCCAGCAGCCATTTGGCCAGCCAATCGTTGGTTCAATGTGTCACTCTTCCCGGAAACATCCATCGCCGCACAGGCACCAACAATCTTGTCGCTAGTAGTCCTAACACTCTTGGTCAGGAATGTTGCACTCGGTGGATATTCGTACGGCCAGGAATTCTCAAGTGGTGGAGTCCTCAGAGGAATCAGCACTCTGTTCGGACTACTCCTAGTGATCATTGCAGGAAATGCTGATGTCACTCATCAAGCACTGACTGCTGCAGCAATCATCTTCGCACTGTACGCAATCAGCTTCGTGCTTGTGCTATCACTGAACCTTAATCTTGGTAGCCGAATACTAGTCGAAGGACACGAACTCGAGGGTAACTTCGTCAGAGTGTCCGCAGCTGTTGGACTTGTGATTGGCGGCGGTGTTGCCTTGCTAGCCTTCGTTGTGTTCTCAGGATTCCCGCCGGCATCGATGGTCGCGAATGTCATCACGATACTCATCACGCTGATTGTGAGTCTAGAGATTTGCCTCGAGCTGGCATGGCTATCAGCAGGCATCAGGTTGGGCTTCCTCACAGGCGGTTTCAAGTATACGAAACCAACCGATCTGGTGGAGTAGGCTCCTCACAGCTAGGTGGTCAGGAAACGTGGCTCCCCTGGGTGTTGAAAGACGTCCCGAGGGAGCCCGCATTGCTTTTCTTCTCATTCATGGCTTCGGTGCACATGTGGACGAAGTTGGAACGCTTGGAGAGTTTCTCGAAGGCCATGATATTGCTTCTTTCGCAGTCAGCATTGCAGGCCATGGCACCAAACCTGAGGACTTGGCCGAAACGAGTCACCATGACTGGTATACTTCTGCAAAATCAGGACTCGAACACGTACAGAGCTGGGGCTTAGAGAATACCTTTGTTTCGGGCCTATCCATGGGAGGTCTACTTACACTAGCGCTGGCCGCAAGGGTGGAGGAAATCGACGCAATCGTTCCAATGTCTCCTGCCGTAGAGTTTGGGGGCTTCTTGGGCAAGCTTGTACCCGTTATCAAGTACTTCATGCCCTACCGCAAGGTCGACCTGACGACGATGCCTGAAATGTACGACGTCATGCGATTCAAATATGAGAGAGATCCTCTAGCTTCGATTCAAGAGCTCCTCACATTGGCCAAAGAAGTGAAGCATGAATTGAGCAACATAACTTGCCCGGCACTCATCCTCCAGTCAGAACTCGATAAGACCGTAGATCCGGTTGGAGCCGAGATTGTCTTCCAGAAGATAGGATCTGAAACTAAGAGACTGCATCTGGTACCTAGGGCTGAGCACGTTCTGACGTGCCATCCAGCTCGACATCAGGCATATCCGCTCATTCTCGATTTTGTAGATGAAGTAGTCGGAAAGACTACTCCCGAGTCATAAACTCCATTCGTGTTCTCACACCGACATCCGGACAATCGGTTATGATGCCGTCCACACCCAAATTCCAGAGCTCCAACATCATCTCTTCATCGTTGACAGTCCATGGATAGACGAGGAGGTCGGCTTCGTGAGCCTGTTTGACGAATTCACTGTCGATTGTGAAGAAGAGTGGATGAAGAGAAGCTGCACCGAGCTCTGTGGCATAAGACGTTGCATCGTCCAATGGCTCGTTGAACAATACCCCCGTCCTTGTATGAGGATCGCTCTTCCTGAATCTCACTAGGGTCTCATGAATGAAGGAAGAAACCACAATATCCGAAGACATATCGTAGTGCGCTATGAGGTGAGCCAGCCCCGTCTCTATATCGGGCACCTTGATTTCAATGTTAACACCAGCCTTACCTTTCATCGACTGCAATACATCTCGCAAGAGGGGAACGTGTTGTCCACCTCCCACGTCGAATTCCAAAACTTCATCATATGTCATATCAGAGATAAGCCGTTTGCAGTCGCACAGTCGAGCTAGGTCGTAGTCATGGACACAGACCAACTTCCCATCAACGGTTTCATGGACATCTAGCTCAACCATGTCTGCCCCCATTTCTATCGCTTTGCGAAAAGAGAGAAGCGTATTCTCGGGCTCGTGTGCTGCTGCCCCTCGATGGCCAATAACCAGTTTTCGTTCCCACAGGGGAGTATCACCGCTCAACTCTGACACCTTTGAACCCATAGTATATGAGGCATGTTTCAGTCATCGGACCTAGCGAGACCTGTACCACCACATCTCGGACAGGTTTCAAATCCATCGGGCCCCTCTATCCTCCCCATTCCATTACAGTAGTAACAGTCTTCGTCCGGTTCGTCAAGGTTGTTGTCGTACTCCTTGACCATTGCGCCTCCTACGCCAATGAGGACTACGCCAACAAACATGCAAATGAGAGACAGAAGGTATAGCTCAGGGACAGGCAGCAGGATCAGAATAGAAGACACCAAAACGAATACTCCAGCTAGCGAAAGAAACATCCCTTTACTTCTGCGGTTCAACTCGATACTCTCCTTGAAGTCCGATAACCTCTGACATTCTAGCCTCCTTTATAGATTGTGGATTCTCCAGACAAAAAGCGACCAACGGGATTTAGCACCCTAACAGATAATAGAAACAGACTTCATTGGATGATGGTAGGCGAAACCCATGTCACGCTCCGATCTATTCTCGAAGTACACAGAGATTTATCGTAAGGCCCAAGCGAAGGAAATCGTCCCAGAAGGGCCATTCGTTCGTCAGTTTACTGATATTCCGACTCTCGGGTTAGATATCGGGGTTTTCTTCAAGTCCCGCAGGGAAAAGGACCCCAAGCAAGTACACTTCGGTAGTCCAATATCTCCGGAGATATCCAAACATGAGGGTCTCTTAGAAGCAGAACGCAAGACGTATCTCAGCCGGACCATCGTGGAAAACACCAAAGGGCTCCAGTATCTCCGGATTGTGATGGCTGCGGGAGAACTCTGTGAGACGGTCGAAGAGCGAATGCGATTCATGAAGCGATGTCAGAGGATCATTGATGTCTTCATCCGGAAAGCCCGCAATGTGGTCTATTTTGGAGATTTCTCTGCCTTCCGGTTTGACAAGAGCATCACTACGCTTGACTCATTTCTCAGCAAGACCCTAAAGATGGACGAGGTATCTGTTGAGGCTGCATCCATACCGTTTCTCATGGCAGAACCCGAATATGTTCTCCTCACTGGTGGTGAGATAGTAGTGATTGATGATGAACCAAGGGTTCAACACAGTGTGTTCCATCTCGTCGGAGGAGTTGGCTATACTTTCGACAAGAAAGTTGGAGCCGTGGATGAAGGAAGGTTGTTCAAGACCGGCGCGGATATGGCAGACATAGGAATCACTGAGGCATTCATGGATGAAATGATGTCGCGAATAAGCGAGGACTTCCAGAACAAGATACACTCTGTGTTGTTCTCCGACATCTGGAAGCGTAGCGATGCAAAGCCGCTTGGAATCAACGTGGGAAACGAGCTCTTGATCAAGATGGCGCCGAGCAGCGAGATTTGGTCTGGGGTCTTTGAAATCTACGTGAAGCCACCTACATGATGCGAAACGAATCAATGGCAAAGACGACCGCCCGGAAAGCATAGATTCTGAAGGTGTAGGTCACGGTCTGGGTGCCTGCATCTAGAATTCTCGTTTTTAGCTGGTTTACCGACAGGCCGCCTTCTGTTCTGAGCAGGGACTCAAGCGAAGTAATCGTCAGGCTGCTAAGTCCATGACCAGCACATACGGCCACATCACTTGCGATGGTGTCACTAGTCTGGTAGACAGGATTGTCCCGTCCATCCAAGAATTCGACTTCTCCGACAATCCCTAGCCGACATGAACACTTGATGCCTATATCAGATAATACTCTTGCACTCTGTGAGTAAGAATGAACCAGATATTTCCCAACATCCCCATCCATCTCCAGCGAAAACTTGCTTCTCTGAATGTCAATCTCAACGAAGTCAGCGTCCTTGATGACAGCTGGAGTAACGCCGTTCGTAAGCATAAGTGTCGGATCGTCATCCTGCAGGTCGTCAATGACAAACGCGTCAACCAGGAGGCCCAAAGATAAACCTGCACTGTCAACCACTTCGTGAAGGGATTCGTATTGGGCATCCAGAGAACTGTGGTCAATTCCTCGGATTGCCTCTTCTACTAGCCCACTGAATCCAGCGAGATTCAATGCTCGCATCGGCTCAAGAAGAGCACCCCACTCACAAGGAGAGAGCCTGAGGTCCACCTGAATCTCAATTGATGATTGCTCAATACCAAGATTCTGTATGATATCACATACCTCTTGGGTCCCGTCTTCGAGAATGGAATACACTTCTGAAAGCGCATGCTGATTCGCAATACTGAGGTCTTCAGAAAGCAAGGCAGAGCGATTACTATGAACGGTGACTCTCAGCGGAAGGGAGCGATTGCTCGCCTCCGTCAACCAGTCTGTGACCAGATCAACTGAATTGTTGTTCATCGCGAGATACTGTATGTCAATCCCAAATCCAGCATCCTGTATCTCATCGAGGAGATGGCTGTCCGGGGGAATATTCTCAGAAACGTACTCAACTGCCGCAGTTGGTACAGTCAGGTACAGGTTGGGCAGCTCCTCGAAGGATATCGCAGCAATTGGTGTCTGACCCATTACATAGACAGAGGCAGGAAACACGAGTCCAATCATGTTGAGCACGAGAAGATAGACAACTGTCCTCTTTCCCAGAGATCGGATACTACTCTGTGGTCGAAAACGACCGTCCAAGATGACAACGAAAATTGCCATGATATTGAGCGCTGAAACCACATAGAACAGGGGCTGCACGGGAGCGATAAGCAGGAGAACAAGCCCCGCGATGATGAAGATGAAAAGAGGTACAATGCCCATCCGCGAATCGTAATACGCCTTCAGCATTGAGGGCAGAAACACGAGCAGTGGAAGAGCATAGAAGGCCAGCGGAAGTGAGTCTATTAGCGACACTCCGAGGCTGCTTGCTCGATAGGTAACCGCGAGAAGGGCATATACCATGAGGATGATGTCAAGAAACATGACTATGCATACGAACATCTTCAGGAAGAGAGAAACATTGGAGTTGTTCCTCAGGGTCTTCTGAAGCATGCGGCGTTTCTCCCCGAAGTGAGAAACCAAGGTCCGAACCCGGACCATGAAACCACCCGGTTCGTCTTGCTTGCGTGACTGTTCGTTCATCTCCTCTCAGTCCGTACTTGTATACCGATTCACTCTATAGTTTCCCTTCTGGAGGGCTTATTGCCTTTTTCCTGCTACGTCTTCAGCTGTACCGATAAGAACAAGTTGGCGAGAATTCCTGTCTTCATGTCAACAATGATCTATGACTGTGCCATTGTGGGTGCTGGCCCTGCAGGATCCACCTGTGCTCGCTACCTCGCGAAGAAGGGCTTCGGTGTCTTTCTACTCGACCGCCATCGCTTTCCAAGGGATAAGCCGTGTGGAGGTGGGTTCTCGTACGGGCTACTGGATGACTTCCCCTATTTGAAGAAACGTGAGAAAGAAATGGTTCACGGAATCTGCCAGGTGGGCGTAGTCCACTCCCCAAATCGGAAAATCACACTACGCGGCCACGTCGAGATGGCTGTCACGCTTCGTACCGTCTTAGACAGTATCTTGGTTGAGGAAGCCGTAGATGCGGGAAGCGTGCCCGCCTTCGGTCTGCAGGCCAAAGACATCCGGATTTCGTCAGATTGCGTGAGGATTCAGACATCGCCAGAACGGGAGATAAAGGCCAGAGTTGTAGTGGGTGCGGACGGAGCGAACAGCATGGTTGCGAGAGCCACAGGGCTTAACCGGAAGTGGCAGGCGAATGCTGTTACCCCCTGCCGTGTGGCGGAGATCGCCATGCATCCCGATCTAATCGATGATACCTACAGAGAAGAGAGGGAGTACCATTTTTATGCCAATCTCGAGGGACGGCCAGGATACGGATGGATTTTTCCGAAGAAGAATACTGTGAATGTCGGCCTTGGAATAGTCGCTTCATATGCTTCAGGGCTTCCTGCCCACTTCGATCGCTTTGTTGGTTTCCTCATGAGAGAGGGCTTGCTTGGCAAGGGGTGCAATCTCTCTACAGCCAAAGGCGCTCTTGTTCCCACTGGAGGCACGCTGGAAAAGACGTACGCAGACAGGTGCCTGCTCGTGGGGGATTCAGCTGGCTTCGTTAATCCCATCACCGGTGGAGGTATCTCCTATGCTATGCGCGCTGCAAGGCACGCATCTCAGGTAATCAATGAGGGATTAGATAGAGATGATTTGTCCTCCAGTTTTCTGTCTGAATACCAGAGACTCTGGTATAATGACTTTGGAATGTCAATCAACCAGATGGTTCTGGCGCAGAAGGTATTCACCAGTCCATACACTGACCTACTCTTCGAGATAGGTAGCCGAGACAGGACGATACGGCAAATGGTCACTTCGTCCATGGCCGAGTCAGAAGACCCCCGTCCAGATGCGAAACGACTTCTTGCACGGACTCTCTGGGTCTGCCTCCGGGAGGCCCTCAATCTCTGAGAGTGCTATCTTGTCTGTGAATCCGAACGAGGGTGCCCAAGAATAATAAGGCGTACCGAACATCAAAGGGGTGTGGATGAGGTGTATGAGTTATCGGAACCACTCCGATGAACTAGTCCCAGCAGAACCGGGACATGTCGATACGGTCACAAGGCGCAGGCTATACGGAGCTCTTGCTTTCATGATAATTCTCCTGCTCGGCCTCTATGCGCTTCCTCGTATGGATCTGTTCCCTCAAACCGATCCAACCTATGAACCGTCTCACTACATCACTCTATCAGCAGAACCTGCAAATCTCACGTACAAGATCGAGCTCTCATTCTATCTGACCGAGGGCGAAGCCAGAGCCGAAACAAACAGACTCGGCAGTACTACTCTCGAGGTAGATCCCAATGTCACCGGGGGTATTGAATCGCCAGCCTACGGACTCCCAACAGAACCGGAGATGTTCTGGATTAGAGTGGGCCTAGGGAGACAAGTCGATGAGCAGTGGACCTGGAGGTATGAGGTCTATGCCTTGATTGTCGGTACAGAAAGACCGTTTAATCTCCAAGGGCATGTTTTCTGTCTGCTGGTAACCAGGGCATAGAGTGCCTAAGGGCATCAGTCAATAAGCAGAACAGCGTTGCTGAACCCCTTCTCTGATTCCTAGCTTCTCGTCCCTAGTTTCCAAAAGGAATAAATCAGGCTACGCCGAATAACTGGCTATTAAGGTTCGAAACCTCTAGGATGAGGAGAGAAGAATAGTGGAAGAAAGACCATGGCACAAACACTATGTTGGAGGAACGCCAACAGAGATTGAGATTGACGACAGACCCCTCTGGAGTCAGCTCGATGATGCAATAGAAGAATTCCCGGACAATATGGCCGTCTATTACGAGGGCCTGGAGATGACGTATAGCGAAGTCGGCGAACTAGTCAACCGAGCCGCAAACGGGTTCGCAAAACTAGGAGTCAAGAAAGGAGATGTTGTGGCAATAATGCTGCCCAACACTCCACAGTTCGTCATTGCCTATTTCGGCGCCCTCAAGGCAGGAGCGATAGTGACCCCTGTCAACCCGCTCAGCATGCCCAAGGAACTCAGGATATACTTGCAGGACACGGGAGCGAAGACGATTGTAACGCTCAACTACTTCTACAAGATAGTCAACGCGGTGAGAGAAGAGAGTAGTCTTGAGAATATCATCGTCACCGCCGCTTGGGATCATATGAGTGCAATCAAGCGATTCTTGGCGGCCAAGCTCGTGTATCGGAAAGAGATGAAGGAGGTGCCGCCCCTTGTAGAGGGAGACATCGAATGGCTTGATTTCCTTGAAGATACTGAGCCGGTTCCGCCGCAGATAGAGGTCGATCCCTCCAAGCAGATTGCCGTATATCAGTTCACAGGAGGCACCACGGGCATTCCCAAGGCCGCAATGTTGACACATGACAATCTGAAAGCCAATTGTGCTCAGTGTGGCGCCTGGATGGATTGGATGGCTGAACGAGGAAAAGAACTGTTCGTGGCAGCCCTGCCGCTGCAACACATCTTCGGCCAGACGGTTTCTATGAATCTATCCATGTCGTGGGGCTGTGGGATGATTCTGGTTCCCGACCCTCGAAATATCAAGCACCTGCTCGAATTGATTGACAAACTCAAGCCAACCTTCTTCCCGATTGTCGCAACGTTGGCCATCTCGATCTATTCAAGTGAGCATGTAGAGGAATACGATATCACATCGTTAAAACTCTCCATCGCCGGGGCAATGGCGCTGCCTGCCGAGGTGACTCGAAGATTTGAGGAGGCAACCAATTCGATCATCATCGAAGGATATGGCCTTTCAGAGGCTTCACCAGTCACCCACGCAAATCCCTTGGACAAGGAATTGAGAAAGATTGGTTCAATCGGTCTTCCCTTCCCCAGCACCGATAGTCGGATTGTTGATCTCGATGACCGAAGCAAGGTACTCCCTCCAGGCGAAGTGGGCGAGCTCTCAGTCTGGGGACCCCAAGTCATGCAGGGATATCACAATCGCCCAGATGAAACGGGCGATGTTCTCACCAAGGATGGCTGGCTCTTCACAGGAGACATTGCCAAGATGGATGAGGACGGCTGGACGTACATCGTGGACAGAAAGAAGGATCTGATCAATGCGAGCGGTTACAAGGTCTGGCCAAGAGATGTGGAAGAGGTGCTCTTCGAGCATCCCAAGATCCAGGAAGTCGCCGTTATTGGAGTACCTGATGAAGTACGCGGCGAGACCGTCAAGGCGTACCTAGTCTTGGAGCCGGCCGAGTCAATCACTCTCGAAGAGGTCCGAAGCTTCGCCAAGGAGAAAATGGCGGTATACAAGGTACCGACAGACATCGAAGTTGTTGATACGCTCCCGAAGACAGCAGTTGGCAAGGTCCTTCGTAGAGAACTCAGAGAGCAAGAAGAAGACGAGACATAGAATCCCAAGTTCAAGATGAAGCACATCTAGGAGATAGAATGATCTATCTTGATAGGTGTGCTTGATCTTGATTCTAATTCCCTAGGGCAGATTGCGGGAGGGGTATCTGGAGTATATCACCGGACCTTGGGAGAATCTGGCCAAAATTGTGGAGGCCGACTCAGTCAACTGGTGTGAGAATATCTGTCTTCAGATTCCTGATGAGTTCAAAGACTTCCGGACGTCCCAGAAGTTTGAGACGAGTGTCAGATAAGTTGTTGATCACACACGATATCCCTACCACTGTTGCACCCAGCTTTTCTTCAAGCAGTCGCTTCACCGCAAGTACAGTGGTGCCTTGGACAAGCCAGTCATCAACGATTGCTACTCTGTCACCCTCATCGATGGACTCCGATACGAGAGCAAGCCTTCGATCTGCGAACATGCTTGAAGGCAGGAATTCAACTGGTCGCTTGTAGTCGTCTGGCACATACGCAATCGAACGAGCGGGCACAATTCCGCATCCCAAGTAGTACGCAATGGCGCTTCCAAGTGCCAAACCTCGCTGTTCTATGCCTAGAACCTTATTTGGCTGCAGTTCGACAAGTGGCCTAGCCAGAGCCACGACAGCTTCATGGAAGATTGTTGGATGCTCAAGCAGTCGACTGATGTCACAAACAGCCTTTCCTGGTTCGGGCCAGTCGATAATAACGTCAACATAGTCGCGGAAATTCGTATCTTCTTCTGTCATGGTCTTTTCCCAGAACAAACGACAGATAATATCAGACATATTTCTTTCTATCCGGAGCCTTTGGGAGAGAGATTGCCACTTCAGAGGACAACTATCTACGAAACAGTTAAGACTTCCATGATGAAGGTTCATGATAGAACCCAGCTCTGGAGCAACTGGCACTTGATAGTCCCCGGAACAACAGTCTCGGTCACACTTCTACCAACCTACGTTGAGGTCCGAGACAGAGGGATCATCAAGAAGAAAATAAAGATCAAGAATAGATCATTTGATGAGATAGTCGAGGACCTCAATCTCTATCTTCGTTCCAACGGCAAACTCATTGCGAACCGAATTCTCCGAGACACACTGGATACAATCGGTGTCCCCGTGGCCAAATCAATAATGGTTGAAGATGAACCCGAGCCGATCCCCGAAGTAGAGGCCATAGAGGAGTCCGAAACAATGCACACCTCTCCCCCAGTTCAAGAAAAAAAGACCGCCGAAAAAGCTCTAAGGGACGCCGAACCCGAGTTGAAAGAAGAGGCAACAGCCAGATTTGTGGCCACTCCGGAAACGGAGCCTGAAGTCACAAACTGGCAGAATGGATATGAAGGCATAACAGAAGCACTCTCAGCGGTGGAACATATGAGTGACACGTTTATGGCGCCGACGGGCAGCCAGAAGCAAGAGAGTAAGTCCAGAATCAAGATAGATTTATCCGGGGAAATGGAGGTAAAGGCCGCATCCAAGAGCAGAGCCTCGGAACCTATCGCTCCGGATGTGTTGGAGCAAGCACCTGCTAGAGCTGAAGAAGAACAGGATTTGGAGGACAAAGAAAAACCAATCTCTAAGCGCTCAAAACACGCGATCAAGCCCTTAGTGAAGGCAAAGGTTCTGATTCTAGGCGAGAAATCTGTGGGCAAGAGGACTCTTATGACGAAGGCCAATCTCTGTCCTCTCTGCATCGATGAGGAAACCAACGAAGTATCAGGATACATCTACGAGCGGGTCTTTGACACGACCAATCACCGGGTGGAAATCCAAGTCTGGTGCTTTGACTATGCTGTCGAGTCAAGAATAGATCGCAGAACATTCTACGCTAGCCCTGATGTCCTCTTGATTGTCTACTCTGCCTCCGACAGGTGGAGCTTCGAGAGCATCGACTTCTGGATTCGCGAAGTCGCCATGACCTCTGAGGATATGCCTCCGATTGTCCTAGTTGGAAACAAGGTAGACGAGAGAACGGAAGGGGAGGAAGAGTGGGATGAACCACCGGTGACCTACGAGGAAGGTTTCAAAGCGGCTGAGAAGATTGCGGAAAACCTAGGAAGTGAAGGAAGCTTCCATCCCGTAGCGTTTGTAGAGACCTCGTGTCTAACAAACGAGGGAGTCGAAGATGTATTCCAGACTGCTGCAGACTTGTACGATGACCAGATTTCGAACACGTGACACATGTCCTTATTTGGAATGAGTGTGTAACCCCTCTAACCACGAGAGTCAAATACTCGAATGCAGTGATAGGACATTGACTACACCCCAATGGGGCTTGGATTTCAGTATAGGTGATAAGGATACCTGAGCGTTGCGAAAGCTGTGGCAAGGAGATTGCACCATATGGCCCAGCTAAGACTCTCGAAGATAATTTCGTCCAGGACGAACAGAAGAGGCTAGGTATCTGTCGAGAGTGTTTTGACAAGCGCTTCAAGGTCGAAACGAAGAGACGGTCTGGATATGGGGGCACAATCTACGAACTAGAGGAGAAATCTGCACCGAGATTTGGTCTTGGAAGCAAGAAGTTCACCTGCCTGAAATGCAACTGGTACGCTTGGACGGAAGAGGGTCTCCGAGTCCATATGGAGAAGCGGCATAAAGCCTAGGTCTCAACAGTCTCTTGTTTTGCGACAGAACCTTCGCGGACAATCTCGTGACCGACAACGCGAATATTCTCAACCCGTGATGCAGCGCTTTCGAGCATGCCCATACGGTATGTGGCTGTGCGGGGTCCAAGTCCATGAAGCCAGTCCAGAGATACCATGTTGAGCCGGCTGTTCTCTTGGAAGTACGTGCGGAGATCGTCTGCGATTCTCTTCTGTCGTTCAAACATCGCTGCTGCGAAACCCGCACTGGGAGCTGCGAAAGCCGCTAGAATCCAAATGGGGATGAGAGGGTCGCTTCCGAAATAAGAGTAGAAAAATATGAATCCAGAGAACATCGGCTGAATCAGGGCCAGTATCACTAGAGAGAGAGAGATGCTCTGGGGTAGATCGTCGCTCCCTAGACCGGCTAATCCGATGACATCCTGATTCGGCGGGATAAGATACACAAGAACTGCTCCAGATGCAAATCCAACGATGAATGCGGAGATGAGGATGAAAGCTCCAAATCGGAGAGGTTCATTCAACCATATCGTGGGAAAGGAGATGAGCGACTGCAATATCAGCAATGCAGCGATTATCACTGCACCAACCACGAAGCCCTTCAGACTGAAGAACTCATATCGCATCTCCGGAGTGCCGTCCATAACTACCCACCAACTCTCTCTTTGTGGTTATACAGGTGACAGCGGTTCGCTTAGATAAAGCTTCGTCTTCAGAAACCATGAACCAATAGCAGCGTTGCTTGAGGGAAAGCGCTTATCTTATTAGCTGATTCCATAATGTTAGCAAGAATCTTGGAGTGGGACGTGCTGAACGACGACTATCTCATCTCAGTTGACAACGTTTCTAGGATCTACAGAGTTGGGGAAGTGAGTGTTGAAGCCCTACGAGGCGTTTCCCTGGACGTAACGGAGGGAGAAGCAATTGCCATCATGGGGCCTTCGGGAAGCGGCAAGACCACGCTTCTTAATCTCATAGGAGCCCTAGACAGACCAACCTCCGGTTCAGTCAGGATTGACGGAATGGACATCACAAAGATGGACGAGAAGGATCTCACTGCCGTTCGGAGAGATAAGATCTCATTCGTCTTCCAGTTCTTCAACCTGCTACCGGTTCTCTCCGCCTATGAGAATGTCGAGTTGCCGCTACTCATCGGTGGTATTGAGGAGAATGCGCGGAAAGAGCGAGTTGATCATCTCCTCGAGCTGGTGGGTCTAACAGAGAGAGCAGAACACAGACCAGACGAGTTATCCGGAGGAGAACAACAGCGGGTTGCAATTGCTCGAGCCTTGGCCAAGCCAAAAGGTCAAGCCAGCTCGGTAATTGTGCTTGCGGACGAACCTACAGGAGACCTGGACACAAGGACGGGTGAGGAGATCATGCAGGTACTGAGGGAACTCACTCACACAGAGGGTGGGACACTCATCGTGGTGACGCATGACCCAGAGGTGGGTCAACAGATGGAGAAGCTCTACACCATGAGAGACGGAACAATCGTGAATGTATCGTAGGAGGATATAGACGTGACTGCCCTGCAGGTAGGATACGAAACATTCGGAGGGTCCCGCAGAAAGGCCGTCACACTGATCTGCCTCATGCTCTCCTCGTCCCTTGCTGCAGCGATAACGGTCTACGTTGATTCGTATTCCATGCATAAGTGGGACGAGCTTGTGGAGATTGGCCCTGTCGCCATGGAGATAGGAGGCGCGGGCGTCGAACACATCGCAGATGGTGTTGCAGAGATTGACGGAGTCACAGACATCGCAATCTTTGCAGCGGCAGAAGGAAGCGTGACAGCTATCGGAACAGGGGGCCAACCCATAACTTGGTCAGCTAGTGTCTTCAGGTACGATCAAACACTGATGACACACTTTGGCAATGTTTTCGTCCTCAACAAAGGAGCCTTTCCCTCAGCCACCGATGAGATAGCCCTCAGTGCCGAAATTGCCCAAGAAACCGATATAGACATTGGTGACCTAGTGAACTACACACGAGGAGAGCCAGGGATAGGTGGTTCCTACGTCATGACCGTGGTTGGGCTCTGGGAGTTCAGTGGAAACTCTGGTTCTTTCCACTACGGATGGCAGATCGCAATGGTCACGGGATCAATGTTAGATCCACGAACCGATGATTCATACCTTTGGATTGACGTTGACAGGTCAAGAGTATCAGCTTTCAATGTTCAGGGCAGTCTTGACTACCTCCTGCAGATCGAGGAGTCAATAAGAGAACTAGATCCCACGTATGATCCAGACCGGGATACTGGTAGTAGATATTGGGTAAACGACGGGCTCCGCTCAGGAATCACGAATTATGCATCCTGGCAACAGGGGAAGCGTGTTGCTCAGCTATTTCGAGCTGGTGGCCCCATTCTCCTCGTAGTCTTGACACTCTTCCTCGCCGTGCGTCACAACATGAATGAGAGGAGATACGAATCGAACATTCTCATCTCCAGAGGTGCTGATGAGAACAAGGTTCGAAACATGGTGTACAAAGAAATCATGATACTAGCTGCTCTCTCCACGATAGTCGGCCTCGGCCTCGGAGCCCTGCTCAGCAGAGTGGGAGTGATGTCGAGTGACTATTTCGTCTTCCGATGGGAGCTTTTCGTCAATGAGCCGTTCCTGATTAGCATCGAATCACTGGCTCTATCAGCCGTAGCGGGGATTCTCGTCCCCTTCGGGGCAATCCTCGCCTATGACTACGTATACAGGATTAGACAGACGGCAGAGGAGAGCACGGGTAAACTCGCCAAACTCACACGCCTCCTGGGATTTGTGAAGTGGGATGTGCTCCTGGTCTCTCTGACAGGCATTGCGTTGATAGCCATGTTGGCTACGGGGACTGCTCTGCAGCTCAACCCATTGTTGAGATTCTTCTCTAACATGATACTAAGTCTTGCACCCTTTGCGCTTTTTCTGGGGATGGCAAGTCTATTCATCAAGGCCCTCAGAGCCGGGGCAAATCGTATCTCGAATAGGATGGAGGGCATCTTTGGTTCTATTCCGTCGTCAGTCGGAATCAGACGAATAGGAAGGGCTGCGTCCTCTGCAGGGCCTGTCGCCATGGTGCTAGTGCTCACTATCAGCCTTGCCTGGAGCAGCGCGGTTATCGGGGATTCACTCCCTCTAACAAAGATGAATCAGGCCAGATTCACATTCGGAGGAGACATCCGTTTCGACCTCGATGCCTTGAATAGCTTCGCCGATGCAAACGCTACCGAGTTCGTGCAGAACTGCACGCTTCATGAGGCCTATGTCGCTGGAGCAGAGCTGTCAATCACTGAGAGGATGCTCTCTACCGGATACTACGACGCCGCAGACTTGGTGGCAATGGATCCATCGGACTATCTGGCCGTTGGATACGACTACACAGGCCAGCCCCTCAATGAGTCGCCCCTTAGCAGCATGCTAATGGAGCTCGAAACCAGTCCAATGGGTGCCATAATCTCCCAAGATATAGCCGAAGAATACGAGCTGTCCGTGGGCGATTCGTTGCGGTCATATGGAACCGAAGGAGGGAACGTTTCGGTGTTCACCTTCACAATCATTGGAATCTACGAGGCTCTCACCAACGCGCTTCTGTCTGATACTTCTGGGAACATATGGGGCTACTACGGTGCGGGATTTGGACTGCGGACTGTGTGGGTCAACAGAGGATACCTATCACAATTCGTGAACTTCACCACGGAGTCGCGAAACATGTACGCGATGCGTGTTGCAGATTCCAGTAATACCACCGAAGTTGCTCTCGACATACTAGAGGCAGCAGGATACCAATCTACCGATGGGGATGACTCTGCCAACAATGACTACGCTGACGTTGACTCTGAAGTTCGCTCGTATATCGGCACTACAGACTATACGATGGATCGAGCAGTGGACACAATGTTGACAATAGCCACTACCTTGGTCATCTTTGGGGCCATATCCGTCTATGCAGCGGAGGGACTGAACTCACGACGAAGAGAGATCGCCCTGATGAGAGCGATGGGAGCAGGGAAGAGGCTCATAGTGAAGACGCAAGCGACGGAGCTCCTGGTACTCACACTTTCGAGCATCATGCTGCTCCTCGTATTTGCACCACTACTCATTGTCACGACCGGCCTATCCCAGCAGACGAGCTATATCATCTATCCAATCCGATTCTTCTTCTCTGTTCCTTATGGAACCCTATCCCTTGTCTTAGGTTTCTTCCTGGTGTCAGTCACATTGTTTGTTGTGGCCGTATCGAGCCTTGCAACAAGAATCCAGCTTTCACAGTCTCTGAACGCATCTTGGTCTGAAGGCGGACCCATGGGAGGCGATGGCTAGTGTTTCTCTTCTCAAGACTCATGTCACGCGCACCTCAGGTACTCGCAACTCTGATTGTATTCTCGCTCTCTTCTGGTGTGCTAGGTGGCGTCTTGCTCTACATGGATACTATCGGACCACAGGTCTTGGATGATTTCACCGAAGACGTTTCCATCGACTTGAAGGTCGAAATCCAGCCAATCTTCGGCTTCCAGAACGAGACATCGCTCGAAGACATCATTGCAACAATAGCAAATCAGACTCATATTCTGGACACAGAGTCGGTGGCTTACCTTCAATCCTTTGAGTGGTATCAGGATGACCCAAGGTACTATGAAAACACATACCTGGGCGTTGAGTCTTCATTCTTCGAAACGTTCCCAAACGCACTAGAGGACACCCAGGGTAACTCCCCATTCGATAACACCAGTTGCTGGGTTGAGAAGGAAACAATGGACGATTTCGGGCTGGCAATCGGGGACAACTACACGGCGCGCACAGTCCAGTGGGATCAGCATGGTAACAGGATAGAGAACAATGTCAACTTCACCATCGTCGGTACTTTCACTTCAGAGCTGTTCATGAGGAGTTATTACTGGCAGCAACCGGAGTTCACATCGCTGAGGATGGTGACCACTCAGGTTGGAATAAGAAACAGGATGGCGCCCGTCTTCATGGACAGCACCGTGAGGGATGCAGTCTGGGCCGCAATCGACCACAGCCTTATCCTGTCGTCGGATCCTGCAGAAACCATTGATGAACTGGAGAACATTCGCCGCCGCATTGAGCAACGACTTCTTCCCTATGCTGTCGTGCCATACGGAGGCTACGAGCTCCGTGACGCTGTCAACAAGTACGTGAACTGGGTCTTTGTCATTCGAGCCATAGGGGTAGCCTTCTGCATTCCAACAATATTCATGGGCATGTTCCTCGTGTACTACAATTCGAATCTACTGGCAGACGAACAACGTAGGGATGTTGGAACACTGAAGACTCGGGGAGCTTCAGGACGACAGGCATTCAGTTGGATCATGGGTTCGGGTCTCTTCACGGCCATCGTCGGAAGTGTCGGTGCAATTGGGACGGGGATTGCAGGGGCTGTCATGTCGAGTACAGTACGCACATTCATGAACTTCGATCTGACGCAGCTCGGCGAGTTTACGTTCTTCTTCACTACACAGTCTATCATCTTCGTCTTCGTATTCTCATTTGTTATGGGGCTACTAGTTTCCATACCTGCCGCAGCAAAAGCGCTCACAATCACCGCCACAGAGGCTCACAGTATCGTGCAACGCGAGAACCTCTTGGATCGAGAAACTATTGGAAATCCCTTCTTCGATATCGTTGGCTTCGCTATCTCCGCGTACCTTCTGGGGCCGATGCTCATGATGCTTGGATACGGATTCAGCCTCGTCGCCATCGCATCCATGATGCTGCTAGTAGTACCATTACTTGCCATCGCCCTGTTCACGTTCACACGTGGGGCTGCTCGAATTGGACCTTGGTTCAAGTCCCGAGTCTTGGATCGGATAAAACGACCCAGATTGGCAGCGGCCTCGAGAGTACTCTCACGGGCCACGAATGTCTTCAAGAAGAGTGAGATCATCGGGACCATGTTCATCGCCCTCGTATTCACTGCTGGCGTATTCTCATCTGTCTCTGCATCGACGGGCTATGCCCACATGGAGCATCTCTTCTTGTTTGAGACTGGGGCAGACATCAGCGTTGAACTGAATCCAGCCTTCGATAACATGACACGTGCTTTTGTGGACAATCTGTCCGCCATTGAAGGAGTGACATCTGCCTGTGCTGTGCTTGAGGCAAGCGGTGTTGTCATGTACACAACACAGGATACCATGGGAGCTGTTTCACAGGTCCGAAGGGAGATCAATGTCATTGGGGTACAACCAGAGCTCTATGAGGAAACGGGATTCTGGCTCCCGTATTTCGCCTATGAGAATACGCCCCAGATGGGGCTCCAGGCAATGCAGCTGGCGAACTCCAACGTGTTGAGCTCCTTCAAACCCTTCTCCCACTATGCAGGTCAGTATCCGAACCGGGTCCCAGTCTATGGCGACACATACAGGCTAGAGATAGCAAGGGACCCCAACGAGAAGTTCTATCTCGATTGCAATATAGTTGATACGCTGTCTTCTATGGAGGGCGGTGGAGTGAGATATCTGCCAGGATACTCGAACCTTCCCAGTTTTGTTCTCGTGAACCTCAACTATGTCCAGATGGCTCTAGACACAGATAGTGTCAGCCGGTATTTCGTGAGAATCGAGGACGGGGCGAACTACACTCGCATAATCCAAGATATCCATGAGGCCGCACCGAACAACGTGGTGGGTATCGATAGTGCGCACGAACAACGGGATCAGACTCTAGATGCGAAAGCTGGCCAGTCAGTATTCGGAGTCTATACCTTGAACGTTGTGTTCGCACTTGTCTACCTGACGGCTGGGATGGCAGTGGTCTCAGTAATCCGGGTGCGAAAACTGCGGCGAGAGTTCTCAATTATGCGGGCCCTTGGTAGTGATACAAGTTCGATTATGCTTGTTGTGGGAATTGACATGCTTGCGGGCATCTGTATTGCCAGCGTCATTGGGAGCCTTTTCGGCATCTTCTTGGCCAGCCTCGTCAGTCAGATTCCCTTAGTCTTCATAGGAAGCAGCACAACGAGTCTGTGGACTCGGCTTCCGGTGGTGCCTTCGATACCCACCGGAATCCTTGCTGGCATCATAGGCACAGCCTTTGTCTTTTCACTCTTTGCGGTTCTGACTGTGACATGGAGATGCCTTCAGGCCAACATTGCGGAGGAAATTCAATACGCGGAGTGATTCTGATGACTGAGAACATAGAAGAGATTGCGGAAAAATACAAAGTCGTGGTCAGAGACCTGATGAAGGTCTACAAGAGGGGAAGGAAAGAAGTGATTGCTCTACGAGGCATTGACTTCGAAGTCTCGGAGGGCGAATTCATAACCATTGTAGGTCCGTCAGGAAGTGGAAAGTCAACTCTCCTCAAACTGCTAGGCGCCTTAGACAAACCCACTGCTGGAAGCGTCCTTTTTGATGGGCATAGCGTGACTCTACTTGATGACTATAGGGCAATGATGTATCGACGCAGGAAGGTCGGTTTCGTTTGGCAGAGTGGCAATCTGGTACCAGGCCTCACCGCTCTGAAGAATGTCATGCTGCCGATGAATCTAGCAGGAGCTCCCAAAGACAAATCCCAAGAACGTGCTGAGATGCTTCTCACGACGATGGGCCTCTCCAAGAGGATGGAGCACAAACCGAATCAGCTTTCAGGCGGCGAGAACCAGCGGGTGGCAATCTGTGTGGCACTGGCTAACCAACCAGAGCTTCTTTTGGCCGACGAGATAACCGGAGAATTAGACACGGAAACAACTGACATGGTCATGAAATCCGTTCGCATGATTAATGAGCAGTTCGGCACGACGGTTGTCAATGTAACACATAATGACCGGGTTGCGGCCACAGCAGATAGAGTGCTCCGCATCAGAGACGGCCTAATCGAGGGACAGAAACACACCATCTACGGAGAGATGACAGAGGTCGATGCAAAGGGCAGAGTCGTGATTCCAGAATCAGTCAGGAAACTGGCCAACATCGGAAAGAGAGTGGTCCTCGAGATCACAGACAGAGGGCTCCTCATGCGGCCACTTGAAACGCATCTCGAAGAAGACGAGCAATCATAGGCTGAGAGCGCAGGAGCAAACCGCCTGCTGCTTCAAGGAGTCTGCTTATTAGGCAGTATCAACGAAACCGGTTTCTGAATACAGCACTGGGCAAGAATCGTGGAGAATGGATACGGTGTGTTTCGAGAAGCCAGCTGATACCTGAGCACCGGAGGAATCCGCAATGGTCCCATTGAGTCTCAAGATACTACAGAAGTCCCGCAGCCAAATAGTGACTGTGTTCTGCTTCATGCTATGTTCTGCAAGTATCGTTGGCTTGATGGTCTATCTTGATACTGAGTCACTCAGCGAGTGGGATGAGCACACTGACGTCGGGCCTGCATCGATGACTGCTCAGGCCGAGTATCTCCAGCATAAGCTCGATGAGATTCGTGAGATGGAAGGCGTGGCAAAGGCAGGATCAGTGGCTACTGTTCGAGCCAGACTGACAACCCTCTATAAGTCCCTATTATGGGAAGTTGAAACGACAACAGCCTACATAGACGATCTCTTCATCGAGAACTATCCCACTGTATTCAGGATAATAGAGGGGAGGATGCCAGCAAACAGATCTGAGATTGCGCTAGAGCAGAGCGTCGCTTCAGCCCTGAAGAGCACACTTGGATTCGACGTCAATATGACAGTCATGCTACCTAGAACAGATTATCAACTCACTCTGGTTGGCATTTTCGAGCTGGGAGCGGTGGATAACCACAACCCCAACCAGTATTCATTGGCAAAGGCCATAGTCCTGGAACAGTTAATCACGTTTGCAAAAACTGGGTATGTCTACGTATCGGTGCCAGAGAATGTCGTGACGCCTTTCAACCCTCGTACGAGCCTCTCGGTCCTCACTCAAGTCGAGGAGTCAATTAGGAGTCTGGATGAGGACTACGGTGTTACGAGAGACTGGTCTCTCATCACTGTCATTGGCATGCTGAAGGAAGGTATCAATGAGTACCAAACATATCTGCAGGAATTGCGCCTGGTCAATGTATATCGTGCCGGGAGTTCATTGGTGCTGGCAGTGGTTACCTCTCTATTAGTGGTACGGAAACATGTGACTGAGAGGAAGAAAGAGATCAACAGGCTCCATGCTCGTGGAGTGCCTCAGTCCTACTTGAACAGGATCCTCAACTTCGAACTCCTCGCCCTTTCTTTGGCAGCGGCAGGAATAGGATTCCTGTTAGGAACACTACTCGGTTGGATGGCTACTAGTTCTACTGGATTTCTCACTTTCGATTTTTCACTGCTCCTGAACTCAAGGGTTCTGGTGACTCTTGATTGCCTAATCTTCGGCATTGTCATTGGAACTGGTTTGCCCATGATAACGGCTGCGGCTTACCTCTCTCACTACCGTACTCGTGTGGACACAGAACCTCAGGGTGCACAGTTAGGCAAGTACTCACGGATCACGGGCATTCTTCGGTGGGACCTTGTCTTGATTGTCATTGGGCTCTTGGTTTTCAGTAGTCTACACTTGGGAGGTTTCGCTTCTGGAGATGATTTCGTGGTGTCTCTCATCCTCGAGTCCCTTCCTCTCGTCATATTCATCGGGCTTGCCAATCTTTCCATAGGAATCGTTAGAAAAGGATCCCCATGGTTGGCAAAGATGTTCAGCCCGTTGATGGGCAGAGTATCCGCGAGTGTGGGAATAAGGAGGATGGTGAAAGAATCAGCCTCTGCAGTCCCAGCGGCCATGGTGCTTGTTTTGGCATTGAGCTCATCGTGGAATTCTGCACTCGTAAGCACGACACTTCCCTACACGGCGACTGTCAACACTAGATTCGCCATTGGTGGTGATGTTTCGTTTCACCTGGATTCAAGCTCTCCGGACTCTTGGCAGCCTTTCCTCTCCAATGTCACATCTCATCCCTACTGCACCAACGCAACTTTTGCAGCAGCTACTCGGCTTGACCTAAGTACAGAGGGGGGTAATACTGCAGACTTTGTGGCAGTCAATCCGGAACAACTCTCTTATGTTGCCTATGACGAACATGGAATTCACTTGGAGGAATCAGACCTTCGTATCGCATTGAATGAGCTCGCAAGTAACCCTCTTGGGGCAATAGTGACGGAAGATATCGCCAGTGATATGGAGATTGGAGAGGATGATCTTCTTCGGGCCTTTCTCAAATCCGGCAACGAGATTGAGGTCTTCGAGTTTGTCATTGTGGCAGTTGTAGACTATCTTCCTGATAGGCTCGTATCAAAGGATGGGAAGCTGGTCTATACGGGTCTCGGTTACTCATATGTGGTAGGTCAACAGAAGGTCTTCATCAATATTGGTAGTGCGTCTGAGATAATACAGAAGGCTGAGACACTTGATCCAATAATCTTCGCCCGGGTGGATGAATCAGAGGCGGGCGCTCAACTTGCATACGACCTCATAGCTCACGGGGCCTCACAAGTGATTGACGAGGGAAAATGGTCTTCAGCTCATATCGAGACCACTATCCTTACGCAAAGCCCACAGTACCTTGTCCAGAGGAGAGTTGACACGGTAACAGTGATGGTTGGTCTATTGGCAAGCATTGCAGTCTTCCTATTGTATTCCATGGAGAGTCTCCAGAAAGCAAGAAGAGAGATGGCAATTCTTGAGGCCATGGGGAGTACAAGGGGAGATGTCACAAAGACACAAGTATCTGAAACCGTAGCGCTCACATTCTTCAGCCTACTCATGGTCATGATGTTTTCCCCCCTAATGATATCTAACGAACTACTACTCTTTGCAGACACCCACTCCGGCTCATGGTACAAGTACCCGGTTCCAATACAGATCTCTATCCCGATTGCGCTTATGGGAATCATTCTTGCGCTGTTCATTACCACTGTATTCCTTGTCAACGTGATTGTGACATTGGTAGGGGCGAATATCGAACTCAACCAAGCTCTTGACGCCAGCTGGGCACACTCATTGGAGAGGGAGGGGGTCTAGATGTTCCTGAAGTCGCGACTCACATCAAAAGCTCCCCAAGTCCTCGTGACAGTGGTGGTCTTTTCGATCGCATCAGGTGTGCTCGGCGGAGCGCTGCTCTATCTGGACGCCTCCAGTCGCAACGTGCTCTCCGAGATGACATCAGAGGTAGAGGTTGATCTAGAAGTTTCAGTTACGAATAGTTTCTACGCCCAGAATTCAACCACCCTTCCCATTCTATTTCACGACATCATTGAACAACAGGACGTTTCGAATCTAGAAATGTTGTCTGTAGCTCAAGGTTACTCCAAACCCAGAGACTTACCAGGAGCCTCAAGACGAACGATACTAGGCGTCAACAACACCTTCTTCCAATCCTTTGGTGCATCCTTCTCATTGAGTGATGACACAATTCTCCGAAACGGGGAATGTTATGTTGAGGAACAGCTCTTCATAGAAGAAGGACTTGCCTTTGGGGAAACATGGAAGATTCCTTTGGTTGTATACGATTCCGAGTTCAAGCCTGTATTCCACTACGGCAATCTCACAGTCATTGGAACTTTTTCCATAGCTCCGAGTACAGAAATGGCTGCAAGTCAGAAATTCAGCAGCTTGCAGATATTGACGTCACGTCAGTCGCTTGAGTATCAGTATGGAAGTCTGGAGCTAGGAGGCCTCAATGGAATCCGACATGTCTTCTGGCTGCAGCTGGACCGGAATCTGCTTCATCAGTCTGACCCAGCCTCCATCGTGCCCGGACTGAAGACCGTGAAGAAAAGGATAGAGCAGGCGGCCTTACCCTATGCCCTCGTTGAACGTTTTGACTTGCTCGAATCCGTGTATGGCTACGGCTCATGGTCCTCGACCATGACACTCGTTGCTCTGGCCTTTTCGGTCCCAAGTGTGATTATGGGCATCATGCTGGTGAACTACAACTCTGAGATTCTCGCCGATGAAAGACGGAGAGAGATTGGAAACATAGTGACAAGGGGTGCGAAGGGAAGACAGGCATTCGTCTGGGTGATGGGCAGCGCTCTTGTGACGGGCATCTTGGGCAGTTTCGGGGCTGTGGGCACTGGAATCTTGGCTGCGGTATTATCGGGAACCACTTCTGGTCCGCTCCAGTTTGATCTGTCTCGAACCATTGCAGTTGAACAGGCCTTGAATCCTGAGTTGATTCTCTATGTGTTTTCATTTTCCTTCGTCGTTGGAGTAGCAGTCAGTCTTCCATCTGCATTGAGAGCACTAATCATGCTGCCCAGCGAGGCGAGAATGAAGATAGACCGCCAGACCACTCGGCAAGGGTGTGAAAGGGTGAGTCCCGTGTGGGAGATTTCTATTGCTGCAGTATCGGCGATTCTGGTGATTCCAATGCTTGGAAGACTAGGACAACAAGGAATCTCCAGCTCAGGTTCTGTTCTGTTCGCTATGACTCTCATTCTGCTTTTCTCTGCGCTCATAATAGGCTCGGCAAAAGCTCTTTCGAGATTGGGTCCATTTCTTCGCAGAAAGGTCCTTGGGAGAGTGGGAAAAACGAAACTGGCAATCGGCCCCAGAGTCCTCAGCAGGAATCTACGTGTGTTCAGGACCAGTGAAGCTCTTGGTACGATGTTCATCGTACTGGTCTTTGCATCAGGATTCTTCTCGGCCATTGCCTCTAGTACTGGAGCAGAACACATCAGAGACCTGTACACATTCGAAGCAGGAGCAGACATAGTCATTCACATCGAACCGGGCTCAGAGTATGCAAGTTGTGCCTTTGTTGACGAAGTCGCCGACATAGAAGGGGTTCACCGCGCTGCAGGCCTGCTCAGGACAGTTGCCTGGCTGAGATATATGACTCGGGCCGGAACTGAACTGCTCGAGGTGAACACTACATACCCCGTGTATGCCGTTCAGCCGGAGCGTTGGTCAGGAGCAGCATTCTGGTTGCCTTACTTTGTTGACACACGCGACATAGAAGCAACTCTGAGCCTTCTCTCCAATTCATCGAACATCCTGTCATCCTTCAAGCCATTGTTTCAAACCGCCGACCAGTCCGGCAGTGGTCAACCCGTGTATACAGACGAAATCTCAGTCAGCTTTCTCCATAATGAAACGCTGCTGGAGAATAACTGCACAATCGTGGGGCTTCTATCAGATGACGAAACTACTGAGAGCAAGACGTATCTTCCAGGCGTTGCAGATGCGACTGACTTCATCATCATGAACATAGAATACGTCTATCAAACGCTGAATACGTCGCGAATCACTGAAGTCTATGTTAGTGTGAAAGAAGGAAGCAATCCTGAGGCCGTCGTGCAGAGCATCCGAGAAGCGTGCTCGAATGAAACTCTCTCCTATGATGTCCCCTCACAGGAGTATGATGCCCTATTCCGGTCTGCGACAAGTGGGTCAATCTACGGAGTTTATGCACTCAATCTGATATTCTCACTCGGATATCTGACGGCAGGGATGGTCCTCCTGACGATGATTCGTGGCCGGAAACTCAGGAAGCAGCTCGCAATCCTGAGAGCCATGGGTACACAGAGACATTCTCTTAGTACATCTCTTCTACTTGATAGTGCGTTCAGCACACTTATCGGCGCGGCTCTGGGGCTCGTACTCGCAAGTTTCCTAACACTAACAGTGATGAACATGCCACTTGTATACGCAGGTTCTGGATTGCTTGTTGAGTGGTCACGCCTTACAGTCCGGTTTCTAGTACCCCCAACTGTAACAGCTCTGCTGCTGGCTCTGAGCCTAGCATTTGCCCTAGGTTCCACATACTTCATCTCGAATAGAATACTGAATCGTAACCTCGCAGAAGAACTCAGAACAACGGAGTGATACCCATGGGAGAAGACCTAGATCGAATTACAAAAGAAAACAAGATTGTGGTCCGTGACCTCATTAAGATATACAATCAAGGCCCACAAGAAGTGATCGCCCTCAGAGGAATAGATTTCGAGGTGAAGGAGGGGGAGTTTGTCAGCCTCATGGGAGCATCAGGCAGCGGCAAATCAACATTGCTGAAAATCCTTGGCACGCTGGATAGGCCAACGGGCGGCTTGGTGGTCTTCGATGGACAAAACATCAGTCAGCTGAAGGACGATCAGGCGGTGGAGTTCAGAAGGAGAAAGATTGGATTCGTCTGGCAAACGGAAAACCTGGTGGAGGGTCTGACCGCCCTTGAGAATGTTCTTCTCCCGATGCGTATAGCAGGGAAGTCGAAAGACACAGCGTCCAAGAGAGCTAAGATGCTGCTAGATACCATGGGTCTGAAGGCGAGAGCAGATCATAGACCGAGTCAGCTATCTGGAGGACAGATTCAGCGAGTTGCAGTATGTGTCGCACTGGCAAATGAACCTGACGTGATTCTGGGTGATGAAATCTGCGGCGAGCTTGATACTGAGACTTCAGAAAGGGTGATGGACTACGTCAGGACGGCAAACACTGATCTTCAAACAACCGTTGTCAATGTCACACACAATCCACGTGTAGCGAAGTATGCTGATAGAGTTCTGCATATCCGCGATGGTCTGATCGAGGGACAGAAACATACACTCTATGGTGATATCACTGAAGTCGATGCCAAGGGAAGACTCGTTGTCCCCGAAGAGGTCAAGAAACTTGCAGGCATTGAGAAACGGGTGGTCCTCAAAGTGACGGACGAGGGGTTGCTTGTCAAACCTCTGGATGAAAACAAACAAAACGACAAATAAGCATGGAAAGAAACAGCCATTCATCCTGAGCTGATCTCAAATGGACGCCACAGAGATACCATGGTCATTCTTCGCAACGATTGCCTCATTTGGAGTCTTCTTCTTCTCACTGAATGTTTACCTACTGACTCTATGGTTGGACCATCCATGGGCAAACCCGCTCTGGCTTATTCCCACAGTAGGCGGCCTGTTCGCTCTGGTCTTCTCTCTTCATTGGGTCCGCATCCACCAAGCAGAACTTCAATCAAGACAGCAATCTGCTGAGTAGAAGAGGAAATCGCATAACAATCCCGCCTAATACTGACCGGAGGATATCTATGATTCTGTTCTCGAAGATTTCGAGCTCGATTCGTGCGGCACGGCCTTGGATTTTGAAATGGGCACATCAGGAGGTTCCTCATGAACATCTGCTTCCTCCGAATAGACCATCAATAGCTCGTTCATGAGTGGCCCAACATGCTTGATGAGATCGGAGGGCTCCTCAGCAACTATCGTGAATCTGTAAGTTATGCCGTTAGAGTCCGATGCCCACACTTGAAACTCTGGTGTCACCAGAAAACGGTCATCCCATTTCTGACAGACGACTGCGAAATGCCTCCGGGAACGTACATGGTCAAGAGTGTAATGCAATGTGAGATCGAACGTGTATCTATAGGCTACTTCACCAGTCGCCACCTTCCTCAGGCGGTACAGTGCAGTTGTCAGCCTCCGACGAAGTGAGTAGTCATCCGTAGAAAGGCGTTCCTTCGTCACATCTTGGATTACGTCCTCCACAGGGACGCGGAAGTTTGTTACTCTGGTAGATAGAACATTGGTGTTAGGTAGTCGGATACGGGTTTCGTCTGGTTGGAGGATTCGAGTATAGTTCAGGGTGATGTCCGTCACAACACCCTCTACGTCGCCGATTCGAACGTAATCCCCAACACGGAACGGTCTGGCTACAAGAATATAGACACCATTCACTAAGCCGCTGACAGCCTGAGAAAATGCCAGTCCCAATGCTGTTCCAAACAGCGTTGAAAGCGAGATAAGAGCAGCGAGGTCAGGACCGAAAGCGTTCACGGACAACACGATGGCCACAACAAAGAATACGATTCGGATGATGAGGACCATACCCGTGGAAGCCTCACGAGAAACTCCGGAGTCACGGAGCCGATTTGTGATACCCCGGGTTGTCACCGCGTAGACGACCCCGAGAATCACAAGTTCGACGATGAGAACCAGTAGAGGATAGATGAATGCCCAATTGTTTCTGATGGCATCGATTATGTTGTATATGAACTCAAGTTGCAACGGCGAATCTCATATTAACAAGCGTTTACTGATTTATGAGTCTTGGGAAATGGTTTGATTCGCCAGCTTCTCACCAGTAGACCGAGAGTACTAAGACTAGAGCCGGCTTTCGGACTCCCAGTAGTATTCACGGATACACCCTTGTCACAGTCCGAGGGAAAGGAACAGAATCGCGGATATGTTCAAGCTTCAACATCCACATAATCAATCGATCTAGGCCAACTCCGAATCCCGAGTGGACAACACTTCCGTAGCGGCGAATGTCAATATACCACTCGTATTTCTTGGGATCATCACCTATCCTCCTCAGGTTCTCAAGAATCTTCTCAGCGTCATCTTCTCGCTGGCTTCCCCCAATAATCTCTCCATATCCCTCAGGTGCCAGCAAGTCGTTGTTGAGATAGGTTCGAGGGTCCTCAGGGTTGTGCTTCATATAGAAGCTCTTGATTTCCTTGGGATAACACTCTATCACCAAGAAGGAGTCACGGTCCTTTGTGAGAATATCCTCTGCCTCGGTACGGATATCCTCGCCCCAGGAGATATCTAGACCCTCTGCTTGACAGTACTCGATGGCCTTGTCGTAGGTCATGCGTTCAAACGGGGATTCAATTCTGAAAAGACGTTCGGGACTAATCTCCATTTCTTTGAGTATTCCCTCGCACTTGGTGGCTACGCTCTGGCACATATGAGAGATGAGTTCCTCCTGCCGCTTGATGTTGCAATCATGGTCACACCAGGCCTCCTCTGCTTCCAAATGCCAGTACTCAGTCAGATGTTTCCGTGTTCTAGACTTCTCTCCCCGGAACGACGGGGCAAGAGTGAAGACCCGCTCCAACGCGAAGAGCTGCGGCTCAAGGTGCATCTGTGAGGTCTGGGTCAAGTACATCTTCTTACCGAAGTACTTCACAGTGAATAGCTCTGCCCCCTCTTCGCCCATCGTTCCGACGAACATTGGAGACGTTGTTTCATAGAAGCCATTATCCCTCAAGTATTCCCGAGCGGATCGGAAGACCTCATCCCGTACCTTTAGGACGTTGGTCATGGTCCGCGACCGCATCCACAGATGGCGATTGTCGTTCAGGAATTCAATGCTCTGGTCTTCAGTGATTGGGAACTCCTCTGCGAAGTGCAGAACTTCGAGTTCCTCCACCTGAATCTCATATCCGCCCTCTGCTCGTTCATCTGCCTTGACTGTACCCTTGACGGATACGAGAGACTCTATGAGCATCTTCTCAGCGTCGGCATAGTCCTCTTCACTGACGGCCGACTCCTTGATGACAGTCTGGACGACGCCTGAAGGATCCCGAAGTAGGGCGAAGACCATGTTCTTCTGTTTCCGAATACGATGGACCCAGCCTCGTACCCCAACTGTTTCTCCTTCATGTTTGCCTTCCAGTATCTCGTCTATGTGAATGTATGACATCTGTTTAACTTCCAGTAGGGATGGCCTGATCCCTAGGATAGACCATTCTTGGCCTCTCTCCGAGAGGATAAAAGGGTGACGGCCTCCGAAGAGGCCTCAGAGTATCAACGGCGTCTAATATACCAAACAACGAAGTAGACAACGATTGCCAGACCAATGATTCCCCCAAATACTGCTCCTATCACAACCATTGTTGGTGGGGATACAATCACCTTCACGGACGCAGAAGCGCTGTTACCACCGATATCATAGACGGTCAGGACGACCCAATGCTCACCTTGAGTAAGACCCGCAAAATCGAACTCAATGGATTCGGAGGTCCAATCATCCTGTTCCACAATGAATCCATCAACCTCGATGGTGTAGTAGTCCTTGTATTTGTCGGTAGCCGTCCAATTGCGGATGACATTCAGGTCCCCTTGCGAGTAGTAGACGGTTTGTGGATTGAAAGTAATCTCGGGTGAGACCATATCGGGCAGTACGTTGACAAGAACCTCATCAGTTGCTTCATTGCCGCTCGTATCGTTGACGGTCAGGATATAGACGTGGATACCGATACTGAGATCGTCCAGTGAAACCTCCACATAAGGCTCCAGGAGGTCTACGCTTCCGCTCTCAACCTCAGTGCCGTTTCGCCTTAGTACATAGCTGGCGGGATTCTCCTCGGATATGTTCCATCTAAGAGAGTAGCCGGTCTCGGTGAAGAAGAACTCGACATCATCAGGCCCGGATAGCGACGGAGTCACGTTCTCATAGATGCGGACTGTAATCATGTCTTCAATGCTGTTGTCATTCTGATCAGTCGCAACGAAGCGAAGCTCATAGAGGCCTAGTTCGAATCCTGTAACGTTGTAAGTATACTCGTATGAGGAGTTCGTCCAATCAACTTCATCTTCAAGATTGCCATCCAGATACAGAGCAATCTCCGAAGGATATTCATCCTCAATATGCCAAGTGACCGTGATATTCTCCGAACCAACCAAGAAATCCTGGTCACCGGGTGAAGAGAACACTGGTGGGCGTACGTCTGTGTCTGCCGTTGTGAGATTCTTGAAGTACTTGCCAACACCTAAGAATTCCCCGGCGTATGTAATAGTCCAGTTCACGAAGGCAATGGGCAAATCAATGAAAAGAGCCGTTCCGTTTGAGGGGGTTGTTTCTGATTGGATTTCGGTTCCGTTCTTGTACGTGACGTTAACAAGCGCACCAGAGAAAGGAACCTGAGTGGTTTCGTAATAGACAAAGACCTCTAGATCGTAGAACCACGGGTTTCCAGCAAAAGGCCCAATGATTTGATGAACCTTGATTGTTGTACCATCGGCTGTGAAGTTCGCCTGATCAAGTATGGTGCCAGCATACTCGTACTGCTCTACTATCAACTGCCAGGTGTAGTTTCCCACAGGAATGTCGGTGATATTTACAACACCGTCAACACCCAAGAGGGTCTGGTAATAGAGCGATGCATTCTCAGCGAAGAGCAGTGTAAAGTTCAATCCCTCTGCTGGATCTCCTTCCACGTCCGTAATCGTGCCATAGAGATCATCATCATCATTCTCTGCGTCAAGATTACCAAGTTCCAGATCGATGACAGCCTCAGGCCCATCAGAGATAAGGATACCCGAATCGGTGGCCTCAAGGTCGTCTTCCCAAGTGACTTCCCAGTTATACGTACCCTGCGGGACATCTTCAAAGACGGCATAACCAAGCCCATCGGTCAAAGAAGAGTCATAGAGAGAGCTATTTCCAATGAAGTACAGACTCACATTGGCAAGGTCAATCGGATCCGAAAAATTGAGGACTCTGAACTCAAAGTCATCATCATTGAACTCTCCCCCGATGTTCAGTGTCCTGTTGATCACGTTGAATTCCGTTTCGCTCGTTATGAAACCATTGTAGGTAACGATTTGTGCTCCGTTTCGTCCAGCAAACATACAGGGAGCAATCATACTAACAAGTACTGTAGCCAATAGAATCGATGCAATTCCACGTCTGAATCCAATCATCCATTGTCACTCTCTACTGATACAAGGTATACTAGGCCGTCGCTTGGCTAGAGGGCTCGGAACTTCGAGAGGCATAAAAGGGTTTTGACTGCAACGCTCCTGTACCAAGCCCTTTGCGAACGGAACATGAAATCCATCTAGATTCTGGCCTCAATCCACTTGACCATTTCTTCAAGCATGACCTCTCCGCCCTCATCTTCCCAAGGTTCGTGGTACAGATCCTCGTAGAATCTCCACGTCTTGTCTTCAGAGCCAATTCGCTCATAGAAATCGCGATTCATTTCTGGCACCAAGATCTTGTCGTTGCCGGTCTGAAGAATGATTACAGGATCCGTCATTTCTTCTGCAGAATTGAAGGCATGTTCTCGGGCCTTGAAACCCTCCACTGCAAAACGTGGAGTCACCTTGTCCCAACGGAGCGGGTCGGTCCTGTTTCGTTCGACAACCTCAGGATTCCTCGCGATATAGTCGTAGTTAAGACCATTAGAAAACTGCTTCTTGACGTTCAACACTGCTAGGAATCGAAGCAGACCCTTGACGACTGGATTAATCTCAAGCCTCTCAGAAACAGCCGGGCAGGGCAACACATAGCCATCGAAGACTCCTGGATGAGCCAGAGAATACCTGATGGCAAACAGGGGTCCTAGAGAATGCCCATGTAAGAATAGCTTGAGTTCAGGGTGCTCGCTCATGATGTTAGTGACAAGGACATCTATGTCCTTCGTGTACTCATCGAAACTCTCAACGTGTCCCTTCAGTCCCGAGTAGTGTCCAAAGCCTCGCAGGTCTGGCACATAGACCTTGAAGCCATTCTCGGCGTAGTATTTGGCAACAAAGGACAACAGGCCCGAGTGAGCTCCCAGACCATGGAGGGCAAGTATCACAGCACGGGGTCGTCCCTCGGGGTGCCAAGTGCACATGAACATCTCTGTTCCATCATATCCCACATACGTGCCTTCACTCAACGTTACAGAACTCATGGATTCTCCCATGCATGTCTGCTATATCCATCTTTTCCTTGGACTATTATCCTACAAACTGGTCAAAAAAGCGCCCCACTTCGTCAGCTTTAAAAAGACCCTTATATAGGATGAGTCTGATATATATAAGGCAGGGGAAATGGATGCCGAGACCACAGCCGAAGACAAAAATCGAGAATGTAGTAGCTTCTGTGATACTCAATCAGCGTCTTGACCTAGACGAGATTGCTGCCACAATGCCTAATGTAGAGTTTGACCCTGAGCAGTTTCCGGGTCTCGTCTATCGCCTCAAAAAGCCCAAGACTGCCACACTGATTTTCAACAGCGGGAAGATGGTGTGTACTGGGGCCAAGAGCGAGAAGGAAGCCAAGAAGGCTGTTCACAAGATTGTGAAGAACATCAAAGAGGCCGGAATTGAAATCACAGGAAAACCAATCATTGTAGTGCAGAATATCGTAGCTAGCGCGAGTCTCGGAGCTGAGCTCAACCTTGAGCTGGCAGCGATGAAACTTGAGAACACCCTCTACGAACCTGAGCAGTTTCCTGGTCTGATCTATCGAATGCGTGATCCAAAGGTAGTCATTCTGCTCTTTGGCTCAGGCAAGCTGGTCATCACCGGTGCCAAGTTCGAGCCTCAAATTGATGAGGCTGCAGAGAAGGTCATGGATCGTCTCTTGGAACTCGGTGTGATGCGTGTTCCCGAAGGTGAAGACTGGGGCGACTACGAAGAAGAAGAATGGTTCTAAAGGAGATGAAGCATCGGAGTGTATGTCTCCGCGTGCTTCCTCATTCTTGTTTTGTTTCGCCGGCTAGAAGATATCCAGCCCAATGGGCGGTATCGCAAGCACCAGGATAATCATGGCAAGGATGAACACAGCAATCCGGGTCTTTGAAACGGGTACAGTGTCATTCAGTGGTCCAGGATGCTCTCCTCCTTGGGACAAGAGTATCACTAGGATTGCCATGGTGAAATAGCCTGCAAGTGCCATGACCGCAATCGCCACCCAACCGATGTATTTGTGTTTATCAGAGGCAACAATAGCTCGAAGAGCGTGCCCGCCGTCAAGCTGACTCGTAGGGAACAGATTCAGTGCGGTCACAAGACAGCCAACCCATGCAGCAAATCCCACTGGATGTAGATAGAGGGTTCCTCCTGCGGGAATGAAACCTGAGAAAACGATCTCGAGTATCCAGAAGACTGGCGGCACAGGAAGCGATCCAGTCATGTTTGGAAACGCAGCATCTATCGCGGCTAGTTGTTCCGCAGTGACGGGGATAGACAGAAAGAATCCTACAAAGAGTACAACAAGAGTCACAGCGAATCCGGCAAGCGGACCGGCAACCCCCAGATCAAACAGGTCACGGCGACTCTTTGGTGGGCTCTTCTGTTGGATGAAAGCACCGAATGTTCCGCCCAGCTGGGGTAGTCCTGGAATGAAATACGGCGGCGTCGCATCGATGCCGCGTCTCCTCGCCGTCAGATAGTGGCCCATCTCATGGGTGAAGATGATACCCATCAGTGATGCGATGAAGATGATAGTCACAAATGCAAGATCAAGGATAGTCCAGCCTTGGGGATAGAAGAGGCTCAGAAAAATGGGGCTTGTTGCTTGCAGAAAACCTCCCAGAGCGATTGACGCAATCGTAGCGATGAAGAGTGCATAGTTGATACGAACATCCGACTTGGCCTCTTTCTGGGCAGGCACAAAGCGGGACTTGTAGATTCCCTCATCCTCATCGTACCACCGAACCACAGGCCAGACCCCCAGTTTCTCGGCCTTCCTGTCCAACTCGTCAAAGACTCTGCGTTGCTCATCAAGCTCGGGGACTCTACTGTCAGGCCACCGAAAGAGGAAAGTCGGCATACTGTACTGCATCGAACTCTCTAGAACCTCGAAGTATTGTGAGAGTGCTGCGTTCAGTTCTGTGAAGGTAGGATAGCTAATGACGCGGTCTTGGTATTCATTGCCAAATGACAGGGTATCATTCCCTCCGATGGGTGCCAATCAGCTGAAAATCGGAGGGTTTGGCTATAAGCATAGTGTCCTGTGCAGAACGGCTAGGCCCGGTGGGTCAGGGTATAGGAAAAGAAAGGGGGAAGAGGGCCAACCCGCGGGATGGCCGCTCTATGGTTCTATACTACTTTCTGCGTCTAGCAATAACCACAATGATGATCAGAACAACAACGCCTGCGATGATGAGCAGGACGATGGGATCATCCAGTGGTAGACCTGGGATGAGGCCACCAGCCTCAACCTCAACACGAACGGTATCGCTCGCCTCATTGCCAGTCCAGTCCACCACAGTAAGGGTGTAGCTGTAGTTGCCGGGGTCCAGACCATCGACGTTTATCGCGATGTTTCCGCCGTCCCAGACCTCCGTTGTGACAACCGTCCCGTTTCTTGTGATGGTGTACTCGGCTGG
>SDNO01000072.1 GCA_004524435.1 Candidatus Thorarchaeota archaeon | reverse complement strand
GGAAAAGGTGATTCCTATAGGGCCGCTTACATTGCTCCCTACGAGAGACACCTGCATCATCAGGGAGGATACGGACGGCCATTTCCGCCGAAGTACAAGGAGCTCTTCAGTGATCGGGGTGTTACATCAGGAGAACTCGGGCTTTCTGGAAAGAGACTGTCAAATGTAGACACCCTTATTGTTCCCCTTGAAGGTGCCCGATACCCAGCTCATGGCATCAAGTACCATCCTGTACCCATTCTGACACAGGTAGATCCCGATGCTTCAATTGAAAGAATGAAGACTGTTGCAGAGAGACATATCGATAGACTTGCAGCCTTCACCTCACTGGGGTATGACACGGTTGGATATGGATACGACGTGAAAGACAAGGATGGAACACCAAAACTGCAAAGCCTCATTGGAGATTTAGCCGAGAAGTACGATGTACCGTATATCTGCGATAATGCAAGAGGAACTCCCTTCTTGGGAGTTGACCCGAGAAAGAACGGTGCAGATATTGTGATGTATAGTATGGACAAGGCCGCCGGTGGCCCAACATGTGGACTAGTTCTTGGAAAGGAAGATGTCATGGTCCCCGTGCGAAAGGCAATGGGTGTACATGGAGCCCGAGAAGGCACAGCGTCTTCTTACGGAAAAGCGGCTTACGTAATGGCCGATCCCGGAAAAGAAGCACTTGCCGGGGTGGTAGTTGCACTTGAAAACCTCCTTCAGAGAGGGGACATGATGAAGAAAAATGTCCACCAGATGGAGAAGGTTGTCAAAGAAGAAACCTCAGAATCTGATCTCATGAAACAAGATGGCTGGAGAATCACTCCGACCATCAACGGAATGGCTGTGGAGATCAATTATGCGGATACATGGCAGGGTGAGGAGTGGGGAATGCCGATATTCAGCATAGAGGACATGTATGCTGCCAGCAATCTGATACAGAGGGGAACCCCTCAGCTAGGTATTCGACCTCCGTTATGCTATGACGGAAACCTATTCTTAGTGATGGGACAGGGAAATCTGGATTCGGAAGGGAAACTGCTTCCGGATGTGGTACGGCTCTGCGTACGGGGTCTGGTAAAGACACTGGAAACCATTGCTCAGTGGGCCAGTAAGATGGAGAAGTAGGTGACAAAAACACGATAGGTGACCGACGAAAATGGACTACAAAGAAAGCATGTTAGAAGTAATCGGGAATACGCCTCTGCTCAAACTCAATAGAGTCGGCAAGGATGTTCCTGCAAATGTATTCGTGAAACTTGAACACCTAAATCCAAGTGGAAGCTATAAGGACAGAATGGCACTCTCCATGGTCGAGGCCGCCGAGAGAGGTGAAACTTGGAACGGAAAGAAACTTGAGCCTGGAGGAACGGTCTGTGATGCCTCCGCTGGAAACACAGCACCAGCACTTGCCTTTGTCTGCGCGATGAAGGGATACAAAATCAAACTCTGTACCTACGCCCATTTCCTCCATTCTGATGACAAGAATATGAGTGCCCGACTGAAGATCAGCTCTGCTTTCGGGGCGAATCACTATCCCTGCCCCTTGCCCTGCGATGAAGTCCTTGATGCCTTCGAGACTGACAAGGAGCGAAGATTCGCCGTCATACTCGCGGGTAAGCATCATATGTATGAAATGGAGCGCGATAATCCGGATGTAATCTGGGTAGATCAGATATACAACGATGCCAACTGGAAGGCCCATATGCAGATGGGCGAGGAAATCTATACTCAGCTCGAAGGCAACATCGACGCATGGGGAGCGTCTGTGGGCTCAGGGGCAACATTCCTAGGAGTGGCAGAGGCCCTGAAAGGCCACAATCTGAAACCCTATACTTATGGAGTGGTTCCAGATGAGGGAACCAGTCTCGTTGACATCAGTACGGATATCATGGACAGCACTACGATGGGACGGCCCCCACTCAGAATGAAGATCTGTGAGATGCTCGGACTTGAGAAATGGGTAACGGAAGACTCGATTGTTGAGAAGATGTACAAGAAAGGCTATCCAGACGAGTGGTTCGGAGTGACACAGGATGATGCGCGAAACATGGCCAACAGGCTATGCAAGGAAGAGGGTATCTACTGTGGGATGTCTTCAGGAGCGAATGTTCACTCCGCACTGAAAGTGGCTGAAACCTTGGATGAAGGACAGAATGTTGTCACAGTAATTGTTGACCGACGCGATAGATACATGGACGAGTATCCAAACGACAAATACGTGGTCTAGATGATGCTCGCTACTACTACCAAAAAAAAGGAGATGTAAGAAACGCCAATCAATACGAAAAGAGCAAAGGAAATCATGAAGGAAAGGAAACTAGATGCAATCCTAGCTTCCTCCCCTGAGAATTTCTTCTACGCAGGTGACCTCTATATTCCGTTCATAGACCGCTTCCGCGGTTTCTCAAGCGGATTTGGACAGTTTGTGCTAGTACCCCTTGAGGGGGACCCCGTGTTGTGCGTCACGGCCCTAGATGCAGATCTGGCGAAAGTTGTTTCGCCCATCAAAGACCAGAGATTCACAAGAACATGGGCATACTTCAGGAGAGAAAAGGGGGATGAGATCGATGTCTATGAGAACACGATCGTCGCGCTAGAAGATGTTCTGAAAGAGAAAGGACTGACCAAGGCCACAATCGGTTTCGAAGAGAAGACACTCCCCATCGTGGACTATCGTAAGATTGTCGAGAAACTCCCAAATGTTGAGTTTGAAGATGCGTCCAAGACTTTCTTAGACATAAGGGCGGTCAAAATCCAAGAGGAAGTAGACCGCATCAAGAGGGCTTGTGAAATCTCCGAGAAAGGATTCGAGGCCGCGTTTTCGGTTGCGAGAGAGGGTGCAACTGAAGCAGACTTCTTGAGAGCCTTTCAGCTTGAAATCACGAAGCAGGGAGGCTACATGCACAAGGGCTTGATTCATCAGAACCTAACCATCGGCAAAGAGTCTGCAACAGTCAGACGGGGCTGGCCTCTCGATCATAAGCTGAAGAAAGGTGATGTGATGAGATTCGATGGTGGCGCCATATACTACGGATATCGCTGTGATTTCGCCCGTTGTCGCGTCCTAGGCAAACCATCCGAGAAGATTGTGAAGGTCTACAATGCACTCACTGAGGCGCAGAAGCGCATCGTCGATATGATAGAGCCAGGCGTCAAGTTCTCAGACCTTTTCAAGACAGGCATGAAGACAGTCCGAGAGATGGGTTATCCCGATTTCGAGAGATCGCATCTTGGTCACGGACTCGGCTTGATAACTGAGGAAGAACCGCTGGTTAATCCGAACAATGACATCGAGCTCGAGGAGAACATGGTCCTATCCATAGAGGTTCCGTACTACTGGACGGGAGTTGCAGGATTCAACATTGAGGATGTTGTGCATGTCACATCCGATGGCCATGACATCTTCACACCGAATCTCCATCGAGGACTAGAGCTCTAGGAGTACCAAGCCATGAAATACGAAGATTGTGTGCTCAAACCCCGGCCGAGCGAGGAGATTCAGCACCATGATAGCTCGGTGATGAATAAGACAGGTCAATCCTATGTCTTACTTGACGACATTCATTACGATGGTGCAGGTATCCGAGTTACTACGCGGCACATAGACAATGTTCCTGAGGACATGCCGGACTATGTTGAGCTGCACACGCATGGTGTTGATCAGGTCTTCATATTCCTAGATGAACCGGGCAATACGAATCCACTACAGGCCGAGATTACGCTTGAAGACGAAAAGTACACTGTGACTGCTCCTGTTACCGTATTCATTCCGAAAGAGGTTCCTCATTCTCAAAGAGTGATTAGAGGTACAGGCAGAATGGTTACAATACTGAAGAAGGGGAAATACCCCTAGCAACTTAGTACTTGGAGTCTGACACCTCCATATATCTCCATGAGTCGAATACGACCTCCTCGGGATGTGAAGGACGGGTAGACCTTCACATCCCTCCACTTTTTTTCCAGTTCAGTGACTGACCCGATAATGCGAGCAAAGCCGATAGATGTCACATATTCGACTGAATCTCTATCCCTGTTCACGTGCATTTGTACTCCGAATTTGGGCGGATAGCAATACAGAGACAACCATTGTCAAAGCAGCAATCTTCAATCCGAAAGGTATAGAAAAAAGGAAGACGACGTATCCTCCGACCGTTGCTCCAATACCCCGCCCAATATTGTCTATTGTCGACATGTAGCCAGACGTCATTGAACGTGCCCCTTTAGGGGAGCTGTCGGATAGCATTATCCACTCAGAGGTAACACGTACCCCTGTTGCTAATCCGATCAAGAACAGGGTAATCGATATGACAGACAGTACTCGAATCTCAGACAAGACATAGTAGAGGGCTCCAAGTACTGCGTAGGAACCGGCCAGCATCCATTTGTAGTCGATTCTGTCGAGCAGCCGTCCCAGAGGAAAGCGTGCAATCAGGTCGGCCGCCCCCATTAGAGCAAGCATTAGAGTGATTATGGAGGGAGACAGTGTCAGATTTACTTCTGCATGAATGACGAAGAAGGTTGTGAAGAAACCGAAAGTCAGAGCATAGAGGAATCGTAAGCAGCTGACAAGATTGACATCCCTCGATCTTAGCAACAGGACTAGCTCCTTCACGACATTACGTTTAGAGCTCGTGTCCTGCGAACCCAGCCTTAGGGAGGCTTTGATGAAGACAAATGGAATGAAGCCCAATATCGGAAGGAAAGATGAAACGAGGAAGATTGAGGCATAGTCCAAGAATAGCAGCAGAGAGGAACAGATGATCGGGCCAATTGCTGCTGCTATGCCATATCCGGAGAGATAGATACCCATCGTTTCTCCTCTTTTCCCCACAGGGGCCATTCTTTGGGATGCTGCTATTCCGACTGAAACCAAAGGGGCGAGGGTCACTGCATGAAAGACTTGGGCGAAATAGAAGCAATACACAATGGGACAGAACCAATACAAGACCTGAGTGATGCTCTGTCCGACAGCTGAGAATGCGAGGACCCTCTTCATCGTAGATTGCTGGGCTAGAATTCCAGAGGGAAGCTTGGTCAAGGTCAGGATAAAAGGAAGGGCGCCCATGATGGCCCCAATCTCGGGGGATCCTGCACCGAGACTCACGAGATAGAGAGGCAGAATCGGGTAACTGATGTTGTACGCTAGAAATATCGCGAGAGTCGAGATTACAAGAAGAAAAAACTCCTTAGGATAGTCGCTATATCTCAGGGATTTCTCCACTCCTGCGCATCATTAGGTGCCGATTGGGACACAGTTAGATCATAGGTTCTCTTTTTGACTAGATTCGCGCAATAAAACACTTTCTGAGAGATTTGGAGGATAATTACTATGGCGTCAATAATACACTGACTAAAATACACGAAGGAGAAAGAAACCATGGATTATCAAGGATATTTGACGACCCGTCCCAAGGCTCGTAATTCCTATCCGATTGCTCCCCGAATTCGTGTGTGATCGTCCTTGAACCGTAGGTCTATGAATGAGTTCAGTTCACCAAGTTCAGGGTGATTAAGCTCCGGATCCAATATAGTTCTGAAGTCCCATTTGTCTTCATCCACGGGGCGCATCTCTATCAGCCCGATTCCCAGCCGCTTTGCCTCACCAAGAATAATCCTTGCGTCTCGACCACTTCTCTCGAAGTCAACATCTTTTATCCACTCGAAAACAAGGTAGGATCTATGACTGTATATGCTGTGGGACTTGGTTTCATAGACTGCCTCTAGAACCAATGTACCATGCTTCCATACGTCAGCCGTGATAACCTCAAGATTTACGCTCGGAACAAAGTCATATTTCATTATTGTAAGGATTGATACATCAGGGAGATTAGGCACTCTTCGTCCCGGTCGCGTCTGAGCAGTAATCTTAGAGATATAGAGATTTGGTGGGGATGGTTCGTAGTTCGGTTTGAGCTTACGATCGAAGTACCTTCTGAGTTCTTCTTGAAGCTCTTCATCGCTTGAAGAACCCAGACCGTTATTGTACTGCTCCTCCTCACCCATAGACGATCCATCCACGACCAGTGCGGTCCGTCCGTACCGACCCCTGCCAACAACAACCTTTCCTTCATTCACCAGCTTCGCCTGAACCGCATAGAATTCCTCAGGAGTCATACCAAGTGATTCATAGATCTTGTCGTTGGAGACAAAAGACCCGTCCTTTGGAAGCTTCGAGAGAACCTTCTGCTTCGGAGTACCCATTCGTCTAATCGGCCCTCCTCGGCCCCGTCCAATCTTTGCCAAACCAGCATCCACCAATTCTCTCTTGGCTTCTGAGTACTCAGGATCTTCGATACCGGAGAGTTCTCGCAGCTTGCTGTCAGCAATGAAATCAAGTGAAAGAGGTAGGTTGTCCTCCAGTAGTTTTGCGTTTTTTGACAGGCCAATCATTAGGTCACAAGCCCCTTATCTCAATTCCAATATTGATTCACTAAAAGTCTTTCTGTGAGGGAAGAGGACGGATTCTTTCAAGACTACCGTCAAGACACGTGTACCATTCCGATTGCCTTGCGTTGGAAATGCAGATATGAATGGAGTATTTTGTTTTTCTCGTTCGGTACACTAACAAGACTGCATTCTTCAGCTACGTTGCATTTATCAACAAGGAATTTATGACCCATCCCATGCCCTCCGCAATAAATCATGAATTAATCAGGGAATATTGGCCAGCCCTCAATTCGATGCTCTATCTCAATACCGCATCGACAGGCGTTCCATCTCAGCCGGTTGTTCAGGCGGCAAACGAGTACATGGTGAAACGCAGCGAAGGGAGATGGAGCTACACAGACACTGATTCCCTCTATACGGATGTCAAACTGCATCTCTCCAACCTGTTAGGCGGCGACCCTTTAGATTACGCATTTGTACCTAGTACATCAGCAGGGATGAACTCCTTCGGACATGGTATATCCTATCCGGATAATGCAAACATCGTGATATGCGATCTCGAGTTTCCTTCCAACTTTCTGCCATGGCAGAACATTGAGAGACTCTACGGTGTTGAACTCCGAGTTGTCGAGTCGGTGGAGGGATCAGCTCCAGTGGAATCTTTTGCTGAGCTTATCGATAAAGACACAACAATTGTCGCTGTCAGCCATGTCCAGTTTGGCTCCGGATATAGGAGCGATCTCAAGACTCTGGCAGAAGCAGTCCACGAGCACGGCGGTTTTCTTGTTGCAGACATCATACAATCAGCAGGGTGGGCAGACTTCGACTTGGTCAAAGAGAATGTTGACTTCGCAGCAGGTCAGGCAACAAAGTGGTTGTGTGGACCTATCGGAGCAGGCTATGCGTACGTTAGCGCCAGGGTTCGTGAGATACTTCAACCCAGGTTTATTGGCTGGCACAGTGTGAAGAACCACCGAGATTTCAGCTATGGCAGGAAGGAGTTCAGGGAAGATGCAGGAATGCTCGAAGGCGGATCTCCGCCTCTGGTGGCATATGCAGGCTTCAATAAGGCCCTCGAGATAGTCCAATGCTTTTCAGATAAGGCACGGGAGAGGAAAGCCCTGAGCAATGCGGTGCATCTGAAGAAACGACTCGATGAGTCCGGACTGGACTACTATGACTTCGATGAGGCATATTCCTCCCCCATTGTATCCTGCAAGTACGACCAAGCAGCGGAACTGGAGATTCAGCTTCGTGAACAACGAATCTTCTGTTCAGCCCGACATGGTCGACTGAGAATATCACCAAGCTTCTACAACACCACCGAGGAGATAGACAGATTCGTTGATATAATTGTGGAGAAGCAACGATCACGCTGAAGATCAGCTGCGCACCATGGCGCACCTCTTCAGCAAACCCAGATAGGCGTAGAGGAGGTTTCACCCTGTCGTTAGACTTAAATCAGAATTCTCCCTTCCACATACAGGGGAGTAAGACAGAGAGTTGATATGCTATTTCACCGAAAATCACCGAAAGATTTATAAGCCCGCATCCGCATATATAAGTTTAGCGGAACCAGATGGGCGAGAATGAGTGTTCTGATCACCTGAAGCCACCACTAGTATATTCTGATGAGCTAAAGGAAGGAGCAAACCACTCTATGTTCTAGTTCATAGGTTAGAGAGGTAAGACAAATCATGGCATCAAATTCGAATCGAAGCAAGCAGGAGGGGCGTTCCCGTTCAGAGAACGGTTTCACATGCCCCGAATGTGGAGGTCACGAGGTGGTGCAGGACGTTGAGAAGGGAGAGCGTATCTGTGCATCCTGTGGACTTGTGGTGAGCGATCACCGAATCGATACGGGGCCAGAATGGCGTGCGTTCACAACTGATGAGAGGAATGCCCGTTCACGAGCTGGCGCTCCAACCAACTATGCCATTCATGACAAGGGTCTATCCACCATGATAGACTGGAGAGACTACGACTCACAGGGTAGACGATTCTCGGCTAAGAAGCGGTCTGAGATCTATCGCCTGAGAAAGTGGCAGATCCGAACGCGTGTGCACAGCTCAGTTGACAGGAACCTTGCCCAGGCGATGTCTGAGCTTGATAGGCTCACGTCACAGCTTGGACTGAGCAAGAGCATCAAGGAACTCGCAGCACTCCTCTACAGGAAACTGATTGTTCGTCGCCTAGCCCGAAGTCGTTCAATCGACGCAATGGTAGGCGCCGCAATCTATGCAGCGTGCAGGCTCCGAGAGGCACCACGTTCGCTAGAGGAGATCGCGCGACACTCCAGGGTGACCAAGAAGAAGATCGGTCAACACTACAGGCTTCTTGTTGAGAAGCTCAAACTCAAAATGCCGATATCCGATCCTGCAAACTATGTCCCAAGGTTCATCACACAGCTTGGGCTCCCCGGTGAAGTTCAGCAGAAGGTCCTTGAGATTCTCGAAGATGCGAAGCAGGAACGAAATCTCATCACAGGCAGAGACCCTAGAGGGCTGGCTGCAGCTGCAATCTACATTGCATCTATTCTCACTGACAACCGGGTCACCCAGCGGGACATCGCAATGGCCGCTGGAGTCACTGAGGTGACAGTGCGCAATCGCTACAAGGAACTTGTCAGGCGACTCCACATCACAATGGCGCCATAGACGGGACAGCCATCCACAGATTACTAGACGGGGCTCGAAGGAGCCCTAGGTCTTCTTTTTCTTTTCCAGTTCGTCTAGTGTACGGAAGAAGTTCTCTGTTAAGAAGGCACGGTAACTGAAACCACCCCAGCCTGTATCCTGCATTCTGTCCTGAACCGTGCCGAGTATCTCGTTCCGCGACATAATCTTGACAGCATGAATCTCGTATTTGTCTACTATCTCGACTTCTCCGTCGACTGCATCAGCCAAGAATACCAGTGATCGCCATGGTATCGTCCTATCGGGGCAGCGGACATCCAGACTCACATCCAGAATGAACTCACGCAACTGCACAGTCAGGCCGGTTTCCTCATGCATCTCCCGGATAGCCGCCTCCTCGATAGACTCTCCGGGATTCGCGCCGCCTGAGGGTGCTCGGAATATTCCCGTACCAGCGTAGGCATGCTTCTGAATGACAACCCAACCCTCCGGGTGGCGGATGAAACACGTCACATCGTGATGACGACCCTTTGCCTCACTCCGTCGCACTAGGTCGCACTCGAAGTCCAAGAAATCCGCATTGAAATGGAGTTTCTTGGGATGACCGTAGTTTGTCACCAGTGATTGGAGTTCGGAGTCATCGAGGTCAGTCAGTGTTCTCGCCACTCTTGACCATGCATTCTCACCAAATAGTTCTACCTCTACAGAGGACCAGATGACCCTCCATGGGAACTCCCAAGATGGCCAGCAATCTTTTTCTTATCTGTATGCCATATTACTAGCGGGCTCAAGACACTCATGAGGGATTTCTGTGAGAAAAAGAGTGAACAACATCACTGTTGAAACCTATGTTGGCGATATCACGGATCTCTCTCTTGACGCCATCGCAAATGCCGCCAACTCAGATCTCTGGATGGGTGCAGGCGTAGCAGGGGCAATCAAGAGGAAGGGTGGGGTTGAGATAGAAAAGGAGGCCATGTCACAGGGCCCAATCCGACCTGGAGAGGCTGTCTCCACCCAAGCAGGGAAACTACAGGCAAGACGAGTCATTCACTGTGCAGGGATGCCACCAGGTGGAAGGGCCACCTATGAGACTGTGATGGATTGTGTAGCACAGGCACTCAGAATCGTGGACAAGGAAGGTCTGAAAGAGATTGCATTCCCAGCAATTGGGGCAGGTGTTGGTGGACTGACAAAGGAGGAATCAGCACGTGCGATTGTCGAGGCTATTGTTGAGCACTCTATTGCGAACCAAGGTGTGAGACGAGTGATACTTGTTGCATATGATTCAGGTTCAGAGCCGGCCTTTGAGAAGGCACTGGTCGAGATTCCGGAGGGGGCCATGTGAAACGGTGCAGTATCGGAGATATCCAAGTCCATGCAGTCATGGGGCAGTTCGATGAGAAGACGGGGCTGGCTGTTGTCTCAAAGGATCTGACGCTTGCTTCTCTACCACCTGACAGGAGATACTCACCCGCATATGACATCTCCATGCGACAAGATGTTCAAGCAGACAGAATCGAGTACTGGCCGACACTCTCCATCAAGGACTCCCACAGACGCCAAGTCATCTACGACGCGGCCGAGAAAGCACTGCTCATTGCCGACGAGCAGGGCCTATCTGATGTTGGGTTCTATACCTTCGGGTATGAGGTCGCCAGGATACCGAGCTGGGAAGTGGCTGAAGAGATAGTCAAGGCGCTTCATACACATGCGAAGAAAGAACCCAAGATCAAGAAAGCAGTAATAGTCGCAAGTTCGCCCACTCAGTATAGTTCCCTGGAGTTTGCACTGGACAACGGTTCGGTGATTGCACCGTAGGGACCAACAGACACCAAATCGTGCCCATTGGCCACTCACGTGTTCTACGGCTTCTTACATCCTAAGTCGTTTCCTTGCAGCCTCAGCGGAGGTCACAAGTGGATCCCAAGTATCACAGATAGCGGGAGCGTAGCAGTTCTCAAAGTCGAAGAACTCCGGTGCCGTCATATGGGCCTGAATCCCTACGGTGACGGCATTGAGTCGCATTGCCGCATCCTCAACGCCAACCAACTGACCGCCCACCAGCTTGCCCTCATCAGCATCGTAGTAGGTCTTGACTTTGATCTCCTTTCCTCCCACATAGTATGGCGGCTTGGTCATCCCGCGAACGGATCCTTTCTTCACCTTGACCTCGAAACGGTCTGCCAGGTTCTCGGTGAGGCCGGTTGAAGCAATCTCTAGACCAAAGAGCTTGGTGACCTTGGCCCCAACTATGCCGGGAAACCTCTCATCTCCACCGGCGGCATTGATCCCTGCCACTCTTGCCTGACGCACTGCAACAGTACCCAGACCACCAGCCATGGGTTTCCCTGTGATGAAGTCTACGTGCTCTGCACAATCACCACAGGCATAAACCCCTTTGAGATTGGTCTCCATCTTGTCATCTACTACAATGCCTCGAGTAGGACCGGTCTCTACACCGATGCTCTGAGCCATCTCGGTCACGGGCCGGACACCCGTTGCGACCACAACAGCATCAGCCGTTATCTCCTCTGTCTCCCCAGTCTCTCTGCTCTCAACCAGGACAGCTCGGGGGCTCTTGTCCCCAAGGACCTCCTTTGCAGCGCTGTTACACATTATCTTGAGACCATGCTCTACACAGTGTCCCTCGATAATCTCGGCCATATCCGAATCAACCATGGCGAGAAGAATGTTGGGGAGAAACTCAACAACAGTGACATTGAGACCTCTCTCGTGGAAAGCCTCAGCAGTCTCCATCCCCACTAGGCCACCCCCGACGATGAGTATGTTCTTGGCCTTGTCTGCTTCCTTGGCTAACGCCTTCGCATCATCCATCGTTCTCAACCCATAGACTCTGTCCTTGTCGAGTCCCTTGATTGGCGGGTCTGCATTCACGGCGCCTGTGGCGAAAATAAGCGAGTCGTACTCCAGAGAACCCGACTCGTCGGGTCCCTCAAAGCTCAGCTCCTTCTTGTCATGGTCTATCTTGGTAACCGTGACGCCGAGTTTGGCATCAATCTTCAACATCTCCCAATTGTCGGGAGGCATCAGAATGAGGTCGTCGAATTCCCTGACCTTTCCGGATATGGTATACGGGAGACCGCACCTAGAATACTGTGAGTATGTCTCGGTGTTGAAGACAGTGATTTCGGCCTTTCTGTTGAATTTGCGCGCCTGCATGGCGGCCGTGGCACCTGCTGCACCGCAGCCTATGATTGCTATCCTTTCAGCCATTATGAAAGCCTCTTGATTTATTGACGACGACACAGCACAAGC
>SDNO01000279.1 GCA_004524435.1 Candidatus Thorarchaeota archaeon | reverse complement strand
TATTAGGAGTATCTTCCGATTGGATCGGAACGCTGACTGTGACAATCAAGTCAAATGGGAGTCATAAGCAAGTCGTCCACACTAGCATCAGGTCTTACGAGGCAGTATCGGTGCCCTTCTTCACTGAGGTTCCAGGCCTCTATTCAGTCATCTGCAACTTGGAGTACCTCCCCCTCAGCGAGAGCAGATCAAGGACCTTCGAGATTCAGATAGCAGCTGCCCCATTCTACAGTCAAATGGATGTGACTGTGGCTCCATTGGCGGCAGGCGGAATACTGATTGTGGCCATTGGTGTTATCATGCGAAAGAGATTCTTCTCAAAGATAGTCCCTGAACTCACCGAATGGAACTAGGCTGAATCTTGGGCCTAGAGGTCCTCTTTGCTGTGAGGTATACTGACTTGAGAAGTAATCTCTGTAACGTCTTTCTGCCAGACACCATCTTCAACTCTAAGGCGGCTGAAGAGATCATACGTATACGTTCGGAAATCCTGAATGATTCCCAAGACCTGCAATTCAATGTCGTTCTCGGCGGCCATCTCAGGTACTCTTGTGATGAAGTCGTAGACTGCATCCTCGGGAACACGTGATATGATCTTGCACTCGGTATGGTCCTTTGACAACATGAAGGAAGATGTGGGTGTATGTCTGATGAAGCCTCTTAACATCGAGTAGAGGTTTTCTCTCTCGCCGTTGGCTATGCTCAGAAGGGACAGAGTACGCGAGAATAAGCCTAGGAATCCGACCTTCAGTATGCCTGCTTTTTCAAGCTCCGAGGCATGATGCCAAATCTCGCTGGCATCCATTCCGAGACCTACACCGAGATTGGGTTCCAAATCCATCAAGAACAGGCCTGGGTGAAGCAGGTCCAAGACCTTGGCTTCTTCCTCCGTGGGGAAATACTGCTTCTTTGCCTCCTTGATTCCTGCATCTGATTTCAGTTGATTTGCGGTGGATGATTTGGCCATCCAGTCCCGAAGGTGTCGGAAGGCAATGTTCCACTTCGACTCATAGAGGTCGAGATTGTGTGATTCTGAATAGAGAGTAATCTGCTCAAGTCCCAGAATGCTACGCTGCGCCCGCCTGAAGGAGGCCTCTGGCATGAACATGACCTGGAGCCATATAGGAGTGTGCGTTTCATAGATTGGTTGGACTCTTGCAGACCATGCAGTGAATTGACTGGGCCAAGTATGTGCTCTTCCTAGATAGACGGCCCGAACGAGTCCCATTGGTTCTGGGAATACGTGTCCTCTTGCCATAATCGAGTGGAAGAACAGAGCCAGCCGTTCTCTCTTCTTCTGCATGTCATCTTCAGCCTCCTCGGCGCTCACGGGTAGTCCCATCGGTCTGATGCCTGTCTCATTTAGTCTTTGAGCATGTTTTGTCCAGAGGGGATTTGTATCTGGCCAGATGTTCCTTAGTCTATAGTAGGCCTTCATCCATGGTTGATGCACATTCGGCGTGGTTATCGGAGTCGGTAGCGATTCGATATCTGTCTTGGTCTCTTGATGCAGGATCTTCACATAGGGCGGATATGTCTTGTTGCCAGCGAGCAAGTTTGATAGATGTCCTCCCAGCATCCAGCTCAGCGCTGTCAGCCCTCGAAACTGCTGCATAAACGCGACCACATCTCCCGCTGGAAGCCCTTTCCTCACGACCCAAGCCAAGAATACCTTCAGCTGTTCTTGAATGTCCTCGGGAAAATGGGTTGGCAGGAGGCTGTCAACCGTGTCCTCCAGGGTTTCACCCTTTTCGACAGAGATTCCGCTGTAATCGCCTACAAGAGATGTGATTTCTTCCCAGCTCATAGGCTCTTCCTCGAAGAGTCGCTTAGAAACATTCTCTAGAACCACCTCCTTGGAGTCCGCACTCTCTTGAAAGACATCCCACCCCTCCTTCAAGGTGATTGTGGCGACTTCATAGGGCCTAATCTCGTGAGATTCTAGGATAGACTCACCATTGAGATCTGTCACCACCAACCAAGCAGCCTCACTCTTGGGCATCGAATGGAGAAAGTATTGAGCCATATCTGCATATTGTACCATTCGCGAGACCCAACCATAGGATGCTCTAGGATACATTTCTTCAGGGCCTGGAGAACCCTTTCGAAGGTACCCTCGTTTCACAGACATGGTGGGCCTTAGCAAGACACTTCTCTCTGACTCGAGTTGTAGCATATCTGTGGTTCCGTCCTTTCTTCGGACCAGTATTCTGTCGGCCGAGAAAGTTGTCTGAGAATTGGGATATACTGTACGGCCATTATCCAATTTGACGCTCGGCGTCAGGCCGAGATACGAAAGTCTTCCGCGAACTCTATCTCCGTTCTCAAGACGGACCCAGACTGGCAGCTCCATCGAAGATCGTCAACTCTCATGTAACGTTGGTGCATGTTGGCATGTTCATACTGAAATCTGTTCTGATAAAGAATAACCTGTCGCTTGAAAGTCGATCAGAGAATGTTGACAGAGCAGAAAAAAGGAGGGATTCTGCAGGAATCACTTGGATTCTGCAGACGTTCTATACATCCAGGAGAACCCACCGCTTGGAGAACTAACTCCTACGTGGACGGAGGTTTCACCATGGTTCAACAGGCGGGCATGTCGGGGCTGGGTCAGCTTTCTTCATTATGTTTTCCTCAGAAGGAAGTACCCTCTTAGACACGAAAAGAACCGCCAACTATTTTCTCATATTCCGCAGTATTATGATGGAAAAATACCCGAATCTGACGCGAAATCACTGATATTTCCCGCTGGGATTAAATCACACCGTCAATACAATTTCTAAGTCCGCCAATTTCGGATGAGGTTCCATTTCAACTGAGATACGTCTTAAGATACGCCAATGAAATGAAGCCTAGTACTTCAGCATCTATCAAGACAGGCTAAAGCAGCAAGACCTATGATTCTGTGGGGCCACTCCGCCATCTCAGCGTATATTACAAGGTTTGAAATTCATTCGTTTTCTTCCTGGGTGTACGGAGGCCGAAAGTAGATTTCTACAACACCCCCCAGATTTCTCAACATCCCTTCCCAGGTCGGCCTCCGACTC
>SDNO01000278.1 GCA_004524435.1 Candidatus Thorarchaeota archaeon | reverse complement strand
GGCTCGGTTGTATCTTGATACCCGGAAACGCTTGAGCAAGAAAGAGATCTTGGAACTGGTCTTCAGAATCGGCATGGAGAACTATGATCTTATCGTGAGAGAAGTCCGGTCTGGAGAGACCCCTCTGAGTGACAAGACGATTCAGGAGATACTCTCCTTGGCTGAGGATTTGGGGCCGGGTAGCGAGGACCTCTCATCCAGAGTGGACGCCATTGTCTATGGTGGAAGCTGAAGATGGCCGTTCTCTTGGACAGCAATGTCATTATTGCATTACTCAACTCGCGTGATGCAAATCACTCCGCTGCCAGAGACCTGCTTACAGAGCTGAAGCGCCCCGAGTTCGGCATGCGGGTCACGCTTGATTATGTCCTTGATGAAGTACTGACAACGCTGTGGATGCATACCGTTCATTGTATATTGGACAAACTTGGACACCAGAGAGTTGTCCCCCCAGGTAACGGCACTGGGTGGTCTCCGTCGTGGTCAGCGATACTGTGTGAGTGACCAGCTCTCAGTCATGGGCTTGAGGATATAAACTCCTATGCTGAGATGTCCAACTCTGTCCATGCCTTCGCTAGCTGTTGGTATACCCTCTGTGCTGCCAGAGGCCCAGTAGTCCTCTATCATCAGGGGTGGGCTGTGAAACCGGCCTGCTGGAAGTGCCGGTCAAAGGTGAATGCATCATCGATGCCAAGCGACTCCATCAGAGCAAAGCTCACACAATCAGTGAAGCTGTATCGTCTGTCGGGATGACTGCTGAATATCTCAAAGGCTTTCTCTCTCAGTTCCGGGGTGACCGGGACAACGTCGATGGACGATGAGCCCACGATGGACTCGTAGAGTCTCACTGCTGCGGCATGACTCACCCGAATCATTGTCAGGGTGGTCAGCTCGTCAAGCACATAGTCTGTTGTGAGGAGTCCTCCGAACTCGCCATCAAGTATTTGCGGCAAGAACACAATCGCACCGCGGTGGTTGATGTCATTCACTACCTTCAGGGTAAAGAATGCGCTGCCGTCCACGAATATCAGCGAGAATCATCGGGTCCATATAACACGGTATCGTGCTCAATCGACCCACGTTCACCCTCTTGCCCCTCAAATCTCAGGGCAAAAAAGGGATCGTCCGCATCCACCCCCTCGGATGAGAGATAGGAGCGGATGATAGATCTGAGGAGTTCCTTCAGGCTCTTCTGTGCTTCCTTGGCCCGTTGGACGAGGAGGACGTGTTCTTCAGAACTGACCTCTGTCTGCACTACTTTCATCGAACATTCCTCATGTCACATGTAACATGTGAAATGCCATAAGACTTTCCACCTGACAGAAGTAAGGTCCCAAGGTCCAGATCTTGACAGAGGACGGTGCAATGGGGGTTCCTGCCCTTTGCGTCTTGTCGAGCCACCCTATTCTTATTGCATAGTTACCGAGGCCTAGTGGTAACTAGTTCTAAGTTGTATTCCCACTAGCCTTCGAATGTGTCCGATGCTGCCTGTCGACCCCCATATGCATCTTTATATCGTTCAGAGCCCATGAGGGACTGAGGACTGGTGTCAGTGACCACACGGACAATCTCGATCTCAGAAGAGGTCTATCAGTTACTGGAGAAGATGCGGCTTCCAGGGGAGCGGCTCGATGACACCATCCTCCGTCTCTGTGGCGTGAGACCTCGCGGTGAGGACTTCGAAGAGACATTCGAGAGGGCCCTTGATGAGGTCGTGAGAGAGGACAAGGAGCTTCTGGAACGACTGGCCAAGTGAGGCAACACCCGAGGCCTTGAGATTGCGCTATCTGACCTTTGACGAGGTTCTTGCTATCCATGATCGGATGATTGGTGTCTTTGGCGGTGAGGACGGCATCCTCTCGGAGGGGGCATTGGAGAACTGTGTCGCACTGCCGATGATGTCTGTCTTCGGTGTGGAGACAAGCCAATCGCTTTGGGCTAAGGCCGCAGAGTTGCTCTATTGTATTGTGACGCGTCACCCCTTTGTTGACGGAAACAAACGAACAGGCTGGGCTGCGGCAAAGGTCTTCCTGCGCCTCAATGGCTACGCGTTGACTGCTCAAGCAGAAGAGGCCGAAGAGGTCGTCTTGCGGGTCGTTCAAGGGCAGACCGACTGCGAAGCCCTTGCAGAGTGGATGGAGGGTCATGCATCACCTGCCTGAAATCTGCCAGGACACATCCATCTGACGATTGAATCAGATTGACTTCACCCTTTGCGTCTTGTCGAGCCACCCTATTCTATTGCATATTCAATACAGCCTAGTGTTAACTAGGTTTCACTGATTCTCTTTCTCAATTGTCGAGCCTCCTCCTTGCTCTCTGACCGGATGATGCTCTGTGGTGTTTCCCAGAGAGTTGAATCCGCGTTCGGGCGCCCTTACATCATCCACACGAATCTGCTGAGCAGACTCTTCATTCCTCTTTCGCAGGAGTGATATTCAATAGAGTGAGATATCAGGTTATGAGGAAGATCAACGGACTCTATGAGTGCGAGGAATGTCATCTGCTCTATGCAGATGAGGAGTGGGCAAAGAAATGCGAAGAATGGTGTATCGAGCACAGATCGTGCAATCTTGAGATAACGCGACACGCAACAGCATCATCCAAGCTCTCACTCTCATGACCCGTTTATGCAGATTATCTGTGGGTGGGCACGAAGAAGGAATCCACGGGGGCCAGGTCAGAAGGACCTCTGCTCTTAGCGCCCGGTCGAGCCACCCTATTCTCATTGCATAGTTACCGAGGGCGAGTGGAACCTAGGTTTTCCCTCATTCAGTGTCAACGAGTTTAAATGCATACACAGACATACACAGAAACTGATGGCGATGGGCTACAAGACAATCTCCCTCTCCGAGGAGGCATATGAGGTCCTCAAGAACGCCAAGAGGGGCAAGGAGAGCTTTAGCGAGGTTGTCATCCGCCTGGCGAAGAGGCGGTCACTGGAGGACTTCGTGGGATGCCTCCCATCAGAGTCAGTCGATAAGCTGTCAGATGCACTGGAAGTCTTCCGACGAGAACGCGGCAAGACATGGTCTGAGAGTATGGAAGAG
>SDNO01000071.1 GCA_004524435.1 Candidatus Thorarchaeota archaeon | reverse complement strand
TCAGATCTCTCCTTCCCTCCAAGTCCCAAAATGATTGTTATTGAGAGGGGTATGCCAGCGCGTCGGATTTTAAGAGATGCCTCCACATTCTCTTCTGTTGTCACGCCTTTCCTGACCCATCGGAGCAGCTGGTCCTCTCCTGTTTCCAGTCCCAAGTACACTATGCCCAGCCCTGCTTCCCAGAGCGTCTTGAGTTCCTCCACTGACTTATCGCGCACATCCTTCGCATACCCGTAGGTCCCCACGCGCTCGAGAGCAGGTAGCTCACGATTCAGCACTCGAAGAACATCCTGCATCTCTTCTGTGCTCATGGCCAGAGCATTTCCATCGGCAAGGAAGACACGCCGAGTGTTGTTCTTGATGCTCTTTGGCAGAGAATCCAAATCACTCTGAATACCCTGCGCTCCTCGGACTCGATACTCCTTGTTCTTGTACGAGACACAGAAGGTGCATGCATTGTGGGAACATCCTACGGTGGCTTGAAGAATGAGGCTCCGTGCTTCGCTTGGTGGCCTCCAGATGCTTCCTTCATAGTTCAAGAGGGGCATGACACAATTCCAGCAGACCTTCTGCATCCACCATTTTTGTACATTGCTCTTCTGTCACCCTGATTCGCTTCAAGAGCATATCACAGGGTCTTTTTAGTCGGAGCACGGGTTGTAGGTTGGTGGTTGAAATAGTATCAGTCCCAGCCTACAAACTGCTACTTGTAGGCAATGCAAATGTTGGGAAGTCTTCCTTGATTCGATGGCTTCTGCTTGGTGATTTCGACCCTAACTACACGGCGACGGTTGGTGTCGACCTAAGCGCGGTGGCGCTGAACGTTGACGGACAGACGCCTGTGATTATGACGATGATTGACTTGGGTGGCCAGTCTGATTTCACAGCACTCAGGACTCAGTACTACAGGGGCGCGCATGGTGCTGCTCTTGTCTATGATGTTTCTGCTCGTGACAGTTTCGAGAATCTGCCGATCTGGTATGAGGATCTCATGGACCACATCGCTCAGCCCAATGGCACAAAGTTCGAAGGCATTGTGATCGGCAACAAGATCGACAAGGCGGCCCGAAGAGAGGTCTCCAGTTCAGAGGGCAGGTCCTTTGCAGAGAGTATTGATTGGCCATTCCATGAAACGAGTGCGAAGTCTGGAGAGAACGTGGAGGAAGTATTTGGGGGTATAGCGAAGAGGATGTACGTTTCCTATCCACCACTAAAGACCCGTGCCGATTGAGGCATAAGCGCCTTGACCAAGCCATTTTATAGTCCATTCAGTGCAGACCAGTTCACTTCATTCAGTACCTTGAGGTTGAGAATTGATGTTGGAATTGCTTCACGATTCAGTTGAGAAGGGACAAGCCCTGGGAGCCGACTTTGTGGAATCCCGGTACGAGGATCTGACCCTACGGACTCTACAGAGAAGTGACGATACCTGGAAGGATATCCAAGTGAAATCACGGATGGGGTTTGCCATCACGTGTTATGTCGAGGGTGTCTCTGGGTTCTCATTCACACCAAGTCCAGAGAAGAAGGATGTACTGGAAGCTACGGAGCGGGCCTACAGGATGGCGAAGGCCTCAGTGAGCGCAGCGAAACTCAAGCTGCCCTTTGACGAGCGACAGGCTGTGACTAGCAAACCATCTGATTCACTGCGACCCAAAATCCATCCACGTGATGAGAACATCGATTTCAAGACTGACCTAGTGAACAGGTGCGTCGAACAAGCTCACGAGTATGGTGAGAACATCAGGAATGTCAAAGGCCTCTATGGTGAGCTCTATGGAAAGAAGATGCTCGTCAACGGCGACGGTTCAGAGATAGACTGGGATTTCTTGGTTGCTGATCTCCGGATAATCGTGACGTCACGGACCGAAGGTGGGGCAATGGTTCTAGGATATGAAGGTCATGGAGGTACGTGGGGGCTGGAGAAGTACAAGACAAAGGGGTTCACCCCGGAAGATATGGGTCGCGAAGCCGGAGAGCGTGCAACAGAACAACTGGAGGCCAAGGCCTGCCCGGCCGGCAGTTTCAGGGCACTCTGCGAGGAGCGCCTGGTTGGTGTCCTCGCGCATGAGTCATTTGGCCACCTGAGTGAGGCGGACTTCGTAGTGGCGGGTGGATCTCCGCTTACTGACAAGCTTGGCAAACGTCTTGGCACGGAGCATGCCACCATTATCGATGGCGGCGTTCCCGACATAGAGAAGTATGGCGGACTCTGGGTTCCATTTGATGACCAGGGAACGCCGAGCAGCATGACCACTGTGTTGGATGAGGGTGTACTGAAGCATTATCTACACAACCGCGGTACTGCTAAGAAACTGGGGCAAGATCCTACAGGAAACGCTCGAGCCGTCAACTTCACATTTCCACCCATTCCACGCATGACCAATACCTATGTTGCACCTGGGGATCTGAATGAAGACGAGGCGCTTGAGTTGCTGGACAGAGGCGTGTACGCTATTCAAACACATGGCGGTCAGGTCACTGGTGATGGCAGTTTTCTTTTCAAGGCGATCCGGGGCTACTGGGTCGAAGACGGTGAGATCAAGTATCCGATTCGCGAGGTTTCACTCTCTGGCAACATCCTCCAGCTTCTCGGAAACGTTCTGGGAGCAACGGAGGAACTCCAGTTGTTTAGTGGCTATTTTGGAGGATGCGGCAAGGGGGATCAGTTTCCACTACCGACTGGTCTGGGTGGGCCGAAAGTGATTATTGATGATGTGACTTTCGGAGGAGAGTCTCAGTAGGAGGTCTGATGAAAATGGATTACGATTCTATAAAGGACGAGCTTCTTGCGGCTGTGGACAGCGCTCTGAAATATGCCAAAACCCTTGATCCAGAGGCTGAGTTTGAAGTATTCGTGTACTTCAACAACTCCATGGAAGCCGAGATTGAACAGGGAGTTGTGACGGCGAAGGATGGAGCTATAGCCGGGAATACTGTCCGTGCGGCAATTGGGAATCGAGTGGGCTTTGCGTGTGCAAGCGGAGTTACAACTGATAGGGTCAAGATGAGTGCCAAAGAGGCCCACGAAATCGCTTCCTCCGTCAAAGTCGAGGATGACAAGTTCGAAGGCTTCTGCGACCCGAGTGAACCCGGACGAGAAGGCGAGTTCGACGAAAGGATTCTGGAGCTTGGCACGGATGATCTGATTGGTGCTTGCGTATCCATGACCAAAGATGCCAAGACTGTGGACGAGCGGGCCAAGATATTCAGTGCATCTGCTTCGGCCAGCTATGGTGGCTATGCTATAGCAAATACTCGGGGTGTGCTCGCTGCCACGAGATTCGGCGATAACAACTGTAGCATCAATGTGCAGGCTATCAAGGGAGAAGAACGACGTAGCGCATTCAGCCTTGACATAGCAAGAAACCGCCTCTTTGAGATAGAGGGGCTCGGACAGGACGCAGCGGAGAAGGCGGTCGACCTTCTGGGCGCTAAGAAGCTGGACTACACTGGAAAGATGAAAACCATCTGGCGTCCTATTCCCGCGGCAATGTATATCCAGGCAAGTCTAGGTCAGTCCGCACTAGGACGCCCTGTTGTTGAGGGCATCTCTCCACTGAGCGACATGATGGGTGACACGATTGCTCATGAGGCACTAACCATAGTCGATGATGGTCAGAAGCCGGAGTCTCTTGGGACGAAAGCTATCGACCATGAGGGGCATGGCCAGATGCGGAATGTGATTGTGGAACAAGGCGTCTTGAAGGGTTTCCTATTCGACAACTACTGGGCCCGTGCCTTTGGAGTGGAGTCAACTGGGAACTGCACTCGAGGGGGAGGTCCAATCGCTGGAGGTACTCCGTACGAATACTCCGTCGGAGTAGCAGTGAAGCACTTAATGGTGTCACCCGGAGAGCAAAGCCAAGAAGACATCATTGATTCAGTGGACGGCAAGGGATTGGTCATTGACGGATTTCCTCTTGGCATCTTCCACACGAATGTCGCCACGGGCGAGTTCTCAGTAGTCGCAAATGCCGTATATCTTGTTGAGAACGGTGAGCTCAAGGGATCTGTTCAGCCGGTGTCCGTATCAGGTGACTTCTATCAGGGACTCAAGAACATAGCAGCTATCGGGAATGACATCGAGGTTCTACCCTGGGCTATCGAGAATCCAACACTAGCGTTTGATGACTTCACAGTTGTTGGCTGAGCAGTACGATTTGTAGTGGGAGGGCCTTAGAGGCCCTTGCGGGTCTCTCTCACTCATCGCCGAAGACTATCTTGTAGTCCATTCCGAAGGTCTCGGATTCCTGAGTGCTCGATATGAAACGTTCCTTCGCTGAGAATCTCAAGGGAATCATCACCTCTTCATCGAACCGCCATGGAATGTCTGCAACGACCTTCAAGAAGTAGGAGGCATGGATCAAGGGCGACTGGAAAGCTGCCGGCCATTGTCTTGAGAATTTGAAGGAGAGATTGTGCAAAAGCCGACCAACCAATTGCTCCCTCTCAATGAAATGTTCGAGAATTCTTCTCTCAGTCTTCTCCTTCTTTCCTCGGGGTGCTACCCTTTCTATGTACAGAAGCTCGACGCGAATTCCTCTCATGTCAGGGTCCCCTTTTGCACGAAATCTCAAGGAGAAGGGCTCGTCATATCTTAGCAAATCCTGTGGGACTTCAACTCGGACTACTTGCTGTCCATCTTCGAGAATCTCAGCTACCTTTGCTTCGGGTCTAAGGATTGGAACGCGATGGGTTACATTGAGAGGCACGCTCCATTTCGGGTCGAAGGCCCATGATACCTCCGCTTTCGCTTGCAGCTTGTAACGTATGTGGCCATGAAACCCTTGATACGATCCTGGGACCTGCTCAGGCAGGTAGATGCTAAATGGATACTTGTGTTCTCCCGACGGAATGTGTCCGCCGCTCATCAACTCACGCCCCTGTGCGACGTGAGTTAGGTCTTCCCTATACACGCGTCTGTGCTTGCCAGAACCACGAACTACCCGGGTTTCCTCCTCGCCCGTGAGTTCTATGGTGATTCTATTGCAGTCGAAATCCTCATCGCAAATCACAATGACTTGACCTTCAACGGGTTCCCCCGGATTGAACACGGGCTTGGCTGTTTCTATACGTAATTCCCTCATTGCAGGTTTCCCTTCCTTCAAATCTGCTATAATAACTTCTGCCGAAGGGCGCGATCGAGTGGGATGCAGTTGCACTCTTAGCTTCTAGGAAAGATGGAGGGGGATTGAGGATCCCCAGGAATTGATCACCTAGATTCCGAAGAGCTCTGAGTACTTACTATTCAGATATTCTAGGAATGGCTTTGCCTTCAGGCTGCTGCCCGTGACCTTCTTGACAAGATCGGCCGGGTCATATCTCGAAGAATAAGTATGTACGTTCTCAACCAACCATTGCTTGATCGGGGAGAAATCCCCTGATGGAATTGTGCTCTTCCAGTTTGGTAGATCCTGGTCTATCTGATTGAGCCACATACCGTCATAGATATTGCCCAATGCATAGCTGGGGAAGTATCCATAGTATCCACTAGCCCAATGCGTATCTTGCATGACGCCCTCCGCATCGTTCTCAATCTCGATTCCAAGGTATTCATCATACTTCTCATTCCAGACCTGCGGGAGCTCGGAAACTGATATCTCACTGGAGAACAAAGCCTTCTCTATTTCGAAGCGGATTATGACATGCAGAGAATAGGTCACCTCATCTGCCTCGATTCGTATCTTGGACGGTTCGACTAGGTTCACGGCTTTGACCCAGTCCTCTTTCGAGATATCTGCAAAGATATCGCCAGTCAGTGTCTTGAATCGCGGGTAGTAGTAATCCCAGAACTCTGGGGATCGGCCGTAGAGATTCTCGACAAATCTACTCATTGATTCGTGGATTCCCATGCTGGCGGCCTCACCTATCGGTTGGTACATCCAATCATGGTTCAAGTTCTGTTCATACAAAGCATGACCTCCCTCATGTAGTATTGCAAATATCATCGAGGAGACGTTATCCACATGGTAATTGACTGTGATTCTCACATCGTCAAAATAGCCTGTTGTGAAGGGATGCTCCGTTTCATCGATTCTCCCGCCAGCCTCGTCTGAGCTGATGTCGTATTTGATGACCCCTGCCAAGTCCTCAGCTATCTTCCTCTGAACAGGAACCAACACCGGCCTTTTCTTGAAACTGGCATCGAAACCAGATGTGGCTTTCGCGCACTTCTCCACAAGGGGAATGAGGCCATCCCTAAGTTCACGGAAGACTTTGTTAATATCCTCTTGAGTCATTCCCCGCTCGAACTCGTCAAGCATCGAGTCATAGATGTTGGAGAGGCCCTTGACGTCCAACAAATACTCATGCCTCTCACGCATGAGCTCAACCATTTTCTCTAGTTCTGGCTCAAATCTCTTCCAATCCTTGGCAGCCTTTGCCTTTTTCCAGGTATCTACAGATACTGCCTGGTGCTTGGCGATCTTGGAAACGAGGTCTGTGGGAACTTTCGTTTCTCGATCGTAAACCATCCTAGCCAAGTAGAGATTGCGCTTCTGTGTCGCATCAAGTTCTTTGATATTCTCAGCTTGGTCAATCAGTTTGCCCGTTTCAGGGCTTACCAGCATCTCATGACGAATCTTCGATAGCAGCGCTATCTGTTCACTTCTGAGTTGCACGCCCTTAGGGGGCATGTACGTTTCAAGGTCCCAATGAATCTGACCCGTGGCCGACCCAAGAAGGGCTAGCTCCTTTGATCTTGCCATGAGTTTCTCGTAGACATCCATATCTTTCACATCTAGTCCAATTTCAACGGTTGGTGGAGTATTCAACTTCGGAGTGCTGGTTAATTATGTTCGTATTCATGCTATTGAATGGGAGGAGTTGGTTCATTCTGCGCGCTGGGATAGTTCACTATGAAAATGGCAACTGTGACGCAGGCGAGTCCCGCAAGGAACGTCCAGTATATGACCTCACTCAACAGCCACGCAGAGAGTAGAGTGCCGAAGATTGGGACCAGACTCAAGAATATACCTGATCGCGTTACTCCGATGTTTCTGACCGCTTCAAAGTAGAGGAGATAACTCAGAAAGGTCACTACCGCTCCGAGGAAAACAGTGTTCAACCAGAATGCAGGTTCGGTCATGGCTGGCTGGAGCCAGAAGCCCTCTAGAGATGCAAAGACGCCGAAGAGGGCCAACCCAACGAAGGAGGCTCCTGCCACCAGATTGAGAGAGGGCATTTTTTCCATGATCTTTCGGCCTGCCACCGAGTAAAGCGCCCAGATGCAAGTAGCTAGAACGAGGATGATATTGCCAAGCAGATGATCGAGATTCAAGACGAGAAGGTACTGGACTCCAACTACAATGACTATTCCCAGAAACCCAAGAACGAGTCCAGAATACTGCCACTTCCGCGGAAGTTGCTCATGGAGAATCAGGCCAGCAAAAAAAGCGATGGTGATGGGCTGAATACCGTCGATGATGGCCCCCTGAGCAGATGTTGTATAGACTAGTCCCGTCAGCTCCATGACTTCGAAAGCGAAGATACCGAGACCGCCCACTAGAATGAGTGACTTGAGGTCTTCTCTCTTGAATCGTCGGTGCGGTGGTTCTCCGGTGGCGGTCATGAAGATGAAGAATGAAACGCTGGCAAACAGGTACCTGAAGAAACCAACAGTCATGGGAGATGCAAGCCCCACTGCCACATCTTTGGATACCCACGACATACCCCACAATGCCATGGCCATTATGAGCATGAAATAGTACTTGGTATCTGGGTTCTCCATTAGCTTTCTCAACTCTTCGCGCTTGGTCCGAGAAGGCTTGTATCGGAGATAAAAACGCATGGATTCTGTGAACCTGCCGATGTGTGAGTGACCTAGTCCTGTGTCCGGATTTTTGCGGACGATTTCGGTTTCATCATCTGATTTGAGTGTATACATTGAATCGGGCAGACAAACAAGAGTAATAACTTGATGGCGCAACTGGATGTCATGGTGCGGCCCCTATTCGAATTCATAGTCAGAATTGAAACTGCTGAATAGACCGCTACCACCAGAGATAGAGGCAACCGCTATGCGAGTCAACCAGATTCCTGTTATGGCGATGATTGTGTTGTCGCTGATACTTGGTTTTTCTGCCTGGACGTATGCAGGTCTCCAGAGTGAGATGTCTGATGAAGGGACGGACGAACCCGGGGGAGCCACGGCATCGGGGAGCAGCCACCATCGGATTAACGAGGGCTTCGTGCTTTCAGAGGGTCCAGCTACAGGAATCATGAATCCCGCGACAATCCTGCAATCCGGATTCCAAGCAATAAACCCGGCCAAGGGACGGACGGACAGTCCCGGAGCCAGTGCGCAGAACGTTTCTATCGACGAAGCAAATGGTTGGTTCGCAAATAGAACAGAAGTTGAAGTATCACAGCTTCGGCGTTTGTATGCCGTGAACGGAACTTTCGATGCTGGACCAGATCCTTGGACATCCTACTCGTACAATGCTGGATCAGATACTCAGATTCCTTCATACAACTACTCGGCTGGACACGTCGTCTGTAGGAATATTGGATATTACTCCCCAGCCCATGAGGGCCATTATGTGCATAGTGAAGGAACGGAGATTGGCTGGCAGCAGGCGGTGACAAACACACCGTCTGCACAGGATTTCAGATTGGAGTTCGAGTTTCAATATCACACGGGGCCACTCGACCCTGAGGGAGACGACCCATTTACAGGTGATATTGCTGTGTTCTGGGAACTAGAATCCAACAGCGGCTTCTACGAGGGGTGGTACTCGTCTATACAGACACTTAGTTCAAGAAACACGTGGTACTCGATTGCAGAAGACTACACGCTGCCAGCCCCCCACAGCGAATTGACTGTAAGAGTGGGTCTCTACATAACAACTGGGGATTTCGAAGTATATCCAGAGCGCGATTATGATGATGACGGTCTGCCTGATGGCGTGGAGAATGCCCGAAACGTCACGCTGTTTATTGACAATATTGAGTTCGTCAGCTCTGAGACTCTGAGTTTTCAAGAAGTTGACCTTACGTTTCACGCTGGATTGCAGTCCGCTTCAATCCTGGGAACTGAAACCGGAACCGCTTCGATTTCCAATCCAGACTACTGGACGACAGGACCTCTCGAGGTTGAGATCACTGCGAACACAAGCGTTGTGTTCACGTACACGCTCTCCACGTTATTTCATCGTCAGATCAACTCGTCATGGACAACAAATCTAGGAAAGGAGGGCGTGAAGTATTCGGTCACTTCGGGTCAGAAACCGGAGTACACGTTCTACGTCTATGTGACACAACCGACTGGTTATCTCAATCCAACAATTGATCTGTACTTCCCTAAGGGTTGGCTCAATATGACTGTCTGGGATCCACTTGCAGACAATATCACAGATGTCTGTGATGTCTATCCGGGCAGGATTCACGTGCCAACGGATGAATTGAGTCGCAGTGGGTGGTGGAAGATAGATTTCATCGGATTCAACTATGCCAAGAGTGTTTCTGTGCAAGTCCAAGATGAAACAGGAGAATGGTACGATGAAACAATTTTCAGACCCGGCAATCAGACTCGTGTACAAGTCGAAATAGGATCAGGAACATCAATCCCTCTCGGAGGTGACCCGGTCAATATCTCATGGATTTCGACTGTAGGAGCCGTCTGGACACTCGATTCGGTAGCCTCCTTGGTAGAAGGAAAGGCGAACAGCTCCTCATGGACCCTAGGTGGATCGAACACTACTGCCGGAGAGTGGCTGGCTGAAGTCCTATGGACGAACGGAACAGAAGTTGCCTATGAAACGGTTTCGTTTTCCATCTACCACTCCGCGGCAATCGCTGCAATCTACGAAACAATTGAAGCTGATCATGGTCAGATCATATCAAATCTAATCACCCTGAAAGATGCCGACACGAACGAGTACTTGATGGACGATAGCGTGACAATCGAAGCCAATTGGTCCGGCAGTAGCGTCTTGTTTACGCAGAACTATGCCAAGAACTGGTGGGAGGCAGACTTCGATACGTCTCTTGTTGAAGGCGGTGAGCATCTTGTCATTGTCACGGCTTCACGACCATACTTCGATGCGGTCACAACCCAGTTCATGGTTAAATCGATGCATCTAACCACCCTCGAGATATCGAATGCGGGATCCCTTCCAATCGAGAACGGACTGGGGGAGGTCTTTACTTTAGAAATCCAGTACGAGTTCCTGAATGGGACCGGTATCGTCGGAGCAGAACCCTTGATAGCCTACTCCGGTCCAAGTGATGGACTGTCATGGAAAGGCTTCTTGGACAACAATGACGGAAGCTACACAGTAGACTTTGTTGCCAACATCTCTGGGACATATGAAGTCACCGTATCCCTGACCAAGCCCTATCACCACAACATGACTGATGCATTTGTACTTATCATCGGCGCGACCGGGAGTGAACTGGAGTTCATTAATGGTACCTCAGATGTGATTGCCTTTGGAGAGAGCTATCGGCTCGTGGTTGAGTACAGAAACAGTACAGGTGCTGGACTCGCCGGCGCCGATATAGAGGTGGTCACCGTGACGCCTGACATCGGAATAGCGTATGACAACTTCAGTCATGTGATGGATGGTTTGTATGAGATTGTTGTGACACCATTATCAGCTGGAACCTTCTCTCTGTTCATCAGTGCAAGTGCAGTGAATCACGAGACACAGTTTGCGACATTCACGGTCACGGCAACGAAGACATCAACGTATCTGGCTTTGCTCCCCTCGAGCGGCTCCACCCCGGTTGACCAGCCTTTCACGGTCCAGCTCTGGTTCCAAGACGAGAGCTTCAATGGCATAGATTCGGCGGTTCTGATTGTCATAGATCCCCCGGCTGGGGTATCTCTTTCCTCCTTTGACCCGGTTGGAAATGGCAGATACAATATCACGCTCACGCCTGTCGAGATAGGTGCCTATGATCTGCTGTTTCGGGCTTCTGCAGAGAACTACCAGTCATCAAGCGCTACATTCACGCTCGTAGTGACCGAGATTCAGACGTCCATGGATTTTGAAGGGGACTTGTCAGGCAGTGCTGATTTCGCCAAACCATACAATCTCACGGTGTACTACCTCAGACCCGATACCCATGTCTTCGTGAGTGGAGCAAACCTCTCAGTTGATGTTTCCGATCCTTCTGCGTTGAATATATCTGTGGTTGAACTCGGAGATCGTTATGTTCTCACTATCACAGGAAGAAAACTGGGAACCTTCTCTCTGAGTGTTATTGCGACGAAGCCTGACCATCGCGTCGCGGTCAAGCAGTTCCTATTTGAGGTTCTCGAGATAGGGACCTACGTGGATGGCGTTGGCCCGCTCACTGCCCTTCTAGTAGGCCGACCCTACAGTTTCAATTTCAGTTACTGTCAGGAATACAATGGAAGTTCTATAATCGGTGCAAATACGAGTGCATCTGGTGCGGGAGCAAGTTGGGTTTCGTTCGCCGTGATGCCTCGCGGCGTCTATTCGGTTCATGTGAGTCCGGGTGAGATTGGGGATCACAGTGTCCTCCTGCAGTTCGAAAAGCCCGGATTCAGCTCGGCCACCTTCCGGCTCTCCTTCCGCGTCGAGCGAGTCCCGCTTACTGTCACAGTCAATGAGGGTCTGACAGGCTTTGAAGACACAAGTGTTAACCTAGTAATTGGCGTGACAGAATCAGACACAGATGAAACCGTGAGCGGCCTATCAGTTTTCTTCAGCATATGGAGTGGCGAGATCCGCCTTGCTGGCCCAACTATCATGACAGACATTTCGTCTGCCGGTTTCTATTCTGCACAGGTTCTTATGCCCAGTGCTGACGGCTCATACACCATCCGCATACAAATCAACGGTGGAGAGTTTTACGAAACCACGGCTTACGAGGCGATACTGGTTCCAGAGCGGACACTCTCGACTTTGCTGATAGTTACGGTCAGACAGTACTACTGGGCAATCTTGGCCGTCGGACTGGTGGCTGTCTATGTAACTGCTCGAAGGAGTCTACGGAAGAAGAAAATCCGTGAGAACAAGGAGGCACTTGCAGTCAAGAAGCGTTTCGATGGCATCAAGAGCCTCTTGGGGGTTATAGTCCTTCACAAGGAGAGTGGCATTCCTATCTACTCCCGTATTCTAAGGCAGGGGCTTGATGAGGCAATTATCTCGGCATTCATTACAGCCATCACGAACTTCAGAAGGGAGTTCGATATCGAGGACAGTTCAGAGGAGTGGTCACTTGTCCCGATATCAGATATTGTCCGTATTGTATCAACCGAGAAGCTCTTCTGTGCCTTCATAACTGTGGGAAGACCTTCCGAGGACTATCGGGAACGCATGATCCAGTTTGCCAAAACTGTCGGCTTCATGTTTGATGCAACTCTGGGTGACGCGCCTATCGCCATACTAGACACACATACGAAGCATGAGTT
>SDNO01000070.1 GCA_004524435.1 Candidatus Thorarchaeota archaeon | reverse complement strand
CTCGAGATTCCACTGATTATCGGAGGAGAGGAAGTCAAGACCGACAACCTCAGACAGTCTGTCATGCCGCATGACCACGGTACAACACTGGCGGAGTATCACAATGCGGGTGAGAAAGAGGTTGAGGATGCCATACAGGCAGCTCTGGCCGCGCGAGAGAACTGGGTGTCAACGCCGTGGTATGATCGTGCTGCTATCTTCATGAAGGCGGCCGATTTGATTTCTGGACCATATAGGGCCAGACTGAATGCTGCCGCCATGCTGGGTATCGGCAAGACGGTCTATCAGGCGGAGATTGACACTGTAGAGCTGATTGACTTCTTTCGTTTCAATGCTTTCTATATGACCGACATCTACAAGGACCAGGCTACTTCCGGTCCGAATGAGTGGAACTACATTGACTATCGCCCGTTGGAGGGATTCATCTTTGCAGTCACTCCATTCAACTTCATCAGTATAATGGGCAATCTACCGACAGCACCTGCAATGATGGGCAATGTGTCTCTCTGGAAACCCGCATCATCCGCAGTCTATCCCACCTGGCAGATTATGCGTGTTCTGCTGAAGGCTGGAGTGCCACCTGGAGTGATCAACTACGTCCCAGGACCCGGGTCGAAGGTAGGGGGATATGCCCTCTCACATCCTTCGCTGGCTGGCATACACTTCACGGGCTCAACCAACACCTTCAATCATATGTGGCGAACAGTCGGCGAGAACATTGACCTGTACCGAACCTATCCTCGACTCGTCGGTGAAACGGGCGGTAAGGACTTCATAGTCGCGCATAAGACGGCTGATGTTGATGCTCTGGTTACAGCGCTTGTCCGTGGAGCATTCGAGTACTCAGGGCAGAAATGTTCAGCTGCATCAAGAACCTATATTCCCGAGTCTCTTTGGACAGAGGTCAGAGAGCGTTTGGAGAAGACCCTAGATGAGGTCAAGATGGGCAACCCTGAAGATTTCACAACTTTCACTGGCGCCGTAATAGACAAGGCAGCTTACGACAATATTGTCAGCTACATCGAGTATGCACACCAGTCAGATGAGATGGAGATTCTGAAAGGTGGCTCTCATGATACTTCAAAGGGCTATTTTGTGGAGCCTACTCTTGTTCTGACTACTAATCCTAAGTCCAAGCTCATGGAAGAGGAGATCTTCGGTCCAGTTCTTACAATCTACGTGTATCCGGATGACGAATATGAAGAAACACTCCGTCTGTGCGATGAGACCTCGCCCTATGGTCTGACTGGTGCGGTTTTCGGACAGAATAGGCAGGCCATCTCACGTGCACTTGAACTCCTTCGTGATGCTGCTGGTAATGCATATGTCAATGACAAGCCAACAGGTGCAGTTGTTGGTAGACAGCCCTTCGGCGGTGCGAGGAAGTCGGGGACGAATGACAAGGCCGGAAGCAAATTCAACTTGATTCGTTGGGTTTCGCCACGGTCAATAAAGGAGAATTTTGTACCTCCAACTGGTGTAGAATACGAGTACATGAGTGAGCCCTAGTCACTGACACCTCCGATTCGCCTCGAGTATGGCTGACAAGTTGCGGGTATTCTGTCCTGCTTCCGATTCGGCTTAGGAAAGACAACGGTCACTCTTTCTTTTCAAAACATTCGGAGAGCTGATTCAGTATCTCTGGATCGTTGAGCATAATTCCAAAGAGTCCTGAATAGGCGATTGTCTGTTCGATTTCCCACCAATCGTCACCAGTGATGAACTCGAGTGATTCCTAGCGGCGAAGAGACGGCGGTAGTAGGACAAGAGGGAGCAAGGTCACGCATCAGCTCTGTGTGGCCTCCTCTCCCTTCTTCAATTGAGCAAGAACAGCTGAAGCCTGAGAAATAGCTGACTTAGGCTTGTAAGATTGTCAATGACCCGCCTCGTCTCTTCTCACCTCTGGGAAAAGCAGAATCTGCAGAAAAAGGCACCTTCTCCAGCATCATGGTCAAGGGAGCACAGTGCTCATCCGATGAATCTGTCCGGATAACCGTTGTCTCTCCATCGCCATAGTTCGAGCAGACATTTCGCGTCGTGAGATGTTCGCCTGATCTTCAGGCCAGCATACAGGTGAGTCCCATCTATGTAGGGAGTACCCTCTTCTGTAGGAAGTTTCTCGATGAATTCCTGTACATCTTCTGCGTAGTCGCGAGCAACAATGACGGCGCGATTGGGGAAGTATGGCCTAAATTCGAGCTTGTCCTTCTTCATGACGCGAACGCCGTAGTTGTCCACGCTGTCAACAAAATCAATCACTGCACCTCGAGTGGCGATTTCGTCGATTGCTTTGACAAAGGTGAAGTTCTGAGAGAACGCACTCATAGTCAAATCGTCTGGTGCATTCTGTCCGTTATCATCCCCCAATTTCTGGGGATGATTTACGAGAACATCGATAATACCCTCTGTCCCTGAACGTTTGAGAAGTCGAGTTTTCAGTGATATTGAGCCACCGTATTGCTTGTGAGCAAATCGTGCGACTCGGTTGAGGAACGGATTCTGAACACGCTTGATAATCTCGTCAACAAACGACCTAAAGTCTGCGAACTGGAGTGGTTGCGGCCTCGTGGGTATCTGATAGTTGTTTTCAAATTGCTGACCGATTTCCTCAGCCAGTTCAAGAGTCTCTTCGAACTCGGGGGTCTTTGTAGTGATTAGAGCGGTGACAGTTTCAGCGTTCTGTGAGAGAAAAATGACCTTCTCGTCTGTTGCGAAGCTGCAGAGGCCACCTAGCGCAAGTTCGTTCGAAAAGTGCCTGACTGCGGTGACGAAGCTTGAGAAGAGTGATTCATCCATTCCACTCCTCAGTTTGGAGAACAGAGGGATGCCTGATTTCGCCTCGAAGATGACCACGCCTTCGATGTTCAATGATGTTAGCTCCTGAAGCTGTTGCTGTGACTCGTGTGGGCGATTATTAACGGTGGCATTATTGCAGAGATGTGCTGAGGTTTGTCGGTGCAAACCTACTGATAAGTGATACTCTAATAGACCAACCATTTTTCTTATGGAAACTGGAATAATCAAAGATTCTGTGGCTTACAACAGCTTTAACAATCGGAAAGAGAGGTCTAAAGAACACTGCAGAGGAAAATTCCCCCGCATACCGTTGGCTTTGGTAACTGAAGGTTTCTGCAGAAGGTGGTCGCTGATATGATGTCTGAGGAGATCTATGAATCTGACTTCTTGGTGATTGGAACAGGCATCGCCGGCCTGATGTTCTCTCTGAAAGTCGCCCAGCTGGGAAGTGTTTCCGTTCTCACGAAGAGGAAAATGTATGAGTGTGCCACATCGCGCGCACAGGGTGGCATTGCAGCCGTCGTATCTGATGAAGACTCGATTGCCTCTCACGTGGAAGATACCCTTCGAGTGGGCAGTGGACTCTGCCATTCGGATGTTGTGGAGAAGATTGTGCGCAGGGGTCCGGAAGCCATAAGTGAACTGGCCTCACTTGAAGTTGATTTCTGTCGGGATGAGTCATGCGGTGAGTATGAATTAGGTCTTGAGGGTGGTCATTCCCATAGGCGGGTGCTCCATGTCAAGGATCATACTGGCGCGGATATCATGAGGGCACTGACCGATGCAGTGAGGAAGGCGGATAATATCATCGTCTTTGAGGATCATATGGCCGTCAATCTCGTGCAGCGAAGTAACTCGGTTATTGGTGCCTATGTCTTGGATACCAAAGAGCGAATCGTCAAACGCTTTGCAGCTCGCGCCACAGTCCTTGCCACTGGTGGAGCAGGGAAGGTGTTTCTCTACACGAGCAATCCCGAACATGCTACGGGAGATGGGATTGCTATGGCGTATCGTGCAGGTGCCACGATTACGAATATGGAGTTCATTCAGTTCCATCCAACTCTCCTCTACGACCCAACCGGCACTTCGCGCTCCTTTCTGATATCAGAGGCGCTGCGAGGTGAAGGGGCAGTGCTACTAGGTCCGGATGGCGAACGATTCATGCCATCTTATCACCCGGATGCGGAGCTTGCACCACGCGACATAGTTGCCCGAGCAATTGACCAAGAGATGAAGCGAACCGGTGCAGACTTTGTTCATCTGGATATCTCATTCAAGGACGCTGATTTCATACGCAATCGTTTTCCCATGATCTATGAGACCTGCCTGAAAGCAGGCATCGACATAACTGTGGATCCAATCCCTGTTGTTCCCGCTGTCCACTACATGTGTGGTGGTGTGAAGGCTGACGAGGCGGGCAGGACTGACGTGGACCGACTGTTTGTCATTGGTGAATCTGCTGGGACCGGCTTCCACGGAGCTAACAGACTGGCTTCTAACTCTCTTCTTGAAGGTGCTGCTATGGCTCACTATGCAGCTGAAGCTGTACAGAGCTACTCGGGCCGGCCCATACAAGCGGAGGAGATTCCTCCATGGGACCCGGGTGAGGCAACCGACCCCGATGAGATGATCGTGGTCACACACACATGGGATGAGATTCGACGACTCATGATGAACTACGTGGGTATTGTGCGATCGCGAAAGCGACTAATAAGGGCAAGAAACCGAATCGACCTTCTCTCCAAAGAGATAAACCAGTTCTACTGGGACTTCAAGATAACCCCAGATCTCGTGGAGCTCCGGAACATTGCTACAGTGGCTGAACTCATCATCCGTATGGCTCGGATGAGAAAGGAGAGTAGAGGTACGCATTACAATCTGGACTATCCTGAGGAGTCGGGGGCGCCCGTGGATACGATCTTGAGAAAGGGGTATCTTCCCATCTCAGCCACTGAGTAATCCACGAATCAGTGATATTTGCGAAACTCTCAGGAATCGGTGAGGGCTCTTACTGGTAGATGATTCGGAGCGTTCCTCCACGGATTGTTGTAGCTGTTCGTAGGGCTCCTAGGGGATTTCCTGTTTCCCCACCGGCCCTCGTACTCCGAGAACTTGGCTTGATCCAACGGACGGAGAAGTGAGCCGGTATCCCACATCGGTCCTCCACTGGCAATATCGTCGCACCACAGGCGAGCAAAGCAGTATGGTTCACTGTTAGGGGCGGGGTAGTTCGCATGGGAGCCGAGTGCAACCCAGGCGTGGATTTGCCGTTCAGTGAGAGTCGGTCTGGTTGTTGGACACTCTGGCAATCTTAGTCGGGTGGGTTTGGAGGCCTGCCTGAACTCAAGATGATTCGAGAGCAGCCACAGGATGACCTCGTCCCCATCGTAATCCGAATACCATCGAATCTCTACATGTTCCCAATCACCGATGTGTTCTCCAATCCCAAATCGCCCGCCTGGGAATCTGTTGTAGTTGTACCAAAACCAGTAACGGAGATGTACAAACGTTTCTCTCTGCCAGAACTCGTAGTAACAGGGTGTGTTCTCTTTGAGCACATCAGGAGCGGGCCTACCCCTGAAACGTGACCAATCTTTCCTGTATTCTTGGTAGACTTCTTCCGGATCTGAGGGCAGACAGCAGAAGCCTCCTTCTTCTGGATGAAAGTGAAGAATAGGCGCAAAGTCCTCTGCAATTGATTGCGCTTTCGAAGTGTCTACCAATGCTGCCGTCTCCTCAGTCGATGCTCATAGTCAGCGTGACGAGTTGTTTCGCTCTCATAGACAGGGTCAGTTTTCTCTCAGACGGTTCGACATCAATCTCCTCGTTTGGTGTCTCGTCCGCCCATACTGCTGATACACCATTGAACTTGAAGCCGGTCTCGATGGAACACATTTGCTCCTGATCAGAAACATTCCAGACCCGCACTACCATGTTCTTTCCGTTCTCAGAGAGCTTGCATGCCGATAGCTGGATGCAAGCAGGTTCGACAGTCAGGAATCCCATCTGTGAATGTTCGTTCTTCATTTCTCCTGCGGGGCAGAACTCGGCTGCCATGGGCACGAGATACTCTTCCGATACGGAATGTATCTGAGAATTGAACCAGTTTCCCTCGTGGGGTGTGATTGCGAACTCGTACGCATTCCATCCCTGGCACTGTGCCCCCGGTGTTTCAAGCACCGGACCTGCAGCCTCCCGTCTAGTTGACATTCCCATCCGAGACAACCATCCTACAGCCCGAACCAGCGTGAGAGCAATGGTGCCCCCATTCTCTTCAAGGATCTCGAACTCCAGTAGTCCCCGTGTCGTTACCGCGAGTCCACGCCTGTCTGAGTTCATGCTTACGAAGCTTCGCATCGGATATGTTGGCACAACTGGTTGATACCAGTCCGGATGCTCTTCTGGACGTATTGGCCGCTTGATTACATCGAATGTGCTGTCTGCTTGCACTGTCTTCGCTTCTGTGCCCGTAGGGAATAGAAATCTGAGTCTGTGGTCTTCAGCTAGGTTGTTAACCTCGGCTGTGACTCGTATCGTCGGACTGTCTGCGTATAGCTCCACTTGGATGACGAACTCACACTGAACATGTTCCTCTGTCCGCCCCTTTCGGTCCGATTTTGCAGAGGCAGGTAGAGAGAGCTCACCAGATATGACAATCGAACCAGCAAGTGGCCCGTCATGGCCTGTGGCGAGATTCACTTCTAGATCCTCAAACCTCATGCTGGTATCATCAGGGATGGGCGCGTAGTCGTATTCATCGCCGATATCACCACTGTCTTCAAAGCATAACAGACCTGAATAGACCTGACCGTTGCGTTTGTCTGCCAGTTCCATTCTCCCATTCTCGTCTATCTCGATCTTGACCAGAGCGTTCTCAAGGCTGTTCGGAGAACAGGTCACACTATCTTCCATCTCGAAGTCCTTGGAATCTGCTTCAAGGGCAATGTCGTATCGCTGAAGCCCTAGGCCGGGCACTCCCTCAGCCATGATAGCATAGATCCTGAATTCCTCCATGTCCGCAACGAGTCTGCCCTCTGGGTCCGTTCGTATCTCGGAGTCAAGAAGCTGAAGGGGCACATTCTTGCCTTGGCCATCTCTTAGAACCATCTGCCCTTGCATCTGATTCTCCGCATCGAACTTCCTCACCCAGACCTCGACCACTTTGTTCTCACCATTCACGCGTATTCGGTAGGCAGTAGAGAGATGCCTCAAAGAGTCCTGGAGTTGAGGAAAGAGAGCGGCAAAGCCCGAGAAATCAAACTCATATTCAGTGAGGATTTCTCCTCCTATCTCTATCTCTCGTGTTTCGATTGGGGTGGGATCGAAGCCTTGACTCCGCACGAAACTCACGTGCACCTCGTTCTTTGCAGCCTCCAGAGGGGTAGCTGCTTCTAGTGTAGGGTCGATAAGTTGGACCTCAGCGAGTCTGCTGTAGCGCAAATCTGAGAGCGGTAGCTCAAGAATTGCTATTCCCTCACGCTCTCGGGGGATAGGGTTGAATATCATGATACTTGGTGATTCGGTCTGCAGTATGTTTCCCAACTCTTCGAATGCAGACGTGAGTAGATCCTCTCCAATCTCATAGGTCCATCTGAACCGTTGCATCATATCTTCGTGGACCTCATCTATGCTGCATCCGCAAATGTCGTCATGTGGATGGTTCTTGAGAAGATACTTCCATGCCTGACGTATCTCGTGAAGGGGATACTGCCCATCGAGGGTCCAGCGACACGCATTCCAGGGCTCGACCCAGCGCTCGATGAATCTCTGAGTGGCCTCATTGGACTGCTTCAGATATACCCGTGCGGAGTATACCCCTGAGAGGAGATTCTGATGTTTGGACCGCCTGAATTCCCCGCGGAATCTCTTGAGTTGATCCCTCTTCTCCCGCATCAGCTCAACGAACATTGGAAGGGTACCCAGGACGAGGTTTCCATCGTGCGTTTTGTTGTATCTTTTGATTACGTCAGGTAGATGTTTCTGTGGTTCCAAATGATCTGAGCCGTTCATCAATAGACAGGTATTGATGACAGACCTCTGCTGAAGCTGTTCCAAGACACCATCGATGACCGATATGGCATCTTCCACATCTGGTGGTAACCAGGCTATGTTGCCGTAGGAAAGCGGGAGCCAGTGGGCCAAGACATCTGAACCATCCGGTGCCTCCCAGATAAACTCGGAGCCTAGTTTCTCGACCTCCTCACCTGTTCCACGCGCAAAGATGACAGAGTCATAGCCGAACTGAGAGAGAATCTGTGGGAGTTGGCTGACGTGTCCGAAGGGGTCCGGTATGTATCCCACGTCCATTGCTTGACCGAACTCATTGGCAATACGCCTGCCCATCAGAAGATTTCGAATCAAAGATTCCCCAGAAACCAAGAAGACGTCAGGGAGTACGTACCATGGCCCCACTAGTATCCTTCCATTCGCTATGAATCTCTCCAGATTGCTTCGCTTGTGTGGCTTCATCCGAAGGTAGTCTTCCAAGACGATGGTCTGACCGTCAAACGTGTAGTGGGTGAAATCGGGGTCTTCTTCAAGAATGTCCAGGAGTTTGTCAACCAGTTTGACGAGACGCAGCCTGAATTGCTCGAAAGTCCGGTACCAGGCCCGATCCCAGTGAGTTTCGCTAATCACAATTGCATCTAGTTCCTCTGGCTTCACATGGCCACCGCCCATAGTTGATACATCGAAGACAAACAAGCCGTTTAATGAATAGTTCGACTATTGGTATTTCGAAACAATCACTCCCCCGGGGATAGTCGACTCGATAATCTGGGGCTCGATGCCTGATTCTCTCAGATATTTCTCCGAGACATGTTTCTTGACATCACTGACGTGTTCCCTTTCAACGACTGCCAAGACTGAACCTCCAAAACCTGCGCCAGTCAGACGACTGCCTATGACCCCCTTCTGATGTTTCAAAATCTCAACCAAGAGGTCTAGGTTCGGATGGGAAACGTCGTAGAGATTTCTAGAGGATTCGTGCGATTCATACAGCAGATTCCCAAGCGTTTCGAGGTCACCTTGTTCCAATGCCCGGATACCTCTGCGGACTCGCTCGTTCTCCATCACAATGTGCCGCACCCGTTTCAGGAGAACACCATCCAAGACAGACTCCACATCACTCAGTTCCCTAGGTGCTATCTGACTCAGATTCCTCTTATCCCATCCCTTGTCTTGAAGCTGGGACAGCGCTGTTCTACATTCTGTTCGTCGCTGGTTGAGTGCATCAGCAGCAGCGCGGGACACACCTGTGTCAACGATAAGCAGTGACAAGTCCTCAGGAAAGGGAATGTCCTGTGTCTGCATTGACGCGCATTGAATGGCGAGCACTGATTCGGATTTGCATAGCTGCGATGTGAACTGGTCCATGATGCCGCATGACACGCTGCAGTAGAGTCTCTCAGCCTCGAACGCAAGCATGGCCTTTGCCTTCGCAGGTAGACTGATTCCACTCAGTTCTAGCACCAGATTAACCATGGACACCTCTAGCGCAGCCGATGAGCTGAGACCTGCACCAAGTGGGATATTTCCATGCACAACAGCCCGTATCGGTACCGGGGTATGTCTCCTTCTTTGAATCGCCCAGTAGATGCCCTGCACATAGTCGCTCCACTGATTCGTATTCGTGGGTGCCAATGAACCGGGATGAAAGGATGTTTCCTCTTCGAATCTTGTAGAAAGGATATCTACTTTGTCTGAATAGGAAGGTACACCTATAGTCCAGACGAAGTACATGATAGTCCCAGCGAGAACAGATCCTCCATTGTAATCGGTGTGATTACCTAGAATCTCTACTCTCCCAGGTGCCCTCGCCACAAGCGCCTCATTCAGAGCATCTCCGAGAAAGGCTCTTGCCTCTTCCTGGAGCACCTCTGGAAGCAGCATATCAGAGCGCCTCCCTCAATTCCTTGGCTTTCTCCTCAGGCTGAGAATCGTTGGTGTAAGTCCAAGCACCTGTTTCGATACCGGCCAGATACTTGATTCTCTCTCTATCCCTCCAGGGTGGATAGAATTCAATATGGAAGTGCCAGTAGGGATGTTTGCCAACCGAGGGCCGAGTATGGAGGGCCATGACATATGCATTCTCTTCGAACACCTTCGAGTATCTCTGAACAGTGTCCTTGACCATCAATCCTAGGTCGATAATCTCGTCTGACATCGAGGATAGACTGTCTACATGCCACTTGGGATAGATATGTACCTCATAGGGGAGTCGTGCCGCGAAGGGGACGAGTGAAACAAACTGCTCAGTTTCGTGAACAATTCTGTTTCCGCTCTTGAGTTCGTTCTCGACATTTTGACATATTAGGCAGGTGTTGGCTTCGTTCCAAAGGCGTTGAAAGGCTCCAATCTCTCTCCTTATTCGTGGAGGGACGAATGGAAGCGCATACACCTGCGCGTGAGGGTGATTGAGACTGACCCCTATCGCTCTCCCTCTGTTCTCGAACTCCATCACATAATGGATGTCGCTCTTCTCATCAAGTTCCTTGAAGACTCTCCTATACTCATCGAAGACACGATGCAGCTGTTCCTTATCCATATCTTCGATTTGCTGATCATGGTTTCGCGAAGTGACAATCACCTTGGAAGCCCCATAGGCCGGTGCCTCCATCACAATGTTCGTGTCCAATGGAACGGGACCTGGTTCCTCTCGAAGGGCTGCAAATCTGTTCTCCAAGGTCAGAACCTTCCAATCTCCCTTGGTTTCGGTTTGACCCGGACAGAAGGGGCAGGCTCTCTCCTTGTCTTGAAACGGACGCCCTGCTCTTCTGGGTGTCACTATGACCCACTCTTGCAGCAGTTCATTCCATCTTAACGTACTCATCCAGCATCCTCATACTCTCGGAGGAGCCCTAACTGATTAAGGTGACGCCGGGGAGGGCCCTCTCAGTATGAGTCATCATTAAGTGTGATAAACGATTTAGACTCCTGTGAACTTGATGCAGGCCTTCACGATACGAGAGACCTCTGACCTGGAGCGAGTTGCTGCTAGATTCTGGCCCACCCTAGATGAGCGTTCTCTAGGTGGCTGGAGAATCAGATTTGCCAAAGGTGTCACTCGTCGAGCAAATAGCGTTCTAGCATTGGCCTCTCCTGGATGTGATGTTGATATCGCAATAGAACGTGCTCAGCAGATGTATTCTGCTAGAGGCCTTCCGACGTATTTTCAGATGACGCAAGCTAGTCTTCCTAGGAGTCTGGATACTCGGCTTGCGGAGCGCGGCTATGCGAAGGAAATGCGCGTATATGTTGAGGTTTCTGAACTCCGCCCTATCTCTCACGTTGAGTCTGATGTTCGGATACTCATTGAGGATGCCCCGACAGATATGTGGATAGACTGCTACACGCGAGGCGGCGGCTATTCCGACCATCAGATGCAAGTGCGTCTGGATATCATCTCTCGCTGCCGAGAATCAAAATGTATGGCCACAGCATTCTTTGGCGATCAAGCTGTTGGTATTGGTCTGGGCGTCACCGATGGACAGTGGTTGGGACTCTTTTCAATCATCACTCTGCCCGGGTACAGGAGACGGGGAGTTGCGGAGTCTGTAAGTTCGAATCTGGCAGCTTGGGCTCAGTCAAAGGGTGCAACACACGCGTTTCTTCAGGTTGAAACCGATAACATGCCTGCAAGAGCGCTGTATGATGGAATGGGATTTGAGATTGCATACGAGTATTGGTACCGTCTCCTACAGACGATATGAGGGCAGAAAGAAAAGGAAGTAGAGGGGAAAGCTCCCCCAGTGGGAGCATCCTCCCGCGATTCATCATGTGACCTACATCTTAGAGAGCCAGGACTTGAATTCTTGCTTGATCTGCTCCGCCTCTTCACCGCCGCCGAAGTCAGCCGGTTCGACGATCAGGTCGTCACCATCCATCAAGGCTTCAACGACCATGGTACCTGGAGCCTCTATCTTGACGCCCATCTTTCCGTCTCTCATGAACTTCTCCGTGTATATGAGATCTGCATTCTTCACGGCGGAATACAGGAGAAAGGCCGCTTTCTTCTCTGCGAGATTTCCTGTAGCCGGTGGCCTCTCAGGCTCGGGTGGCGGCGAGACAGTTTCAGCTCGCACAGTTGGTGGTGCGGGAGCGGTGGCACGTTCTCGAGGCGGTGCTGGAGGTGGTGCCGGGGGTGTTTGAGGCCGCTCGTGAGTTGCGGTATCTCTGATTCTTACAGGCTCGGCCTCATATTCTGCAGCCTTCTGTTCCTCATAAGCCAAGTATTTGTCGTCGAACTTCCATCTACCCGATATTGCGTTTCGAAACTCGTCTATTGCAGATGCGACATCAGGGTCGCTATCGTTCTTCTCATGAATCTCAACCAAGTCGGAGGTTGCCATTCCTATTGTGGTTGAGCCTACTTGATGACCGCTCTTCTGTAGACTTCTGCCCATTCGCAGGGCATGCATCCGAGTCGGCATGTTGACATTTCTCCCGACCCAGACCCAGCAGGTATCATTGTATTCGTCAAGCACAATTAGTGCATTCTCGCTGTTCGCAAGTGTCGGATCCAGTTTGACCGGAGAGAGCTCGCCAGAGTCATCCTTCAGCATTAGCATGAACGGTTTTCTTGAAAGCGTTTTATGAGGCATCCCAAAATACACTCCTAGATTAGTAATCCCACTCTCCCCTTAGGGAACTCACATTTAACAGATTTGCGGACAGACCTTTTACGGTCGCACCCATCTTCCTGTATGACTTGAGGCCAACCAGTCGAT
>SDNO01000069.1 GCA_004524435.1 Candidatus Thorarchaeota archaeon | reverse complement strand
CCGCCGTCGTCCTGTGAGCAGAAGAATCGTGCGCAGTATCGTTGCCACTAGAACTACAAGGGGGGCAATGCGAAGTGAGAATATCAGATTCGCCACAAGTAGTCCGACTACATCCGTCTGCATCGCTTGTCACTCATTCTAGGTACACGGGAAACAACTCTGCGACTGACGATACGAACTTATGCCATTGGGGTCATCGCGATTATGTTGCCCCAATTTAAACAATTGAGCGTTATAAACCTCCCCCTCATTCATAAAAACATAATTAGCGTCTTTTAGCTGCTCTAACGATGTTAAAATGCCAATTATGTTTGTCGACTATACATCACTGCATGGTTTCTCTCGGTTAGTAAACGGATGGTAGTGCTAGGCTCGGCCGCCGTAGACACAGGGCTCTCAGAGGATGCTTCACTGATCTAGAGGATCTTGGGATGCCAATCACCTTACTTGCTCATTGCCGACCCAAATCCTGCACCAGAACACGTTCTCAGGCACTTCAAAGGCATTTTCCGAAAGACACCTAGAACAACTCACAGTAGAGTAGGCAGGTCAGACAGAATTCAAATCGTTCACAGACACAGCCGCCCCCAGTGGGCCCACGAACATCAACAAGAGAATGGTCAAACATAGACTTCCGCTGCTCTGTAGTGATTCACAACAGAATAACTTCCGAAGCCTTATGGAAAACTAATACTAAGTATACGAACTTATGAGAGCCTTTATGAACGAGGAGATAGATATACGTCGTTTTCTATTGTCTAGCGGGGTTTTAACTTCGTAGACAGGTCCGTCAGTACAACTATTGCATTCCTAGCCTCTGAGAAGAGCGAAAGCTTGAGAGCGGGGCTCTCGGGCCGACGGAGGCATAAGAAATGGCATTTCTAAGCAAAGTAATCTCCTTTGTGGCAAACCGGACAACTAGGAGCATTGAGTATACCCTAGAAAACGCTGCAGAGGTTAATGAAAAGAAACTCTTGTCTATTATGAAGGCGAATCAGGACACGATCTATGGTCGAGAGCATGGATTTGATGAAATCAGCTCGGCGGACGACTTTGCAGACCGAGTCCCGATAAGCACCTTCAAGACAATGAAACCATATCTCGAAGAAGTCTACAAGAAGCCGGACGGGAAGATCCTTACAACCGATCCGGTGGTCTGGTATGTACAAACTTCGGGTTCGACCGGACATCCCAAGACCTTGCCGGTCACGAAACGTGGCATGAAAGAATGGTCGAAAGGAAGCACGGCGACGCAGATGACATTCATCAGCTCTGAACCCGAGAACTCACAGATCTTCGAGGGCAACATCATCATGTTTGGTGCCCCTGCAGAAACCGGTGAGCACTATGGCCTACCAGTTGGATACATGACTGGCATCGCGCCGAAACTGGGAGCTAACTTCCTGTTCAGGCGAATGATAAAGCCAGGACCAGAGGTCTTCAATCTGACAGACATGGAAGAGAAGATGCGTCAGTACGCACTCTATACAGCAAGACTGAATGTCACTGTCTTCGCAGGAATCACCACTCTGAGTCTAGCCTTCTTCAGGCGAATGCAGAGTCTGTACGGCCCCTGGCTCCTTGACATCTTCAAGAATACCAAACATGAGGAGCGAATAAAGGAGTCTATGGACAGTGAGGGGAATCTCGATATCGCCCAGCTCTGGCCCAGTCTTAGACAACTGGTCGTGACAGGAATCGATACGGATCCCTATAGAGAGTGGATTTCAAAGACACTACCCAATACGAAACCTTGGGAGGCCTACGCGGGTTCTGAAGGTTACTACGGGTGCCAGGTCTACCCTGACAAGGGAGTCTTTCTCTTGCCTGAAACCAACTACTTCGAGTTTATCCCAGAAGATGAGATCGACAGTCCTACACCGACAGTGCTACCCCTGGCAGACGTGAAGAAGAACAAGCGATACGAGATACTCATCACTAACGCAGCCGGATGGTATCGTTATCGAATTGGCGATATGCTCACTTTCGACGATGTTGACCCCTATATCGTGAAAAACATTGGAAGGAGAGGAAGGGTTGTCAATTTGACTGGTGAGAAAGTATCAGATGCGCACATAACAGAGGCAATCTCAAGGGCGTCACAGAAGACGCATTGTGAAGTACTAGACTATGCAGTGGTTGGGCTTGTCGAAGAGGGTGTCCCACACTATGCGGTGGCGGCCATGTTTCGAGATGATGAGATTGATAGCGTGGAGTTCATTGGGGCATTTGAGGAGGCGCTGTGCTCAGCTAACAGGGAATTCGGCTTTGGGAGGAACATGGGAGCCTTGGGTCCAAGCAGGCTCTTCCGCATGACGACTTCCCATAGTGAGGCCATCGTCGAGATGAGTCATATCCAAGCCAAACCAAGAACGCTGACAACAGATCGAAGTGTCTTGGCCACATGTGAAGCATACTAAGAGGTGAAAGCACAACTCCAGTGGAACAGCCCTTCATGAACGAATCCCCAGCACCTCGGGGGCGCACGGCTGTGTTCAGTAGGTCTGCACTGACGAAGCCACGGCTTGAACCCCAGGTGTGACTGTTCTGTCAAACCAGGGATTTGTGATACCTATGGCGGCTGATATGACTCCCAAGGTCGTGATACCATCGGATACGAAACCAAGCCCGAGTCCAATCAATACTATCTTCGAAACTTGGCTGATGAGAAGTAGGATTGAAGACAAGACCATCAGGTCACTCCTAATCTCCTGCAGGCGATTAGTCTTCCAAGTGACGATGAAAGTAGCAAGCACTGCAGTGACAAATACGAGCATCAGCGGGATATTCATCATCATGATTAACTCGCGGCTAGGACCTAAGAACGAAACCAGTATCCAGTAGACGGAAACTACTGCCACAATATGTGAAAACCGATGTTTGAATCGGGGTAGCCAGATATGAAGGACAGCTATGAGGAGAGGAATGACTGTCCCTGCTACTATGACGGATCGGATTCGGAACAGCTCCATTGTGTCAGGCAGGATACCTGCCCCCTGAAGAGCAATGAATACGACATTGAATCCGAGAACCAAGAAGGCGATACCGAAGAGGAGGGGCAAATCAGTCCAGATTCGGTTCTCTTGTCTGTGCCATGTCCCAAGAAGGTACATCGACACTAGTATTGAAAGGATGCCAGCCCCAACGGCTGCAGTTGTTGCGATGTCAAGAAGAGTCTGCATTTCATCTACCACACAAGAGCTTTTCGTGACCTCGTTCCTGACGTCAGCATATAAACAACCCATTCATTGAAATATCAGATCCCTCCACACTTACTCAAAGGTCACCCTGAGGTGGCAGAGGGCAAAATGGTTCGAGTGGCACACATCTCCGACTCACATCTTGGGAGCGCAGTGTTTCAGCTTGCTGAGCGTAAGAAAGACGCGAGAGCCTGCCTGAAGAAGGCCGTAGATATGGCGCTTAGAAAGTCGCCTGACATACTGGTACATACAGGAGATCTCTTTGACAGACCAGACCCATCCAACGAAGATCTCAGTTTTGTCATGGAGCTCTTTCGGGACATAGGCGATGACGTCTGCAAGATAGTTGTCCAAGGAAACCACGATATTCCATATGGCTATCGACGGCAGCTCAGCCCCATTCTTAGCATAGAGAACGCAGGCCTTGTCCGATCAACAACTACGGAGGACCATGCCTCATTCACCGTTGACTGCGATGGAGAGAAAGTGGATATCAATCTCATATCGTGGACACGCCCCAGAAGAATCCGCCACCTTCTTACCAAGCAAGCGGGATATTCTAGCAATATCAAACTCCTCTTCGCTCATGACCTGCCCGTGGACAAACAAGAGATTCCTGCAAGCTTCGACTACATCGGCATTGGTCACTCACACAACTTCTTACTCGATGAGGAATATGACATCGGTCGACCGGGGTCGACTGCAATCATCGATTGGAAAAAGGAGCAAGGAGCACACAAGAAACTCATTGTTGCCGAGATTACCAAGGAAGGTAATGAGTATTTCACCGAGACCCTCAATGATGTTCGTGACTTCAAATTCATAACCGGCCTCGACGTGACGGGGATGGGACCAGAGGAGATTAGCGCCTTGATGAAAGAGCGTATTGACCATCTTTCGGTGAAGAAGAATAAGAAACCAATCATCATAATGGAGGTCAAAGGCGCCATCGATACCGAAACTGAACAGTCAATCGGAAGGGCTGAGATTCTGGAATACGGAGATAGAGTATGCAACCCCCTCTTCTTTCATGTTGAGCCGAGATGGGACGTGTTAGGGGCTAGGCGAATCACCTTGTCTGAGCCCCTGAATGCCGAGAAGTCGATAGTCGAATATCTCGAACAGACCCAGGAAGAAGACCCAGAGGATCTTGTTGGACTCTATCATGACATTGTGAGGTGAGCTATTGATACGCAAAATCTACCTGAAGAACTTCAAGTTGTTCCAAGAACAGACCTTTGACTTCGAAGACGGGACAACTGCCGTCGTCGGACCAAATGGCTCGGGCAAGACAACGATTCTCGAGGCAATCGAGTTTGCACTCTTCCGAAGAGTGACTAGGAAAGAAAAGAGTATACCGAAGGTCGAAGAGCTCATCCGTCATGGTCGCAGTAAGGCAGTAGTTGAGGTAGAGTTCATTGCACCCCTTAATGGAAAACACTATCGAGTGGTGCGGAGTATTCACCCGGGTCAGACAAATGCTGATCTCTTTCTGATTGGGAAGCGAGAACCGCTGGAGTCAGGGGCTACGCGGGTCGATGCTGAGGTGGAGAGACTATTAGGTCTCGATAGGCACGCTTTTGCAGCTCTAACTTATGTTAGGCAGGGCGAAATCGATCAGCTATCAAGACTTAGTCCCAAGAAACGTCGAAACACACTCTATAACATGATGGGACTCGGGATATACACAGATGCTGACTCGAGAGTGAAGAGAGAAATCAGGGGTCTGAAGAAGGACCTCAAGAAGATTAAGACCCAGCAAGAACGGCTTGTCGAGATACAGGAACACCTGCCTGGAGAGTCAAACCTGCAGGAGGCCATTGAGGCCTTGGACAGAATTCAAGAGATGGTTGGCGAGTCCAAAGATATCAAGACCATAGCAAACATACTCACCAAGGTGGAGGACTCAATCCAAGAAGTCAACAGGCAAATCAAGTCACCTGAGTTCACAGAGGAGCCACAGGAGATGCGTCGAAGAAAGCTAATAGCGGAACGCCTAGAACGAATCATTGGAACAATCCCGGAGGTTGCAGAGGAACAGCTTAGGCCCATGATTCGAAGAGAGGCGCGGGACATCTTCCTCAGCATCTTCGGAGACCGTTATAGTGACATAATGGTAGATGATGAGTACAACATCCAGCTCTATGATCTTGGAGGCAACCGTGTTTCACTAATGGCTGCATCAGGCGGTGAAGATGTGTGCGTGAACTTCTCTCTGAGAGTGGCCGTGAATACAGCACTTCAAAAGCAATCCTTCAAAGGACGAGCGCCAGGATTGATTATACTTGACGAACCAGGAGCAGGTCTAGACTCCCAGCGCCGACGTTGGATGCCAGAAGCGATTGCAGGTCTGAAAGCAGTGGATCAGGTCTTAGTTGTAACACACATGGAGGAGCTAAAAGAGGGTGCTGATAGAGTCATGTCGCTCATACCACAGGGAAAGGGTCGACAACCAGTCCTTGAGATAAGCTAGGTCCTATGCATCAAAGATTTCATCTGTATTCTCTACGATTTCGCTACTATTGACGAGTCTCCTCAGTTTCATAGCAACCTTTCGATCTCCCAACGCTATGCCACCTACGACTACCTTGTCTTTCAAGACCGCTTTGAAATACGTTCCATCACTTTCATCAGTCCGTACTACTGATTGATAATCAGGCGACTTGGGGTTGAAGTTGCCGATTGAAGTCAAGTCAATGCCCGCCACCTGCAGGGTATTCGAGGGAGTCGTGCCCGTGTAGGTTGCAGATCCGTGATCAATGAGATTCTTAGCTGCAATCTTCGCTGTGTCGAGCGCAACGGGGATGATTCCCCAAATGAACCCCTTCCATTCGACACAGTCTCCCGCCGCGTAGATGCCACGCTCACTGGTAAGCATCTGGTCATCCACAGTTATACCTCGTCCGACAGCGATGCCAGATTCCTGTGCCATCTTCGTGTTGGGCTTTACTCCTGTCGCCATTATTACACAGTCGCCCCTTATCTTGTCACCCGTCGTTGACACCACCCCAGTAGACATATCTGGGCCAGTGACTTGGACGCAAGTGAATCCGAGGAGCACATTCAACCCCATATTCTCAAGACGTGATAATAGAGCCGAGCTCGCACCTTGGTCGAGTTGCGCGGGCAGAAGTTGTGCGATATTTGAGATAACTAGCGGACTGCCACCTACGGCTTTGATTGCAGAAGCTAACTCGATGCCCAGAATGCCTCCACCAATGATAATCTGTCTAGATGATGACGAAACATGCTCCTTTATTGCCAAAGCATCATCCAAGGTCCGCAATACGTGAACTCCGGCCTTCTCGACACCGTGGATGGGCGGTACAAACGGATGACACCCCGTTGTTATGAGAATTCGATCATAATCAAAGTGAGTCGCGGCCTTGCTCATGATACTGCGTGAGCTCGGGTTGATGCCGACAACAGGTTCCGACAGACGAAGAGTAGAGTTGTTCTTCTCGTACCAGTTATGGTCATATCGGACAATCTCTGTAAGTGATTCGCGGTTAGCAATGAGCTCGATGAGCTTCGGTCGAGGATAGTACCCGTACCCTTCATCGGAGAATACGTCGATGTTGACGTCTTGATCAGCCCGTCGTATCTCGCGAATTGCAGTGACAGCAGACACGCCGTTTCCGATGATGCCTATCTTCTTCACTTTCTGTTCACCGGCCTAGAAACGCCACGAGCATCTCACTAATTTATCTAGTGCTAGAGGGTCTCACCATAACACTTCTATCAGAGCACTCAATCCAATCCAGACTGTAGGGTCATGAATATGAAAGTTGAGGCCATTCTTTTCGACCTGCACCACACACTCACTGGAACCAGAATACCCCCTTTCGAATTACTCAGGGACACCGGTCACGAACTAGACATCCAACTCAACCGATACAGCGATGAGCAATTGCAGGCAGCCTTCCAAGAGTCAGACAGTTGGCTCAGGTCCTATCTGATTACTACTAATGCCGACATTCACTGGGGTAATGACCCATCTGAATGGCTTCAGGCAGACCGCATTATGTTTGAAACGCTTGGTATCAACGGACTGGCTGACGAAGTAATTCTGGAATTCGAGAGAAGGTGGAGAAAGGCAATCAGAGGGCCCAGATACGAATACTTCACAGAGGAAGCATTCGAAACTCTTTCAAAACTCAATGATAGAGGGTACACTCTTGGCATATGCACAAGGCGTTTTCACAATCCCTCACACCTCATCAAGACATCAGGGTTGGAAGATGTCTTCGCCGTCGTAACTTGGAGCGCCGTGCCGGGCTATGCCAAACCAAACCCATTTACTCTGCTGGACGCCGCGGCACAGATTGCAGTGAATCCCCGACTCTGTGCGTATGTGGGAAATCTTGTTGACGCTGATATCGAAGCGGCGAAGAGAGGAGAGATGATTCCCATACTCACTACTTGGGCAGATCCCTCGGAGGGCGAGAAGGCCCCCGAAGACACGATAGTGGTTGGATTGCTCCTAGAGCTCCTAGAAATATTCAACTAAAACGGCTGCCCGATCACGATATCGGCTCGTAGTGACGGCTCGGTTCCTCGTGGTGCTCATCGGCCGAGCCCAGACGATTCCTCAGAGCCTCGACTTTCTCGCGCAAGAACTGAGCAAACGATGTGACAAGCCTCACAGGCAGTACGAATATCCCGAAAGATATCCTCAGAGCTTTATCCTTCATAGTAGCTCTCTCAGGATAGCCAATGTAGGCCAAAGTGTGTTCCTTCAAGATATCTTCAATAGCCACAGCAAACGCTTCCTTTGCCAAGTCTGACAGTTCAAATTCCTCGAACAATTTTCCGGTGGTGTAATTCTTCTGATCCATGACACTCTTCCACTTCAAATACTTGGACTTCTCAACGATGTCATTCAAAGCATATTGTACTTCTCCGATGAATGGCAGTAGCTGAAGCTGGATTTCAGATGGAGTTGGCTCAGAACTGAGATCCTCATATAGTCGAGATATCGTGCCCAGTTGTTTCGCGCACGGCGTGAACCAGAGAAAGTGTATGAGCCCCTCAATCCTCCTCAGGAGTTTCTTATCTTTCTGCTCCACATGATCGGGAATCTCATCAAGCAGTGCCTCACGAGCCTTGCCGAAGACGCTTCTTTGCTGTTGCCGCCATTCTCTCTCTAGGTCTATCACTGCCCGCGCATATCTATAGAACTTGAAATCAAGAGAGTCTTCAAGATTCTGACTATCCAGCACCACGATTTCTCGCAGGACAAACGACCGTCGGCCACTGGCAATCTTCCAGAGCCAGTGTTTGAACGAGTAGAAACTCACGTCTGACTCAGGGAGTTCGAGACGCAAGGCATGATCGCCCGGCTGTGCAACAACATAGCATTCCTGCAGTGCAGCCTCCACATTTCCAAATCTAGTGAGGTCCAAGGGTATGAGGTCCATAGCCCCGTGACCCGTTGTAGACCAAGCCTGAAGGCTGCCCGATTCTTTGTCGTGCTCAATGATGATACGTTCTTTGTCACCAAGATGGTCGAACTGATTGGTGAACCCCTTGCTGTAGGCCATCACTGCGTAGAGAACATAGCGTTCTTTCTGCGGTTCCAACCCCGGCATCCTCAGGACTAGACCGATAGTATCAAGCGGCTGTCCACTTGATAGCCAGGCCCCGGTCGCCTGATCCCATTCCCACCGGTCGCCGAGTTGATAGAACACCTCTCGTAGAGAGCGGAGGTCATCAGCCTCTCTCGCCTTTCGAAGGGTTTCCGCTTCCCATGATTTGAAGTCCTGTTTCATCCTCTCCATACTGCGGCGCTCCATTCTGAGCCACTGAGAGTCAACCTTCATCTGGACTTTCATCGTAGTACCTTGGACAGAAGATGCGGATTATCCGATTTTAAGTTAATCTTACTAGTAGGACACAACAAGTTCTCTTCTCTAGAGTACACCCAGGAGTTGACCGGCAATTCGGACAACTTCCTCGGTGTCCCCCTGTACTCGACTTGGGCTCAGAAGGTAGGTGCTAGAGTCTGAGATATCCAAGTCTCGATATCGATGCCCTATGACTAGACAGCATCCATTGTCATTTGCAGAAGACAAGGACCATGCTTTGGGGAGCAAAGCGGCCACATCACTCTTGACACTGTTGCTAATCGTTGGTGATAACAGGAATCGTTCAGATTGAGAGGAGGAGAGACCTAGGCGATACTCTAGGATCGGCTTCGACGTAGCATCAAGCATGAAACAGAACCCGATTTCGTGTATCACCCTCCAACCTCTTTTCCGCCCGAACAACAGGGAGATTGCATTCTTCCTTTGGTTGAACGCTGACTCAAGAGCATTCAGTCTATCCAGAATATAGAACTCAAGATGATTGAGAAGGTCCAGATGCGGAGGGCTCGGGGATGTGATATAGGAATGAATCATTCCTGAAATAACGAGCAGTGCTAGGACTATTGGAAGGGATAATAGGAAGGGCAAGTACTCCTCTGACATCAAGAGCATTGCTACGACTAGTGTCATCTGAACAAGGAAGAGGAATAGAAGGACATCCACGATATCATCCTGATTGCCCTGCTTGCTTCGAGCAGCATCCATCTCCCATCGCTCAAAGACACGACGGATGTCATCTGCTGTGCCATAATAGACCCTCTTTCCTTCTCTGTTCTGCGAATCAACAAATGTAGTCCGCCTCTTCAAACGTCGCCCGGTCTTGACCCCTTGGACAATGACGCTGAAGCCGAAGATAGTATGAGGGCCCAAGACGAATAGAGCCAGCATTATCCCCCCGAAATGTATCGATAACCAAGTCAGAAGAAGAAGATAGAGCAGAAGTCCAATCGATATCAGCACCAGATAAAGCACGAGCTCGTAGACCGCTCCTCTCCTGTCAACCAGTCTAATCCGACTTATGAGAGCATCGAGCTCACTCAGGGGATTCACCAATCTAGATGCAATCGCAACTCGTCTTTAAAGGTTTGATGAAAGCAGTTGATTGGCCGCTTCTTGGACAGGAATTGCACTGAAATCTATTTCGGACAACGAGCACTTGTGAGAATGCGTATGCACGTCGTTCTTGAGACTCAAGCCAACCTTAGGTGCAATACTAGTCTATGAAGTAGATATCCCCACGACTCTCATGGGCCACTACTCGTATGTGCATGCCGTTCTCCAGAACATCCGTTGCATCATCAACTCTGATTATGCATATAGCCCCTCGAATGACTGCAAACGATGCAAGCTCCCCCATTATCTCTCCAAATTCACATATGGCTGCAGACACTTTCCCGAAGAGCTCATCAACGACTCCAGGGTTGATTTCTAGATGTTCCTGCAAGGCTGAATCCAGTACTGCAATTTCCCGTGAATTCCACTCCCGATTCAAATCAGCAGCCTTGCAGATAATCACGACCTCACCGTCTATTGAGCCACCCTCTGCCACTGATTCACCTCTAAGAATCGGAAAGAGAAGATTATCATTACTAGTCTGCTGCTCGTCCACCAACTGATATTCCGTCCTTTGTATTTCTGTTTCAAATTATATCAGGTCACAACATTTAACGCTTCGTAGGGCCAGCTCCACAACTAGCTGGTCCCGATGCTACAAGGCGCATCATGCCATTTGCCAGCAAAAGGAGTGGTCTGATTCATGACAGTCTACGAGTTCGAAAACAGAGTACCCGTTTTGGGAGAGAACACCTACGTTAGTCCTTCTGCCTCTATTATAGGAGATGTGTCAATAGGCGATAGCTGCTATGTTGCACCTGGGGCCGTGGTCAAAGGCGACTACGGCAGAGTGGTCATTGGTGATGGGACAAGTGTACAGGACAACGTGGTGGTTCATGCAAGACCTGACGAAGAGACTCACATTGGTGATGAGGTCACTCTTGGTCACGGCTGTATCATTCACAATGCAACTGTGGAGGACCACGCAGTCATCGGCATGGGTGCCATTGTTTCGGATTATGCAATTGTCAGAGAGCATGCTGTGGTGGCCGAGGGCGCAGTCGTGAAAGCAAGATTCGAAGTACCAAAGGGCATGATTGCTGTGGGAGTACCTGCCAAGATCATCGCGCCAGTCAGAGAAGAGCAGAAAGAGGAACTTGGGCGATTCAAGAAGATCTACCAAGACTTGGCCAGACGATATCCCAGTGGACTGAAGGAGATATAGCCGGGGCTGACGCAGAACCCCGGACTGTCGCTTAGAGATTAGACCAGAGAAATCATGGTGTCACGGTTGAAGCGCTTGAGTGCCAAAAACCATGTCACGACAGCCATGACTACGGCAATGAGGACTGTTAGAATGTTCGATAGCCACACGACACTCTGATCGATTGCATCTCCAGAGATAAACACGAATGGAAGGAACATTGGAATCATGAGGATGAGTGCCGCGAGGCCACCTGTCTGGTATGCCTCATAGACCCGACTCACACGACCGCTGATGAGAATCATCACAGACACAACTGCCACGAGCACAATCGGCCCTCCGACGGCTATAAGGAACAATCCTGGAAGGTCAGGAAATATGATAATGGGAGCCTGAAATGCAACGGAGAGGACAATCAGACCGACTGTGGACAGCGCGGTCCCGCCCCAGAGAATTGCTAGACAAGGCACCAAGGAGCTCAGCGTCTTGCCCCAGATGAGCTCTCGGTCTGTCAAGGGTGTACAGAGCAAAGGCTCCAGTGTGTTCTGCTCGCGTTCACCAACAAGTGCGTTCGCTGCAATGAGCGTAGCAGGAATCGCAGCCAGGAGAGCAATCATGCTTGAGGCTGTGGGCATCATGAGCTCTATTGTCGCCTCAAAGGCAGGACTGGTGGGAGGAACGAACAGAATCATAGATCCCAACAGTCCCACAACCGTAATCGGACCGAAAAGCACCATACCTACAAGGAAGTACTTCATCCAGCTGACTTTGAGGGCATTTCTTAGATCTGTCAGAGCCACAATCATGGACTTGCTTCTAGCCATCAACGGACACCTCCTTTGACGGTCTCAAGATAGACGTCCTCCAAGCTTGCTTCTTCTTCAGCAAACTCCACAAGTCTAAGACCTGCATCAAGTAGTGCCCTCATTAGCAGCGCATTGTTGTCATACGGGGAATTGATCTTGACCACCAACGTATCAGCCTCGATGGTCAGTTCATCAACATACTCAGCTTGCTTGGCTATCCGCTCGGCTTCCTCTATGTTCTCGACCACGCGGATTCTATACTTCTGTTTAGCGGATAGCCTCTTCCTGAGCTCCTCAGTTGCACCGGACAGCAATACCTTTCCCTCATCGATGATTGCAATCTGGTCGCATATCCGCTGAACCTCGGCGAGATTATGACTGTTGATGAAGAAGGTCTG
>SDNO01000068.1 GCA_004524435.1 Candidatus Thorarchaeota archaeon | reverse complement strand
ATGAGTATTTCCAGCGCCCACAGGGGTATGCGCCCTATCAGAAGGAAGACCAGCAGGAACAGTCCGTGTCCGAAGCAGCGACCCCACCCTCCAGGCACCTCAACGTCCCAGAGGAGTCCAGAGATCAAGGAATTCAGGCTACCAATGATTATGAAGTAGACGACAAAACTAAGAACAAGACCGATTAGGGCACCAATCAGAGTCATACCCACCGCAAGAAAGACGAACAGGAATACTGCGAATAGGGTTACGAAGAAGAAGGCAATTCCGTGTATGAAGTATCTCAGAATCCTCTCTGGTAGAGATTTCATATGTGATGGTCGCACAAACATATCCGGCGTGTCTTCGAACAAGAGCTGATGCCTCCGATTACTCTCGCAACGATTACTTCTCTGTGAATGTCTGGGCGGGTAATTAATCAATCGGAGGCAATCTCTACATTTGTCTGAGGCCCCATCAGGCTATTCGCGATTTCATTATGCAGTTGGCACTCGGCTATGCATCTCGCTGCCAATGTGGTAATGCTAATGCCCTGCCACTACAAGTAGCTATCACGAACTGGCCGGTCAAGACCGTAGTGTACCTAGACTACCAGCGGAATCTCTGCGGTCCCTGTGTCGTACGGAACACGGTCTCACTCCTTGTATCGCCGCTGAAGAAGGTTGCAACGCTCTTCCCGACATATCCATCGACGATTGCCATCAGGAGGATTTCGGCCATGAGGAGGATGACCGCCACTTCGACAGTCATGCCTGTATAGAGAGCCTCGAGAATCAAGAACGGAACATGTGCAATGAGAAGCAGCACAAACAGTAGGAGCCCATGGCCAAGGCAACTCTGCCAACCACTGCTTACGTCCAGATCCCAGATGAGTCCTGCAATCCCTGCGTTGAGACAGCCTATTGTCATGAATATCATAGCGAAGCCAAGAATCAGGCCGATCAGTGATCCAATCACAATCAGGAACGAGGCAACCACGACGAGCATGACAGATGCAAAGAACATGAAGACAGAGTATACTATTCCATGAAGGAAGTACTTCAGAATCGTCCTTGGTGTTGTTTTGCCATTTGAAGCTGGTGCGGGTCTAGGTGCGTCCTCGATCAATATGCCGGCTCTCCTCTTTCACCATTCTGGTATTCTCCACTTCTGAGCGTTCCATCGCACTGATCAACGAATCGAAGTCTTGCTCCGATTCCTCTTTGTGAGAGGACTCAAGAGACAGATTGACCTCTGACTCCTTGATGTCTACCACAATCACTGTGCGTGATGGACGCAGAAAGAAGAACCCAATGGGAACCAGTAGACCAAGAAGAACAAGGACAAAGGCGATAATCAGGTCTTCCAATGATGGTAGGGATGGGCCGAAGAAGATCCCAGAGGTGCTCACGAGGGCGGAATAGATGACCAATGCTTTGCACCAGTCGTCCATCCATGTCCTCTTCAAGACCACCTCTTCAGGGGACTCGCTCTGAATAGCATAGTTGCTACCACGCTCTGTCTCCAACCACGCATCGATTCTATCATGAACCGCTTCCCTAGCTATAGCCTCGGGAAGTCTAACGGTTTCATTGCCTTCATAGCGCATCCAGAGAGCCTCCGATACCGTGCATCCATTCCCACTGATTGGATAAGTGTCTTTTGAACTCCTTCTGGTCTTGGCTGGAGCCTAGTCCGCTGTCGTTTTGTCCTCGATTGTAGCGACGAGTGAATGGAAGTCATGCTCTGCCTCTTCCATGTGCTTCGTTTCGACCTCAAGATGGGCTTCTGAGTGCCCAACAGCTATCCGAATCACAACATTGGCAGAGAAGTAACGGAATCCGAAGTAAACTACAATCAGGACCCATCCAATCATGAAGGAGGGGAAGGTGTACCAATCTACAAGGCTGCCGAGCTGTACTTCGGGGAATAGATATCCAAAGAGGGCAGCGACAAGAATTGCCTCAAGAGCAATCAGAATCGGTATAGTCACCGTGCCGAGAATGAAGAGGACCACTTTGGAGATTGAGATGTCCCACCATCTTCTGTGGAGATGGATCTCACTCGGTGATCTCTCTTCTACTTCATAGCGTCGTCCGATTCCCGTCTCGAGCCATTTTTCAATCCGTTTCCAGACCTCTGGTTTAGTCTTAGCTCCAGAAGTCCTGATTGCCCTGCTTATCCGTTCTTGAATCGAGATTCCCCCTCATGTTCGAGTTGTTTCGAGTCATCATTCTCCTGAAGAGTTATCAGTTTTTCGTCGGATGTTGGTCGTTAATCCGCCTCGCTAATACGGAGCACTATCCTTTGGGCCAATCTACCCGCCGCGATTTCTTCTAGCCATAGCCATCATTGCTAGTATCGCTATCACCTAATCAAAATGCTCATCCGCCTCAAGGAATCCAGAGGACCCAGCGGCTAGTGACGGTGACTGTGCTCCTCCGTATCGTCGAGTAGGGCAAAGGGGAACAGCCGCACATACTCGATACCGGAGAGTCCACCGATCTCGTCAGCCAGTGCCTGGATGTCCTCTCTATCTCCCCGTATCGTGAGTATCTCTAGACAGTGGGTCTCGGTCAGGTGTACGTGGACCGTCGATGTAACATGAGCTCTTGCTGAGTGCTGACTCTCGATGAGATTGGCCATCAGGCTCGGTTTGTGTCTGTAGACGATATTCAACGCTGCGTGCTTTCCGCCCTGTTCAGACTCCCACTCGGTCTGTGTGATGTAGCTACGCATGGCATCTCTGAGTGCTTCAGATCGCCCAACATATCCCTTCTTCTCCACTAACTCGTCGAATCTCTCTAAGAGGTCCGTTGGTACCGAGACGCCAAACCGTTTCATACTCATTGAACTTCGCTCTCCTCTTTCAATGACACGAATCTGTGCCATTCGTAACACGCTTATGAGTGTTGACACTACTCCGCCGTCAGCTGATAGAGAGCGGGACAACTCTCCTGATGTGGAGAGAGAAGGTGCGCTCACGCCTTCCCTCCGAAAAGATAAAAAGAACCAGCCTGCGGGTAGGATTCGCAGCAGGATGCTGTAGCTCTGCGGAGGTTGCCAAGCCAGGTCAAAGGCGTAGGGTTCAGATCCCTATCTCGTAGGGGTTCGCGAGTTCGAATCTCGCCCTCCGCACCACTATTCCAGGGCTCGAGCCATCCTCCGTTAAGGGTTGAGAGGGGATCTGGTCAACCATGGAACCAGTGTCCGGTGGGCCCTACTGTGACCTAGAAACGACATCCCATCTCTCTGAACGAACTACTGGATCTGGCAAACCTCACCGCCATGGATACCAAATACTTTCTTGTACTGCTTCTCATGATATCATCTATAGTGGTCATAGCTGGATCGCCAACCATCAGGCCTCGTGGTGGAAGAGAGTCAGCTTCTAAGTCGCTGTGCGAATGCGAACTGTGATTCTCACTCTAAGATGTCCACTTGCATCTTCATTCTCGCTCCCTTGGAACTTGACGCCCCACAGGAACTGTCCGTGTTTCCACTGTATGTTGCACCAGCCGCCACTGCGTTCGTTACTGTCCGGATTTATGTGGAGATGAGTGGTCCCGGACAGGGCATCACGCTGGGTCTGGTTCAACGACTCGAATGCATCTGTTCCCATCTCTCTGAAAATCGTGCGGCACTTCAGCTCGTGAGGGCTGTCGTGCCAGTCCAGAATCTCAAACCCGATGCCGTACCAGTTGTACTTGCCTGCGGGGGGAGGGCCGAACTCAACGGAGTCATATCTCCACACATTGAGAGTCACCACCTCTCCCCCACCGGGGCTCTGATAGAGGACTTGTATGCTTTCCTCCTGTTCCTGCGCCACGATGGAGCCGTTCAACTGTGGCACAACGAGGATGAACAGGATGAACCCTACAGCGACTATCCTCCTCTGCATCTTGCGGGCGGCGTCGAGATCTGACAGCAAGGGGGTCTTCAGCTCCGCATCAGGCGCGGCTGGCCCGCCTACCCCACTCTCTCTGAGCCCCTGGTGTGCTAGGCTCCGACGATAGGCGCTCCGCATCGCAGGTATCAAAATGAGGGATATACCTACCCATGTCAGTGTGGGTGGTATTAGGTCTGGGAGCGATAGAGGCGTGCCGAATATCATTCCCGACGTGTAGAGATTCGTCCACAGGTCAGAGAACACCGCGTCCTGAATCCCGGCTGCCAGTCCGAGGGCAAGAAACCGATGCAGGTGATAGAGGCCCCACAATGGAAGAGTGCTGGGGGATCTGAGATACGTGGATATCCCAAAGACCCATGCCATCGCGATAAAGAGGAATAGGTTGGTGGCAAGGGCAAGGCGCCAGTCATCCATGGCCGTTGCTAGGGCACAGGTCAGCACCGTCACCAAGAAGGAGGTCAATACACCGGTGAATAGAGCCGCGGGGAGATAGGTGAGCAGATCGAGGGGCAATATGTGTGTAAACTCAACAGCAGCGACGTAGTATGAGAAGAGGGTCCATGCCTCAACGCAGAAGAGATTGAGCATGAAGAGAAATGTCACTCTCGGGAGGAAACGATTTTCGGGGCTGGGCTGCACCTGGAAGGTTTCATCTGAGTTTCGTCTTCTTCCTGCTTCTGTCATAACTAGGGCGGAAGAGATGACGAACGGTACACCTAGCATGTATATTGAAGCCGATATGTTGGCCGCTGCGTACGCGGCGCCGAAGACTCCAGCCCACCTCTCATGGACTTGCCAGCCGGTCACAAGGAGCCCGGCGATTGAACCAATGCAGTAGATGAGCCATCCCTTTAGTGAGATTGATGTAGCTATCGTCTTCAGTGGCGAGATGGTTCTTCGGAGCTCATGCGCCATCCGTCCAATATCAGTCCTGTTCATCTCCACCACTACTTCTGGAACGGCTCACGTATGATGACGCATTGCATGTTTGCGCCTTGTTTCCTCCTTCCAGTGCTGAAATATAGACGAGACCTTCAATATAGGTATTCTTGCTAATATCCAGAGCTTCTGCCTGATCTAACATCGGTAGATGCTCACAAGGCCTGTACAACACTCTTAGATGTATCGAAGGTATGACACTGTACAGCTACTTGACACGCATAATGACTCGCTTATTCATGACTTCCCAGACCTCAACTTCAGCATTCAGCTCTATCTTGCTGGCAATCTCTTGATCTGTTGGTTTAGGAATGTTGTAGGTCTCGTAGGTCTCTGAGTCCATCAACTGGTACTGCTCGCCGAGATCTGCAATGATTGTGGCTGCCCTCTTGTCTATGACGGGGACATCGACCATTCGGTCCGCGGGCATGATCACATTGCGTTTGCGGTCGTCGAAGAAGCCTACCGCAGTAATGTTTGCCTTTGCTGCTCCGTGCTTTCCAGGTTTCGATTTCTCTATGGATATCACACGACAGGGTTCTCCTTCGATAAGAAAATAGCTTCCTGGCTTCAGTGTTTTTGCCTCTGCTTTCCGAATACTCAATATAGTTCACCAACCAGTGCGTAAGACAAGTTTGATGAACCTCGGATGACTCCATTCATATACTTTATGGGACAGCAGTCTATGGAGCTCAGAACTGGCAAGAGTAATATTGTCAACAATTCCCATTCCAACTGGATGTGCCCTCTCTATGATTGAAGAGAATCCTACTATCCTCAGCGAGGAACGAACCGTTGGCCTTGTATGTAAACCGGGCCGGGTTGAGATTGAGCGCATTGCCTCTCGCGTCACTGAGTTTCTCATTGAGAACGGCGTGCGGGTACTGGTTGATCCGGGATCCTGCAACGTTGTTGACAAAGGGGCCAAACCCACCTTGATTGAGGACATGGATGTTGACTTCACCATCACTATCGGTGGGGACGGCACGATATTGCACACCCTTAGACATCTGAGCGATCGGGAAACACCTCTATTCTGCATCAACCGCGGGACTGTGGGTTTTCTGACAGAGAGCAGCACAACCACCGCCCTAGGCTCTCTCGAACGCATTCTCAAGAACGAGTGTATCATAGAGAGATGTGTCAATCTGAAGACAGGGCACGGAAAACGCGAGTTCGGTCATGCACTAAATGAGGTACTGGTGGCATCCTGTGTGCCCGGACGGCTTCTGACTCTCCAAGTGTATCTAGACGGAACGCGAGTAGACTTCGGTCGTGCAGACGGGGCCATGTTAGCAACCCCGTGCGGTTCCAGCGCATATGCTCTAGCGGCTGGTGGCTCAATCCTCACCCCCAGAGTTCACGGCTTCATCTTTGTCCCGGTCTGTCCACCTCGCTTTGAACTGAAATCGCTGGTGATTCCGGATGACAGCCTCTTCGAGATGGAAATGGTCAAGCCAGGTGTCTGCAGCATGGTCGTCATTGACGGACAGGACCGCTGGGAAGTTGAACCGCACGAGACTATCTGGATAAAGAAGTCAGAGTACGTCACGAGATTCATTCGCATGTATGACAACTACTATGACCGTCTGAACACCCGACTTGTTCCAAGGACTCTCTAGGTGGGATAGGTGGTGGATCTGTTTGTGGTCGACGCTGGCCTGCTCTTCAGTACTTGGCCCCAGAAGAATCCTGACAAGAAACTAGTGACAACTCAGGCGGTGATAGATGAAGTGCTCAACCGTCGCAGTCAGAGAAGAATTGACGAGATGCTATCAACTGGTCGTCTTCGAATAGAGGAGTGGTCCCCCGAGGCACGCTCCAGGGCTGAGGAAGAGGCACGCAAGACCGGAGACTTGGACGAGCTATCCGAACAGGATCTTGACCTGCTTGCTCTAGCTCTCACTCTTCAGAAGACATCGAGAGATATGACAGTGGCATCGACGGACTTCGCTGTACTCAATACAGCCATTTCTTTGGGGGTGGCTGTCTTAGAACCCTCCGGTCGATTCCGGCACAAGATTGAATGGATTTTCAAATGCCCTGCCTGCGGAAAAGTCCTCAGAGAGGCTCCGCCCCAGATGGAATGTCCCGTGTGTGGTACACCAATGCAGCGAAAATCTGGTGAACGGAGAAGAATTCACTGATTGGCGCGTAATACCAGCGGAATACACAGACTATTTTACTGAGTGTCCCATCATTCCGGATGCCGGGGTGCATGAATAGATGCCTCACTCACTAACGATAGATCGAGAGATAGACGACGTAAAGGCCCAAGTGAAGAAAGAGATTGACACAATTCGCGGGCTTATGGATTCCTTTGGCTATCGCAACAGTGCACCTGGTTGGGACACACCTTTTCAGATACATCGCCTTAGAAGGGCCCTCAGGATACACTATCTGGCTCTGAAGATTCGCGAGTGTGCCACTGAGCCTGCCACTCTGGCGGACATGATTTGGGACCTAGATCCGGACGACGAGGTTCTCTAACCTATTCTCCCATCATCATGACATGAAGGACTCTGTTTCTTGGTTTGTTATCAAAATCGACAAAGGTGACTTGTTGCCACGTGCCAAGGGTCAGCTCCTTGTCCACAAATGGAATCGTCATCGATGGGCCCACTATTGAGGCGCGAATGTGTGAGTGCCCGTTACCATCATGCCATTTCAAATGGTGTTCATAGACAATATCTTCAGGTGCTAGTCTTTCCATCGCCTCTGGGAAGTCTTTGAGCAATCCTTCTTCGTATTCGATTGTGATGATCGAGCCTGTCGAACCAGGACAAAAGACTGTGCATAAACCATTGACCAGCCCACCAGAACTCACTTCGTCTTGGAGCCGTTCAGTGATGTCGATCATATGGCAGTCGCCCTGGGTCTGAAGCGATATCTTTGCATGTTGAGTTGTCATAGTATGCACCAAAGAGGAAAGTCCCTCTCTCCTTGATAATACTTGCACACGTTGTCTGATTGCCTAGCGTGATCTCTTCTTGACTATCTCAACCAGTTCACGCAGACGATCGACCTTTGACTCCAGCTCCTCCTCATTCTCTTGAAGAGCAAGAAGCGCAGCAATGTGGTGCCCATTGAACAACGGTCTAATCACAGACAGAGTGAGAGAAACCTCCTCATCTCTGGTTGTAAGAGCAATCTCGTCCATCGCTGATAGAACCTCCTTGATTCTCTCGTCATCGGGTTCATGTTCAAGGAGAAGGCCGAAGACAGTAAACAGGTCATCAAAAGCCTCCCTCTCTTCTTCTATCGCTCTGAATCCTTCTGCGGATTCTCTAAGATATTCAATAGCCTTCTCATGCATCTCTGTTTTTTGAGTCTTCAGAGCCTCAAGGCCAGCCGTTCGGAGCCAGATAGTGGCCACTTCGCCAACCCCCATCTCTTGGTACAATTCCGCAGCACTTCTTGCTCTCTCGCTTGCCTTCTGATAGAAGGAGGCGCTCCTTTCGGCATCGCCCATCTTAGCGGCACACTCAGCGGCCTCGGTGAATAACTTGCTCTCCTCATCAGGTTCGTTGGAGGCAGCTCGTTCTCCAGCCAAACTTACGTAGATATCCAAGGCTCTTTCCAGGGTATCTTGTGCTTCTTGTCTTCTTCCAGCCTCATACATGACATCTGCGGCCTCTTCTAGAGACAGGGCCTCCCTCTCGTGATGCTCCCTTTCTTCCTCTTTCTTCGCCTGTTCGATGAAGTAGTCGATTACGGCCTTGTAGATATCTTCGGCCTCGTCAATGGCGCCCCATTTCTTCAAACACATGGCCCGATACCGCAGATAATTCTTCTCAGATGCAGTGTCCCCCTCTTCGGCGGCTCTTCGTGCAAGCTTCTCGAAGATCTCACTGGCTTTCTTGTAGGACCATTTTGCTTTCATGGGCCGGCCTAGTTCTTCAAACATATCTCCTGCCTTTACTAGAAGGGGTCCGACAACCTCGGGTTCTCCATCCATCTTCATGTAGGCTTCTGCTGCTTGACTCATTGCGTTCTTACGGGCACTGGAGAGTCTCTCTAGTTTGTAGGTTTCTTGAGCTGCATCGAATATATTTCCGGCCTTCTCGTGAAGACCAACCTTCTCGTACGCCATGCCGGCGTCCATCATGAGTCTGGTCGCTTCTACATTATCCCCCTCGGTCTGAGTGATCTGAGCTGCTTCTGCAAGAGCATTTCCAGCAGTGAGCCAATCTTCTTCTCGACGTGCCTCATCTGCCCAATTCAATGCGATTCGACTGGCCCTCTCGTTGATCCTCCTGGCGAGCTCGTCATCGCCAGCTGTGTAGTAGAGCCTGCTTACTTTCTTCAGTAGGGTAAGGGTCTCCTCGTAGTTCTGCTGAACCTCTTTGTCGTCAGCGAGGCCCTCAAGTGCATCGGCAGCCTTGATAGTAAGTTTCAGTATCTTCGAGCCTGTCGCGAAGTCTAATGCCCTGAAGAAGAAATCTGCCGCCCGCTGATGCTCTCCTGCTTCGTCCGCAAACTCACCGGCCGCTTCGTTGATGCGAACAATGTCGACATTGGTTTTCGAATCTGTTCCTTGCCGCACAAGCATGAGAGTTGCGCTTTCGACTGCGTCATAATACTCCGGTGCTCTGTCAAATTCCCTGTATATCTTCGCAGCCTCTGTAAACACACGTGCGGCGCGGTCAATGATTCCCCTAGCGGCCAGTATTTCTCCTGCCTGTTCGAGCAGTCTTGCTGCCCCCTCTTTGTCTCCTTGAGTGATTTTCGCTGATGCCTTCTTGAGAACATCTTGAAGAGAGGTCATTTCACAGTCACCGAGGCCCAATATCTTCCACTTGTACTATGCGGTCTTGGCTAGGATTTGATGCATAATATAAGTTGGTAGTATATCGCATCACAGAACACTCATATAATGGAGAGTGCTCCAGACCTTCGGTAAGGGAGACCTATTGACCAAGGAACAGGCCAATATTCGACTGGGCTTGATTGGTACAGGAAACATCGGAAGGACCCATCTCACTGCATTCCTGGCTCTTCGAGAAGCCGGGCTTCTTGATCTGGACATTACAGGAATCTGCGATATCGATGAGGACTCGTTGCAGTCTGCAGCGGAGCTCTTTGATGTGGATAATGTATTCACGGACTATGGTGAGCTCATTGCACACGAGGAAACTGACTTGGTGTATATCTGTACGCCGACAAACAGGCACTCTGATATGGTGAAGGCTGCTGCGCGGGCAAGAAAACCCCTCTTCTGCGAGAAACCTCTGGCACATAGTGCTCCGCAGGCAGGAGAGCTCTTGGCGGTTACAAACGATGCCAAGGTTCCTGCAGCCGTAGGCCTGGTTCTCAGATACGACCAGTTTTTTGTGTATGCGAAGCATCTCTTGGAGAACCATGATTTCGGTGCTCCGATGATGGCTCATATCAGAGATGACCAACGATTTCCTGTGGACTATATCTACTACAGTAAATGGCGTGGAAACCGTTCGATAGCCGGAGGCGGGACGCTCATTGAACACAGTATTCATGACATAGATATTCTAAGATGGTTTTTCGGTGAGGTTGAATCTCTAACAGCGACTATAGGTTTCTATTCAGGTCGAGAAGTTGAGGACCACGCTTCCATCATCATGAAACACACCGATGGTGCTGTCACGACACTGGACTCTGTCTGGCACTGGGTAGAACGACCAAACGAGCGGTCTGTTGAGTTCTTCTTTGAGAAGGGATACATAGGCATCCGTCTAGAATCTGCGAAACGATACTTGGATTACCATCTGCAGGGGCGTGGCCCCGTCAGAGTATGGCCTGAAACGGCCAATAATGTGCTGCTGAAGAGCCTTGGCTTTGAGGAGAATGGACTCTCCCCCGAGGCATCGGAAACGCTCACCTCCGTCGGGACTGAGAGATACGCGGCGCTTGACTATGCTTTCCTCAAGTCGGTCCAGGAAAAGACCGCCTTCAGTCCCGACTTCAGAGATGCTTTCGCAGCGCATCGTATCGTGGATGCCGCCTACAATGCAGCTGATAGCAAGAAGTGGATTGATCTCACCTGAGTGACTGGCCAATGAGTCAATCTTAAGTACTGACTCAATGAGTACCTGCGCGGCCATGAAGCAGACATCCATCGACCAAGTAGATGCCCGTGAGTACGATGCCATCATAGCTGGCGCCGGTGCCGGTGGTCTGCTCACCGCCCTCGGGCTATCAGCCAGAGGAAAGAGGGTCCTGATTATCGAGAAGGGCAACCATATCGGTGGAGTCTGGTACGGCTACAATGTTGACGGCTATCGTGTGGATCAGGGTCTACATATCATCACACGCGTGAAACGGGGGGCCTTTGCTGAGTTCATGAGAAACCATTTGAATCCGCCACCAGAGTTTGTTCTCCATGAGGGCTGGTTCTTCCAAGTACACGATAAGGTTGGGACCATTCCTAGCAGCATCGGGGAGACCCTCCGCTGGCCATTGACGGGTCCTCGCGGCCGACTTGGCTTGGCACGGATTGGTGCAAAGATCAAAACGATGAAATTGGAAGAGATGAAGCAGTACAAGGACATTACTTTCCTAGAATTCATGCAATCGAAAGGAGCCACAAATCAGGTCATTCTCGATGTCATGCAGAGCGCAATCTACATGGCTGCAGGAGTCGGCATTGACGAGGCATCTGCCTACGAGGCCCTACGGACTCTGAAGGACACGGACAAGGAATCATCCAAGATCGACTCTGCCAAGCGACTCCTATTCGGCAGCGACGAATACGATGAGGGATACGTCATAGGGGGCATGAAGGGACTCCTGGAGAGAGTGCAGGAGAGTATTGCTGGAGACTTCATACTCGAAACGCCCGTGGACAATATAATCGAGGAAAAAGGACGGGTTGCTGGCCTGAAAGCGGGTGGAGTGACTCTGGAGCACGACCTCATTGTCAGCAATATCCCCCTCTGGTCTATGCCAGATATCGTGCCTGAGACCCACCGTGAGGCAAAGCAGTTCTTTGACCGCTGGAGCACCATGAAACATACACGGGGTGTTACAATCTGGTGGGGCCTGGATGAAGTCGTCATCGGAGACCGCAAGTCACGAGTCATTGTGTATCCGGAACCCAATACTTGGCTAATCTCCCTGAGCAGCTTCGACCCGTCTTGCGCGCCAGAAGACAAAGAGCTCCTCGGAGCGGCAACCATCTTGCCTGAGGGTTTCACCACCGAGGAGATTGTTGAACTTGTCAAGAAGAACGGCATCGCCAAGTATCATCCCGAGATTCTTCAGCATATCGAGATGGAGCACATCCAGACATCCTACGCGACACGGGCTGCCCTCATTCCAGGACAGACGGACTTGGACCGGCCTGGTCCCAAAACGCCCATCGATGGACTCTACATCGTTGGAACTGATACCGCGGGTTCGGGAGTAGGTCTGCAACAAGCCGCCAATTCAGCACAGGGCGTACTGGAAGTTCTCCTAGACAACTGATGGACTCATCTGTCGTAGGAGGGACGACTTGAGACGCCACAGATGTCTTTGAAATCGGTGCTCCTCCTGCCGGTCAGTTGCACTCTACTGCAGCACGCATCGTTGCAGATCGGCACTGAAGAGGGTCCTCTTGATACGGTTTCAATCGAGTCCCATTTTTGCTAACCCATAATTAATTTAATCATACATTTTATATTACGGTGTCTGGATAGATTATCTCTGCAGCATGATTCTCATTCTGAGAGTCTACTGAGGGCTCTACAATGAATGGAGAGAAGCGTATATGACAACTTCAAGAACGAAGAAGTATGGGTGTACCTTCGCCTGCCTCATGATAGTCTTTGTACCCATCTTTGTAATCATTATGCAACCTCTAACTGAGT
>SDNO01000067.1 GCA_004524435.1 Candidatus Thorarchaeota archaeon | reverse complement strand
GTGGGGCGCCCTGTAGTATTTCGTGTTGAGAAACCTATCGCCTGTATCGGAGAACCTATGCTGCAGATAGACGACCTTGTGGTGAAGGACAACCGTGGAATCGAGGCAGTGAAGGGCATCAGCCTGCAAGTATGCAATGGTGAGATTCTTGGCATAGCGGGTGTTGAGGGAAACGGGCAGACCGAGCTGGTTGAGGCTCTTGCAGGTCTTCGCAAGCCGTCTTCAGGGCATATCATGGTGCGCCAAATAGATGCCACCGGCATGAGTCCTCGACGTGTGCGAGATCTTGGTGTTGCCCATATCCCAGAGGATCGTCAGGCAAGAGGCCTGATTCTCGGATTCACTGTGGCGGAGAACTTGGTACTGGGTCGCCATCACAAGGCCCCCTTTGCTGACGGTAGCATGATTGCTGAGGACACTATTGTTGACTTGGCCAAGTCGCTCGTATCAGAGTATGATATCAAGGTCTCTGAAGTGCGGGCCACAGCCGATACGCTTTCAGGGGGGAATCAGCAGAAGCTGGTTGTGGCCCGAGAGCTTGCTCCGAATCCGGATATAGTCCTTGCAGCCCAGCCAACAAGAGGACTGGATGTTGGTGCCACTGAGTTTGTGCACAATACCTTGATCAGAATGCGTGAGGCGGGAGCTGCTGTTCTTCTTGTTTCGGCAGAACTCGATGAGATTCGTAACCTATCAGACCGGATTGCAGTCATTTACGACGGAAGGATAGTAGCTATAAAGATGCCTGAAGAAACGACACCTGAGGAGCTAGGTCTGCTAATGGCTGGCCATGGACCTGATGAGATGGAGGTTGGAGCATGAGTCAAGAGGCTGTTGCAGAACAATCATCTAATGAAGATGTGAAGCCAAGATTACTCACTCCGGATTGGTTCAAGGCGAAATACCAGGACCTCTTATCACTCCTCGGAAGTAGGGCCTTTCAGCGACAGCTCATGTGGGCGGCAGGATCCATTCTGATGGCTATCCTTGTAGCTACAGTGCTGATGATTGTCGCCGGTTACAATGCATTCCTCGCATGGATTGCCCTCATTCGGAGCGCTATCGTGCGATTCGATAGAACCTTACTTGAGGCAACCCCTCTGATCTTCACAGGGCTTTCTGTTGGTCTTGCTTTCAAATGTGGGCTTTTCAACATAGGCCCTGAAGGGCAGCTGTATGTTGGTTCTATGCTCGCGGCGATTGTTGGTTACATGATTGCAATGCCCATAGTCATCCATCCGATTGTCTGCATTCTGGTGGCAGCTCTTGCTGGCTTCGCTTGGGGATTCCTTCCTGGTCTTCTCAAGGCCTATCGAGGCGCCCACGAAGTAGTTGTAACAATGATGATGAGCTACATAGCCATCAATCTGACCTCTTGGCTCGTCAGAGGCCCCTTCAAAGAGCCGGGGCAGATGGTTGACCAGACTCCAGATATCTTGTTCTCGGCAGAGCTCCCCAAGCTGTTTTCTGCAGAGCTCAATGCCGGCTTTCTCATTGCCATTCTGGTTGTGTTCGTGGTTGACCTTTTCATCAACAAGACCGTCATCGGTTTTGAGATGAGAGCCGTTGGACTGAACCAGGATGCCGCAGAGTATTCAGGAATCAATGCCAAGAGGAACATGGCCCTCGCCCTTGGCATCGCCGGCATGCTCGCAGGCGTTGGCGGTGCAATCGAGATAATGGGCTGGCTTCATCGTTTTGAGAGTGGTTGGTCCAAAGGGTATGGATGGGACGGAATCACGGTAGCTGTGCTGGGAAACAATAACCCTTGGGGAATCCTCTTCGGAGCGATTCTCTTTGGAGCACTGAGAACTGGTGGTCGGGCGATGCAGTTGAGAGGTGTTGCACCCGCAGAGGTCATCTCCGTTGTGCAAGGTCTCGTAGTGCTTTTCATTGCTGCGCCGAGAATTATTGAGTGGCTTTACAATCGATTCGCCGATGAGGCAAGACGGGCGAAGAAGTCGCCGGTGGAAGCTGCTCCCTACTTCGCAAGCATCGCAGTGTCGCTCGTCGGTTCAGTAATGGGCCTTGCTGCAATCACGTCCGTGATGGGTGAAGCGTTGTTGCTGGTCCTGTCTGTCGTAGGTGGCATTCTGGGACTGTATGCATTTGTTGAGCTGCTAGCACGTGATGCACGAGGTCTCAAGGCACTACTGCTGGAGTCTGCAATGTGGTTTGCATTAGCTGTAGGTGGTTTCTTGATGGGATATCCAGAGTTTTTGGCTACCTTCGCGGCACTTGGTGTCATTGGGGTAGTCATAGCTGTTGCTGCATGGAGGATGACCAAGATGGACAAGGAGTCTAATCTAGGAGGTGAGAACTGATGGCAGATCCAATCTCTGTTCTTGTCTTGCTGACTCTTCAGATGTCCACTCCACTTGTGCTGACGGCACTTGGCGGTATGTTCTCTGAACGTTCAGGCATTGTGAATATTGGCCTTGAAGGAATGATGTTGATAGGAGCATTCACGGCTGTAGCGGTAACGCACGTGGCCCGGAACCCATGGATTGGTCTACTCGCTGCCGTGATTGGTGGAGGCATGCTGGCAGCGGTACATGCTGTCATATGTGTGAAGTTCAAGGGCAATCACATCGTAAGCGGAGCTGGACTGATTCTCATAGGAGCAGGTCTTACCGAGTTCGGGTCTCAAGCGATATGGGGTCATAAGGGGTACTCAGATCCGCTGCCCACGACCATAGTCCTGAAACCCATTGAGATCCCTGCGTTAGAGGGGATCCCGATTGTCGGTTATGCCTTGAGCCGACTATCACCTGTGATCTATATCATGTTCATCATGGTCGCGTTGTGCTGGTACGTGATGTATAAGACACCCTTCGGACTGAGGATTCGAGCTGCTGGTGAAGATCCTAGTACCCTCGATGCAGCAGGCGTCAATGTTGAGGACATCCGAATGATAGGTACTATCCTCAGTGGCTGCTTTGCCGGACTGGGAGGCGCCTACCTTTCAATTGGCTACAATACTGCCTTCGGATCAGGGATGACCGCTGGAAGAGGGTTCATCTCACTTGCCGCCCTTATCTTTGGCAACTGGACGCCAATTGGATGTTTCTTGGCTGGTACTTTCTTCGGATTGCTCATGGGTGTGAGAATCATGATTGAAGGTTTGGCTGAGTTTCAGTGGCTAGATCCCTACTCGGAGTTTGTCGCAATGATTCCCTATGTCTTCGTCATAATTGGATTGGCTGGAATCAGAAGGTCAATCCCACCGAAGGCTGTCGGAGAAGCATACGAGAAAGAGAAGCGTCAGTGAACCGTGAGGATGGTGGAAAGGACTATTCGCCGCCATCCTTGGAATCTAGAATAGGACTATTCTAAGAGAAAGACTTCGTCGCCTTCACGGACACGATTCTTCACTTTGATGGCAATCTCCTGACCCGGCTTCCCTTCTTCTATTGACTCACGATCAAGTTCCATGGACTTGACTTTCTGGGTGAAGTCTGTGGTTGCTCCCTTGAAGTGCACAGTATCTCCTTCGCTCAAGGTGTCCGAAAGCATGATAGCGCAGACACTGATGTTTGAATAGTAATTAGTTACCTCACCAATTTTCTTGTCAGTCATATTCTATCACTTGATACTTCTATGCTTCACTCTCACAAAAGGTCTGGGGTTTGCCCTTTTCTGGCTAAGAATCGGGTCTCGGCGGTCATCTGTTCGTCATACCTGACGGGTAGCTCAATTTTCAAACGCTTAGACAAAGAAGCAGCAGATTAGGCAGACTGATAATCTTAAATGCGGTCCATCGCCGTTCACTCGCCTGAGCCGGGAGTGCGATGCTCTACGCTCGATTATCCTTAGAAAGAGGTACCCTTCATGCCACAAAGCCATCACATTCATGATTCGATTGCTATGAGACTAGGTCTGGCACTCGATGACTGTTTCTTGGTGATTGATGATGAAGGAATGATATCATCCTGTAACGAAGAGTCCTTAGTGGCTCTTGAGATTGACAGTGATGACTTAGTAGGTCAGTCGATCACCAGATTCCTGGTCAACGACTCATGGGAGGAAATGAGAGAAGTAGTCCTTCAATCAAGTACGGGACTACTCAGCACAGAGATAACGTTGTCTAGAAACACAGGCAGTAACCTAGCCGCCATGGCTAAGATTGGGATACTTCAAGATGATGAAACAGGGTCCTCCTATTTCTTGATATTCTCTGATAGTTCCAAAAGCAGACCTGATTTGACCAGTTCAGACTACACACGCTTGGCGGAACAGTCTATCCAGGGCGTTTCAATACTTCGTGATAACCGACTCTTCTATGCGAATGAGGCTTATGCCAGAATCTCAGGATACAGTAAGGAAGAGCTTCTGGCAATGTCTGGTCGAGAGGTTTGGCAGCTTATACATCCCCAGGATCAGCAGCGGCTGCGCGGACGTTTTCGAGAGTATTCAGAGAAAGGTAGCACCCTACCCTCCACGGAATACCGAATCGTCAGAAAAGATGGCGAGGTTCGGTGGGTAGAGTCTTTTGTCAGCATCATCGATTTCGAAGGCAGTCCGGCGATGCAGTCGGTTGTGGTTGATATCACTGAGAAGAAAGCTGCCCGTGAACGGGCGGAGCTATATCTACAGATGGCCGGGGTCATGTTTGTTGCCCTTGATGTCGATGCACGTATAACGCTACTGAACCGTCGAGGTCGTGAGATTCTGGGCTACAAAGGGGACGAGGCCATCGGAAAGACTTGGTTTGATCATATTCCTGAGAGGTTCCGTAAAGATGTGAGAGGCCTCTTCGAACGCCTGATTACTGGGGAGATTGATCAAGTCGAGTATAGTGAGAGGGAAGTACTCACTACGGACGGTCAAGAACGCTTGATGGCCTGGCACACTAATGTGCTTCGGGATGATCGAGGCGAGATTATCGGAACCATCAGCTCTGCTCAAGACATCACGGAGAAAGTCGAAGCACAGAATGCTCTGAAGAAGTCAGAATCGAAGTACAGGAATCTCGTTGAACAGTCCAGTATGGGGATTGCAATACTTCGAGGAGACCCTTACAAGATAGAATTCGCAAATCAGCGCATGGCCTTTATGTTGGGATACAGCGTTGATCAGCTGCTCGAACTAGAGGCAAGAGAGATAGCAGAGCTCATCCCCGACGCAGAACGGGATCGCCTCATTGACTACCTATGGGCCTGCTATCGTGGGACGCCTGACGCGGAACATCTGCAGACGAAACTTGTGCGAAGCGACGGTGCAGAGTCTTGGATAGAGGTGACTGCAACCACCATCATGTTCAGGAACGAGGAAGCTCTCCAAGTCGTCGTCAGTGATATCACGGAGCGAATGATCACTGAACTGGCCTTGAAGGCAAGTGAATCGAAGTATCGTAGACTGGTTGAGACCTCCCCCGACGCTATCATTCTGACTGACCTCGACGGCGTCATCAAGATGGTGAATGATGATGCTCTTCGCTTAGCGGGCGTTGAAGACGAGAGCGAAGCCTATGGGAAGACGGTGTTTTCGTTTCTGCCTGTAGAAGAACATGATCGTGCAAGATGGGGAATGGCCGATACCCTTTCAACCCAAGACGCAACCCCCATAGAGTTCAATCTGGAACGACCTGATGGTACCATCGTTCCGATTGAGATAGGCTCAGCCGTGGTCTACAGCCCTGCTGGGAAACCCGATGGCTTTGTTATGATTGGACGTGACATCACTCAAAGGAAGGCACACGAAACCGAGCTAAGGGCTGCAACAGAAAGAGCATTGCTCTATCTTGATTTGCTTGGTCACGATGTCAGAAATCAACTGCAGGCCATAATCGCAGGTGCCGAGCTAGCGCAGAGCCTCTCAGATAACGCTGCTCTCAAAGAAATCCTTGAAGGTGTCAAGATGGGTAGTCAGCGTTGTGAAGAGATCATCCGCAAAGTCAAAGCAACGGAGCGGTTGCACGTAGAACCCCTTAGAAGACGGGATATCAGTGAAGCACTATCGGAGTCACTCGTACGATTCTCTCGGCTTCATCCCGATGTCACCGTAGAAACCCATATTGTCACTGAGAAGGATTCAGTGATACTTGGGGATTCATTCTTAGAGGTCATGTGGCTGAATCTGCTTGAGAATGCTGTCGTTCACAACAGATCGCATGAGAAGCGAGTCTGGGCTCATCTGACCGAAAATGAGTATGGATATGAGATTGTCGTTCAGGACAACGGCAAAGGCGTACCCGACTCGATGAAGGAGGGACTGTTCGACATCCAGCGGCGGTTTGGAGGAGTTGGTCTGCACCAGTCCCGCGAAATAGTCGAGAAATATGGCGGACGAATCTCTGTGGAAGACCGGGTCCCTGGAGTTCCCAGTGAGGGTGCAAGCTTCAAGATATGGCTTCCCAAGGCAGGAACGCTCTGACTAAGATGAAGCCTAGTTGTGTTCTTTGCCCAGAACCAACTCCGTAATCTCCCTGTACGCCTGATAGGTAAGGTCTAGAGTCCCGAGCGAAACCCTCTCATTGTCAGAGTGCGGCATTGCTATCAGGTCACCTCCGGACATTCGATCATCGAATAGGCTGAAGCCGTACGCATCTGTTCCGAACTCCTTTCGGAAGAACCTGGAGTCCGTCTGTCCTGGGGAGAACAGGGGTACCAGCTGGGCCTTCTCGCCGAGGAGCTTCTTCAGGACTGAAACAATCGCTGATACAAGTGGAGACTCCAGAGAGCTCTCATTACCCCTTATAGGTTCGTAGCCCGGGATCGGCATAAGCTCGATATCAGCACCTTCCGATAGGTCTCCAAGGTGCTTTTTCAAATCGGTCATCACAGCCTTTGTTGTCTGATTCGGCAGTGTCCGTATGTCTACGTCAACATATGCTCGGCCCGGAACGACATTCGTTTTGGTTCCTCCATGGATGACATTCGGAGAGATTGTCATCCTGCTGATTGCATGGAGCAGTTTCGCTTGGGCAGGATCCGATTCCGCCAGATGATTCAGTATGTATGGCATCACTTTCTTCTTGCTCAGGAGCCACTTTGTCAGGCCCGAGATAGGCATCTTCTCAACAAGAAGTGTCACATAGTCTGTGCAGACTTCAGGTCGATACTTGCCAAGCCGTTCGATAATCCTAACCAGCTTGGTTACTGCATTGTCACTTCCGAACGGCATTGAGCCATGCTGTTCTCTTCCATGTGCCGTGATTCTGAGCCAGCAGTCTCCCTTCTCTCCATATTGGATTGCGTATCGATCTTGGGCAACGGGGAATCCACCGAGCTCGGTCACTAGATAGTCGGTTTTCACTTTATCTGGATGGTGTCTGATCATCCAGCGAGCCCCTTTGAGACCATGCGTTTCTTCATCCGAGACAATGAGAAGCTTGAGGGTCCCGTTTGGTTCGAATTCGTCATTATGCAGGCGAGCGAAGGCCACGACCTGACAGGCGACAATGAACAGCATGTCGAACGTACCTCTTCCCCAGATGAATCCATCATGTACCTCGCCTGAGAATGGCGGCACAACCCATCTTTCCTCGTCCTCGACAGGGACAACATCTACGTGGGCAGGACCCAGCATGAAACTGGGGCCATCTCCGCCTCGAATCTCCGCATAGAGATTCCCACGTTGTGGAGCCGACTGAAAGACCTCCGGCTTAACTCCATACCCGTTGAGAAATCTCTCAATTGTCCTGATTGATTTCATTTCATTGCCGGGCGGATTGACGCATTTGTTTCTCACCATCTCTTGCATTAGGTCAATGATCTCATCCTGCGCTTCCAAAGTGCATTACTCCGAGTTCAGAGGCGGTATCGCGATTTAAAAGGAAACTGCAAACACGCGGGTCTGGAGCACATATATACAACCATGAGAATCGAGGATAGTCAACGAACGGAGGATGTAACAATGGCTGAATATGATCTCAGCGGGCAGACGGCTCTAATCACTGGGTGTTCCGCAGGTCTAGGGCGAGAGTTTGCCTATGCCTTTGCTCAAGCAGGGGCCAACCTGGTCCTTGCGTCTAGGAGAACCGAAGTGCTGGATGAGCTAGCTGATGAGTTGGCCTTCGAAGCAAATGCAGAGTCACTAGTTGTGGAGTGTGACGTCTTGCAGGAAGACGATATCATCAATGCAGTTGATTCGGCTGTCGAGCATTTTGGTGGTCTTGATATCATGATCAACACCGTTGGGAATTATCTCTCAAAACCGCTCACAGAGCAATCCATTGAGGACTGGCACCACGTTATCGATCTCAACCTCACGTCTTCGTTCATAGGGTCACGGGAGGCTGCAAAGGTGATGATTCCTCAAGAGTCTGGATGCATCATCAACATGGCGTCAACGTTCGCCTTTGGTGCAACCCGGTTCCCTGTAGTTAGCTATTATGCAGCGAAAGGCGGCGTTGTCATGTTGACCAAGGCTCTTGCTGTAGAGCTTGGGCCCCACAATATCAGAGCCAATGCCATCGCTCCCGGATTCTTCCCGACCAAGCAATCGATTGATGCCATGGAGAATGATGAGATCCGCCAGAACATGATAGAACCTAGAACAGCGTTGCCCTATCTGGCACAAAAGGAATGGATTCGTGGGGCTGCATGTTTTCTGGCAAGTGATGACGCAAAGTACGTCACAGGGCATGTGCTTAGCGTCGACGGCGGCTGGCTCGCATTCTAATTCTCGCTGCTACCAGTGAGATCCGCTCAAAGGGTGGCATGATGAACATACACATCTGCTTCTGAGAGGTATGCATCAAAGCATTATAGGGGGTTCGACATACATAGGTACAGTCGATTTCAGGAGTGGAACTGGATTGTCTGAGAGAGAGTACATAGATGAGGAAGAACAGGAAGATGAGTATGAGGATTTGCCAGAAGCAGCCTCAGATGAGGATGGCGGCCCACCGTCACCCCCGTTTCCTGAAGAAGCACTTGGTATTAGCGAGTCAGAGATGACTGCATACACACTCGTGCTGTCTTTGGGTAACATTACGAAGGGGGACCTAGTCTTGCTGCTTCATGAGCAGGGAATAGAGGATGTCACTTCAATAGTTCAACGCCTTGTTGAGAAGAAGATGATAGTTGAACTCCCTGGTGTGGTGACTAGATACCAAGCAGTTCCTCCGTTTGAGGGGCTCTCTGAAGAGATTAGTGAGATCTCAAACAGGATGGATTTACTGAGCCAAGAACTCAAGGATCAGATACTTGCTGCATCGAAGCAGATGCGAGATACACTTCTGGGACTGAGTGAGGAGAAGCTGAAGGCAATAGGGCAAGAGAAAGAATCAATCCACAACTCAAGAGAGGGAATAGTCAACCGCTTTGAGAAGTTTGTATCCGGCCTGCAATCAGAACGACAATCTCTTGTGGGTGATTTGGACGCTCGAATGGCTGAAACCACCTCTGCCCTGACTGAGAGAACAGTTTCTGATGTGGACTCTGCATTTACCGACTCAAAGGAAAGCGCCTCCTCTCTAGACACGGAAATTGAGAAAGAACTATCCGGTGCCGGTTCGGACATAGATACCCAATTCCAAACCCTGAACTCAGAACTTAGGTCCTCTCTCTCCGAAATAACTAACAAGGCAAAGTCAGGCGTAGAAGCCAAGAAGTCAGAGCTAGCGCAACGTCTGAAATCAGTATCGGACTCCCTCTCTAACGGTCTGTCGGGCACCGAGAAGAACCTGATTGGCAGTATCACGCGAATATTCGAACGAACGGAAGCATCCTTTCAGGATGCATCAACGCGGATTGATGCACATATCGACAAAGTAGAAGCTGATGTGGGTCATTCTCTCGATTCTGCCATCACAATGGTGAGTGAGCAGTATGACACTCTAGAGGAGTCGATGGTAGATACTCTGAGGAATCATGCTACCGAGGAGGGGCAGATTCTGGATGAGCACTCGACAAAGCTAGACGAGTCGATTTCTGAGTTTGCCTCTTCCAAGAATGATGCAGTCTTGACGATGAAGACAAGCCTAGAAGCCGCGACATCGGAGTATTCGTCCTCAGCAGGAACATCCGTATCATCAATCTCCGAGCAAGTCGAGGACATGGCGGGACGAGCAAAATCGCTGGTGGCTTCAACCTCGGACTCGATGCACACACTCGCTTCGCAAGCTGTTCAGGACTCTTACGAGCGGGTTGACGAATACGCTACAGCTACTGTACACCATGTCAATACAGAACTAGAACAGAAGAAGGAAGAACTCGGAGAGCGTCTGCAGGCAGCTGGAAACGAGATTAATGCCATAAATCGCGACTCATTGGATATGACCACCGGTCTTCTAGAGACGTATAGGTCCGAAATCACCCAACAGCTCAGACAAGTCATGGAATCGACAACTGCACAGCTGGAACAAGTATCCAAGAGCGCCGTTGCGGAGCTTGATTCGCTTTCCCGTTCGGTCCAAGATGAGATTACCACGACAATCTCCCAGGCAAGATCTCAGACAGAGGCCATGAGCACCCGCGCTAGTGAACAGATCACAAGTGCAATATCCTCCCGCATTGAGAAATTTGATTCTGACATTGCTGAGCGTATTGAGGGTTCTCGAGCCCAGCATGATTCAATGGCAACTAAGATTGATGCTACGGTCTCAGATGAGATCTCTTCAAGTTCGGAGACTATCCAAGGGCTCCTGGACAAGATATCTGCAGACTATGACAAGTTTCTCAACAGTGTTGACGAAACCCGCCGGAGTAATCTGGGGTCACTAGATTCCAGCCTTGGCGAGCAGCGAAGGATGGCTGACGAAACACTGGGGCAGGCTATCACAGAAACCCAGGAACTCCTGGAGCTCTTGCATTCTGGGTTGCAGGATTCAGTTAAGAAGGTGCAAGATGCAGGAAGCACAGCCAGTCGCTCGCTTGACAATGCCACGGAGAGATTGAGAGTAAGACATACCACTTCAAAAGAGGAACTGATCCAGACTGCAAAGAGCAGTCTAGATTCGCAGGTGGACTCACTGATTAATCGTGTTCAGTTAATAGCCGCCTCAGGTCGTTCTCAAGTAAGCGAGAGCGCAAGCGCTGGCATGAACGAATTTTCCGAGTCCTTGGCAACTGTCCAGCAAGAATCCACTTCTAGCATTAGCGGCGCTTTGGAGGAAATGGGTTCTGTAATTGGCGGCGCTTCCGAGGAGATTCGAAATGCCTTCTTCAGTTCTAGAACAGAAACCTCGAAGGCTGTGGATGAAGCGTCCACTGAGATATCACTAGGCTTAGATGATGTATCATCTGAGTTGGGCGAGTACCGACGGATGACACAAGAGCGTCTTGATGAGGACATTGAAACAGCCACGGATGGTGTGAAATCAAGGCTTGAGTCTGTGAGAATCATGGCCAATTCGACGGTCAGGTCCTTCACAAACCAGCTTAGCTCGACGGAAGAGAAACTTGCTGCATCGATATCAACTGCAGCAAATGATCTCTCGTCAGAGTCCATGGCTGTCTTCTCACAAAGCTTGGCAGAATCCTCTGCTACTGTTGACCGGGTATCATCCAATGCAAAGGACATGATAAGAAGGGGATATGACGATCTCATTGGCCACACGGAGAGCTTAGAAGGAATCTTGAATGACGCAGTAAATAGCTTGGAGAGAAGCCCAGTAATCGGAGTGTCTGAGGAGTCAGTAGAGACGGCATTTGCGGCTCCAAGGGTTGTGCCCGTTGATGTGAATCGTGTTGCGGATGCCCTCTCAAAAATGTGGGATCGGCTTGGTTCCACGGACTTTCCGGGTGCAAGGAATACCTGGACCATTGTGACTCGTGAGGGAGTCCTCGCGCACATGAAAGACATGCTTGCGAGGGCCAAATCCAAGGTGACATTGATTATCCCAGAGGCACATGACATCCCAACCGACACACTGAAGGAGCTCAAGAGTGCAGTTGGAGTTGAGCTCGTAGTCACTGAGAGTCCTATGTTGAATCGCGAGGCGAAGCCCCTCGTCGGGCGCGGCAACATCCGGGTAAGGAGTAGACCAGACAAGGACGTCTATGCCTGTGTCCGAGATAGTGAAGAGGTGCTCTTGGCGCCGGCTGCTTCTCAGGACCATGATGTCATCGGGTTCGTTTCGGAGGACGATGGTTTCGTACGTTTCGTGATGAGCATAGTTGGTCCTATCTTCCAAGCAAGAACCACCATGCTCAAGCCGGAGGAAATCTAGGCTTGGTGCGTTATCTAAGGGAGCGGGCTAGGAACCGCTGCAACCTCTATTCTGCAGTACCTTTGCTGCTAGATTGAGCGAATGGGTCTAATGCCGGCTAGATCTGATTTCTCACGCTCTACCGAGCCTAGGAGAAAGGGCTCTCAGAAGTGGAAGAGTTTTCAGCCGGCGACTTCACAATCCCTAGTTCGGCTTGCATTGGGTTTAGCTCTACGATTCTCTCCGCATATGAACGGTTCTTGATTCTGAGGATTGCATTGCCCGCTTGGGGCTCATAGTGAACGAGAGAGATCGCCTTCTCCAAGGCATTGGGTCCGGTCAGCTTTGCACTTAGTGCAAGCAGCAGAAGTGTCATCCCAAGTCCCAGATACCAAAGATAGCTAAGACTCCTTCCGGTTGCCAGAGATCCAAGGATAGTGAAACTCATGATGAAGAGGGCGACTAGGGAGATACCGCCAACCATCGTGATGACCCCTCGTGCCCTGGCTAGTTCTTCATAGGAGAGGTCATGTGTGTCACAGACAGGAATCTCAATCGATCCCACCGATG
>SDNO01000277.1 GCA_004524435.1 Candidatus Thorarchaeota archaeon | reverse complement strand
CAGATGTTTCCATATCACAGGCGTGGTAGACAGGGGGTGTTGCAATCTCTTTGATCTTGTCCATTGCCAGACCCCACCAGTTCACAGCGTAGGCGATGATTCCATGGTCATCGCGGAGGATGTGGAGGGCATTGGTGATGGCAGCGGAATTGCCTCCATGGCCATTCAGCATTATGATCGGGTTGAAACCATGGGTGTCAAGAGACCTACAGATATCGACGAGAAGCATCGATAGCGTCTGCTCCCGGATTGAAACGGTCCCAGGAAACTCCATGTGATGGTGCGAGAAGCCGTAGGCAACCGTGGGCGCCACCGTGATCTTCGTGTCGTCCCAAATCTTCTCAGCCGTTCTGGTGGCGAACTCCGTGGCGATGTAATGGTCGTTGTCAACAGGAAGGGCTGGTCCGTGTTGCTCTGTAGATCCAACGGGAACGAGTATGATGCTCGATTCCTCAAGCCGTTTCTCAACTTCTTCCCAGGTCATCTTCGCGAGGGCATAGTCCTTTGTCAGTCTGGTTCACCCAGACGCAGATATAGCAGCCTATCACATAAGTTCGTATCGAAAGACATCTGGGTGCCTTTATAGACTCAAATCTCGTCCGCAGGAATGTTGATTGTCAGAAGTGTCATCGTTTCACTGGAGTTGTTTCGATATCCGTGAAGGGTCCCTGCAGGAATGCGGACGGCTCTACCTGCTTTAACCTCATACTCGTCACTGTCGAGCCAGCCGACTCCATGACCAGATAGGAAGTAGAGGACATGATGGTATTGGTCTTTATGGGTGGAGAATTCACCTTGTGGTTCGACTCTTGTAAGCGTGATCTTGATTCCAGACGCCATTGTGGGGACAAGTGTGCAGCCAAAGACCTTGCTAGCAACATCTTCTCTTATCCCTCTGAAATCCATTTCAGGTAGATCCTCGATTCGCTTCTCAAACATTTTCAGGCATCCTGTCTCCTTAAGCCACCGCTAGAGATTAAATACAATTCCCCCCGATTTTGGGGGGTCTAAATGTCTAGAGTATTTAAACTGGGCATGTTGACGGTTCATTCAGTTTCTCTGCTCTGCATAATGCAGATATGGTTACATATCGGGTGTATCCGTTTGGCCATTGCGGAGGTAAGATTGTGAAAGATTCAGATTACACACTCGAAGAGGTCAGCTTTCATCACGTGGTTTTGGAAGGAAGTCACTATGAGATAGGAGAACAGCTGGCAGAGTACATCAAGGGAGATGAAGATCGTGTGAGTCGATACACTGCGCATAGGGTGAATCCCAAGAAGCTCGGATTTGACAACTTTCAGTCTCTACGGATGTACTACGAAGATGTGTGTCCCGGAATATCAGAAGAACTGCAGGGAGTAGCAGATGGGTTGGGTCTGTCAATAGACATGATGCCTTACTGGGAGACAAGCCTAATCTCCCCGCAAATGAGCACGTGTTCACAGGTGGCGGTCCTGTCAACAATCACTGAGGATGAACACAGTTACTTGGGTCGGAACTACGACTACGACACGACAAGGGATGACCGCGTTCTGTGTACGACGAGAGCAAAAGGCAAAGCTAGCCATATTGGATTCACTGCGTTTCTCTATGGACGGCATGATGGAATGAATGAGCATGGTTTGATCGCATCGCTCACTGGGGCTGGGGTGTTCGATGTACCGTTGAAGAGAAGAGGTGTTGTGATATGGGTGGCAATTCGTTCCATCCTAGATTCATGTCGTGATGTAAAGGAGGCCCTTGCCCTGCTGGAGAAGGTTCCAGTTGGAGACTTTGACAGTCTAGTGCTCCTCGACAGAAGCAGCAATGCTGCTCTAGTGGAGTATGCTGATGGTGTATCTAGTGTCAAGGAGATACACTTCAACGACCCAGATGGATACCTCTACTCAGTTAACCACTACAGACTACCGTCAATGCTAGAATTCAATAAGATGAATGTCGGAATCATGGGCCATTCACAGCTGAGAGGTGAAGCAATCGAATCAACATTGGAACCGCTGATACCACAGATTAACAAAGAAGACATCAAGCGCCTACTCTCGACCTGCCATCCGAAGGGACTGTGCAATCACTACTACGGAGATGGATTCGGGACACTATGGTCCGTAATCTATGACAGTACTAGCGGTATGGTGGAGGCCTGTTTTGGAGCACCGTCACACAATCCATATCGCGAATACTATCTGGAGGACCCGGCAGGAATGGAACACCACTCAGCAACCGCACCTGTTTCCCACAGTCGACTACCAATCTAGTTGAACGAGGAAGGGTCTTTCTCGATGCACTGGTGGTAAGTCATTTCGATAGAGCTCTGGACGTAACTCATGGTTTCAGGCAGGGGACTTATATCGCGCCCTTTTTAGTTCACTCTTGATTCGAGGAGTTTCCTACATGAAGATGAAGGCATTTTTCATCTGTTTCTTTGCAGTGCTGTTTCTGGCTGTTGCACCAACGGCCCATGAACCCTTTGGCATAAGTGCATTCGAAAATGACTCGTGTCCACATTTCGAACCAGCATACACACCTCATGCCCCCATTGTTATCTCAGATGACGGTGACCTCGCCGCGTTTCCAGGCAACGGGACGGCGGCGAATCCGTATCGCATCGAGGGCTACAACATCACGAGCGACGGTGTCTGCATTGATATCCAAGACACGACTGCACATTATCTGATCACTGACTGCTTGATATCTGCTCCAGGCTCATCCAGCAGTCATGGCATCAGAATCATATCCGCTCCAAATGGTACTATCCAAGAATGCATGGTTGAGCGGCACCAAGCAGGTCTGAGGATGGAGAATTCGGTAGATTGCTCCATTGTGAACAACACTTTTCGCGATAACAGTGGGAATGGGTTCCATTGCTCTGGTGGCGGGAATATCTTGGTGAAGAACAATACTGCAGTGGATAATGGCTTTGGTCTACGCTTGATAATGGAAAACTCGATAGTCCAAAACAACTCTCTGTATAACAACAGCGTGGGGTTGTACATGGGGGGCGTAGGAGTCACTGTAATCGAGAACGAAGCAAAGAACAATTCTCAGTATGGTTTCTATTTGGGGTTGGTAAGCAGTAATTTCACGCATAACATGGCTATGGAAAACCAGGTGGGAATAAGAATTAACGAGCTGGAGCTTGAATCGAGACTCT
>SDNO01000276.1 GCA_004524435.1 Candidatus Thorarchaeota archaeon | reverse complement strand
GAGCCGAGCCGGATCCAGTCCCACAGTTGTGGCTATATCGAGTACCTTCTCATGAAATCCCTCGAATGAGCCTGCCGTCTTCAGCATACCGAGGAAATTCACCCGTGCCCCACTACAGCCCTGAGCAGCCAGTCTGATGTTCTCGAAAGTCGTTTGATACGGGAAGATGTTCGTGATCTGATAAGACCGTGATATGCCCTGTCGTGTGCGTTGGTGCATGGAATAGCGGGTGATATCTTGACCTTCGAAGTATACTCTACCCGAAGAGGGCGAGAGGGCTCCTGTGATGAGATTGAAGAACGTAGTCTTCCCAGAGCCATTGGGGCCGATGATTGCCTTTATCGAACCTCTCTCGACATCAAGGCTGACATCATTGACCGCAACCAGTCCGCCGAATCTCTTAGTCAACTCGCTCGTGTTAAGGATGAACTCGTTAGTTGAGGACAATCCAGTCTCCTCCGGAACAGATGTGGCACATCTGAAAACGGCTATGCCGGATAGACCTCTGCCGGTGGATAATATACCTTTTGGCACGAATTTGATTTCTGCGTCGTGCCGGCGTCCATGGTGACCGACTAGAGAAGGCACGGAATCGGCTCAGAGGGCAATTTCCTGCTCGAGTATTGTCATGGCCATATCACGGATACGCTTGAGAGTCCGACCGTCCTGACTTGGTTCCATGTAGTTCACGCTCACAGACATCCGTCCCGCAGCTGCGCATGCGGCAAGAACAAGCTCTGCCTTCAGGCCCGAGGAGGGCTGAAGAAGACCCGCTTCAGAGCCACATCATCGACTTTCTCAGGGAGATCCAGCCGGCTCAGGTTCGACATGATTATGTCCGGAATGTCGTCGGCACGTTTCTCTAGGACCTTGCGAGGAAGATGGTCGTTGTTCTTGACATAACCTCCGATCTTCTCGGACTCCTCTTCAGAAACGCCGAGAATATCCGCAATACCATATACCGACATAGCATCCATGAGCGTTGGGTCCATGAGATACTCGTACAGGACGGGCCCGAAGATCTCATTGTCAGTCAGTTTCTTCTCTGCAGTCTCATGGAAGTCACGAGCCAGGCTCCAGAACAAGTCTTGGGGATACTTGTACTTCAGGTCCACCCCGCCCGCGTAGAAGCCGATGTTCTCAGTCATGTCTACCTTCAGGCGCTTCACTGGGATTCTCCTGCCGGGAAGAATGCATATTATGCCCTGCTACATATCTATAATGAGGTAGAATCCAGATGGTTGTTGCATTCGTTCTCATCCACGTCACGGGCGGTAAGGGCAAACAGGTCTACGAGGCATTGACCAAGGTGGCCGGTGTGAAGGAGGTTCACAACGTGACCGGGCCGTACGACGTTATTGCATATGTTGATCTCCCAGACCGCAGTGAATATAGAAGTGTGATCTTTGAGATTCATGAGATTCCCGGGGTCGCCCAGACGGAAACCTGCATTGCGCTCTAGAGGCCTGTGAACTTGAAAGGGCCCCTGTCCAAGGGGACACAGGCCAGGTTATGTCATTGCATATCTGACTCATTGCTTGGAGACTCGGGTTTCGGTTCTGCTTCTGAATCATGAGAGGTATCATCCCTTCTGGCTAACCATCTTCGTAGAATACACTTCCGGTAACCGTTTCGAGTTCAGCCTCCAAAGAAGAAGACACCACCTACGGCCCAGATGAAAGAGATGATGAGAACGATAACAACGGCGAGTACGAAAGGCAGAGGGGCTTCTAGGAGAGAGCCCCCCGAGAAGTAGGCTAGTACAAATGCCAAGATTACGGCGATGACGAGCCAGCGCCGGTCCCTCTTAGATGTCTTGTCTTCTTGGTCATTGTTGTCTGTATCATAGGTAGGTTGTTCAGAAGCGGTTGATGGTGATGTGACGAACTAATCCTGTCTGCGGCACCAGCTATGTGCAGAAGAGTGCATATGAATGATATTGCGACCATTGGTACATAATTTTCAGACTATTGTCGAAAAAGAAAAAGGGAGAGAAGACTAATATGAGCAGTTCGCTCTCATTAGGAGGGTCACAACGGGAGAAGACCGACCACAGCGATTCCATGGCCGTTCATTTCTCGGCCAATCTTATCTCGACGGCATTCTCCCGCAAAGGAGAGAGAGTACAAGTGGGTTCAAGAAGAGACACCTGTTTGCTCCTAGCACTGTTTGCCTTTGTCTTGGTGCTATTGAGCGGCGCACCGATTCTATCGTCAGTCAGTGATGCCCTAGACGGTGACCATTTGGAACACCTTGTGAACGACGGTCCGGAATCCACATACTCCACGGCGGAGAGAACGCCGCATCCTTCGATCACTATCGAGGGCAACGCACAGTTCGCATCGATGGCACAGGCAAATGGCTGGCCGGGAGCAGGAAGCACCAGCAACCCCTATGTCATTGCAGGACTGGAGATTGATGTGGAGGCAATCGGGGGCAGCTGCATCACAATCAAAGACACAGATGTATTCTTCCAGATATCAGACTGTCTGCTCACAGGCGCCACTGGGGCAGACTCGTATGGCGATGCATGTGGCATACGCCTCATAAATGTGCAGAATGGTGATCTCCTAGATAATATCCTGCCGGGCAATCGAATCGGAATCGCTTTGGGTGCACCGGAGCAGTTCGACGCAGTTGTCGAATCAAGGTTTATCCTCATCAGTGGAAATGACTGCAGTGGCTCCACGAAGGGGATTGTACTCTATGGATCGTCAGACAACGGGATTCAAGAAAACACGTGCAATGACTGTGGCCACGGAATCGAGGAGAGCCAGACTTTCGACGTGTTCACCGAACAGCCTGTTTTCTCGCAGAGGAACGTAATCCAGGGAAACATAATCGATAATGCGGAGCATTATGGCATCAGTGCGATGGCATCTGAGCAGACATGGATAGGCGACAACGTGATACGCCGTGTTCTTGGCATAGGCGTTAATCTGCAGGACGTTACAGATGCAACCCTCTTCCATAATGTACTCCTCAACAATGGAGAAAATGCAAGAGTCGAAAGCACTCAAGGCGGAAACAGCATCGACTCTAACCTCTGGTCAGACTATACTGGTGATGACCTCAACTACGATGGTATCGGCGACACGCCCTATACGGGAATCACCTTCGACGATCAGAATCCAAGGATATGGCTCAATGGATAT
>SDNO01000275.1 GCA_004524435.1 Candidatus Thorarchaeota archaeon | reverse complement strand
CCATACCATGACACCAGCTCGGCCCAGTTTCTCATCATCGTGCCCTATCCGACGACCGCCTCTATCTTTGGCGTGGGTACCGACCCAGTAGAGACAAACCTTCTGGATCCGATATCTCTGACGATGCGCTATGCCCGAGCGGGCGACCTAGGCATCGAGGACGCCACCATTTCGGTGTACTACTCGGGCCCATCAGACGGGCTTGAATGGGAAGAGGGACTGAGCAATGCCGGCAACTACACACTGCAGTTCACCGGAACCAAGTCAGGTTTCTATGAGATTGACATCGTCTTCTCCAAATACGCCCATGAGAATGCAGTGACCTCTTTCTTACTGAGTGTAGGTAAACTGGGTTCCAATCTCACCATACTGAACGGGTCCTCCTCCTCGGTCGAGTACGGTGAAGTCTTCGAGTTGTTCATGCTCTTCGAGAACAGCACTGGGGACGGACTCGAAAAGGCGACTATGACCGTTGAGTGGACTGAGGAAAAGGGTCCCATTGACATCGGAAGCGTCATTGATCTGGGTGAGGGATACTATGTCGTGAATCTGACCCCCTCTGAACTCCTGACCTTCACAATTCTCATCGAGGCATCGCTTGCTAACTACGATACTCAGTATGCAACCTTCAAACTGACCGTCTTACCCCTGCCCACCACTGCCTCTTCTTTCGGGATTGATGGTCCCGTAGAAGCCGATCTCTTAGTGGGAACCAACATCACAATGAGATATGCACGAGTAGATGGCACTGGTATTACTGATGCCAGCATCTCCATCTACTATTCAGGACCTGCTGACGGGCTTGAGTGGATTGAGCTACCAAACTGGCAGGTAGGCAACTACACCCTAGAATTCACCGGCATCAAATCTGGAATTTATAACATCGATGTTGTATTCTCCAGATATGCATATGACGATGCTCAGACGTCGTTCTTCTTCATTGTTGGCGAACTGAGCTCAAACCTGACGATATTGAACGGCTCTTCCTACTCAATTGAATATGGTGAGGCCTTCGAGTTATACCTCCTATTTGAGAATGCGACAGGATATGGATTGGAGAATGCAAACATCACGGTGGAGCCTGGAGATGAGGACGATCCGATTGGTATTGACGATGTGATAGAACTCGATAATGGGTACTATGCTGTGAATCTCACCCCCTGGGATACCATGACTTTCACACTAGTGATTGAGGCTGCTCTTGCCAACCATGAAACTCAGTATGGAACATTCACCCTTACTGTCACGGAGATTGAGATGACCCTGACCTATGAGATCTCTGCATCAAGCATAGCGATTGGCCGAAATGTCACCGCAACGCTCGAGCTGGTCGATGAGGACTCCGACCCGGTCACTGAGGCTTTGATTGAGTTTATTGATCCACCGCTATCTGCTGTGATTGGCACCGTGGTGGAAGAGGCACCTGGTATCTATGTCTTCAATGTTTCATTCATTCAGACCGGAACCTATGCTATCTCTGTCCGGGCAAGTAAGAACACCTACAGAAATACCACAACTGCTCTCACTGTTGTTTCGACCAAGATACCAACGTCATTGTCGGTTTCTGGGGGGTTCGGTTCTGGTTCCATAGAATACGGTTCATCAATGGAGCTTGTCCTTCTTTTCGTTCGAACGGACATCAATGAGAATGTGTCTGATGCAACCATAGAGATACAGGGAGAGGAAATCCACCATCTGACAATTCAGCTTATCGAGTCTGAGTCTACGTACAGATTGGTTGTGAAATCAAACACCACTGGCCGATGGGTCTTGACCTTCACTGCCTCGAAACCGGACCATAACTCTGACCTAGTTCAATTCACGCTTGATGTCCTGCCCGTATCCACTGAACTCTCCGGCTCACGCCCACTCGAGTCCATCTACCTGTCTCGTACCTATGAGCTTCCCTTCTCATACACCATGGACAACGGAACCGGGATTGCGGGTGCTGAAGTCATCAAGACGGGTTCTGGGTCCGATTTCATAGTTGTGAGGGACGATGGCGACGGTACCTACACGCTGTTGCTTACTCCAGAGGAAGTTGGCAGCTATTCTGTCAAGATTTCGTTTGGCAGGATGGGCTTCAGCTCCCGTGAGTATACACTTGCCTTCACAGTTGTTACCATTCCCACTACTCTGTCGATAGCCGAGGGCATCAGCTCGTCCACCATAGAGTATGGTTCTCCACTCGAGCTTTATCTCCTGTATCTGCGGACGGACCTTAACACGTCAGTTTCCGAAGCTAACATCTCGGTTCAAGCTGCTGACCTCTCAGATCTGGTCTTTACAGTGGAAGAGTCAGACCTCTCATATCGCCTCCAAATCGTGGCCAATAGCACCGGGAAGTGGGTGCTCACCTTCACAGCATCTAGACCCGACTATAGCTCTGGCTCCGTCAAGTTCTCTCTCACCGTTCAGACCATCCCCACAGAGCTGAGTGGATCCAGTCCGCTGGATGATGTGTTCATGTCACGGGAGTATTCACTTCCGTTCTCATACGTCTTGACAAACGGTTCAGGCATTCCTGGAGCCTCTATCTCCAAGTCGGGGGCCGGAGCGGATTTCATCTCCGTGAGGGACAACGGAGGCGGTGACTACTCGGTACTACTGGCTCCCACTCAAGAGGGCAGTTTCTCCATTGAGATCACCTTCAGCAAGATAGGACACAGATCACGTCAGTACACTGTCTCATTTACCGCCGTGCCCATCCCTCTCGAAGTTGATGTGGACTCTTTGTCATGGTCTCAAGGTCGACCCTTGGTGATTGTTGCCAGAGTTGTGGAGGCAGACACCAACAACCCTGTTGAAGGCGCCCTTGTGCGGTTTCGGCTGTACTCAGAGAATGCTGATATTGCACAGGGTACGTTGAATGAGGTAGAGAATGGCGTCTACCGAGCTCAGGTCGATGCTGGATGGGTGAACGACAACTCATTGAAGTTGAGTCTTACCATAACAAAGGACAGCTATGAGCAGGAGGCCCCAGCTGTTCTGAATGTGATACCTGTCCCCAATCCAGATATTCAGAACCTCCAGAGTTTCATGACGTATGGTGTCCCAAGCATAGTCATCTTCTTCGCGGCACTCGTCGGTCTGATGGCATATCGCTGGAGAGAGAAGAAGCAGGAGGAACTCCGTCTGCAGAACGCTCGGATTCGGCAGCGGTTTGCTGACGCGCAGAACATCATGGGCATT
>SDNO01000066.1 GCA_004524435.1 Candidatus Thorarchaeota archaeon | reverse complement strand
CACTCTGCGTGTCACAGTGCTTGTGTCAGTGGAGGATTCCGGTAGATGCCCAAGCCTATCATGACAATATTCCACCTGAGCGATGTGCATATCGGAGAGCCGGGAGTCGAAGTGGCAGACTTCCTGAAGATTCTCGACGGTGTGGAGAACAAGGCAAAAGATGTGACCGCACCTCTACTCCTGATCACAGGTGATCTGACATCTGAGGGACTTCGTGAGGAGTTCGAAGCATTCCATGAGGCGGTTGAAGGGGTTGACATCCCCATGGTGATTGTGCCAGGAAATCATGATGAGCGGAACTACGGTACTGCACACTTCGAGGAGCTTTTCGGTCCACGTTTCACCCGGCATGAAACAGAAGATGTTGCCCTCTTCGCGGTTGACAGCTCTGAGCCTGATAATGATGCAGGTCACGTGGGTAGAGGCTATTATCCTCAGATTCGCGACTTCTTCGGTCTAGCCAAGAATAAAATCAAAATCCTTGCTCTGCATCACCATCTTCTACCGGTTCCACATACGGGTCGAGAACACAATGTGGTCGAGGATGCTGGTGATGTCCTCTGGACTTTACAAGTGTCACGGTGCTCCCTTGTACTCAACGGGCACAGACATGTACCCTGGATATGGCGACTCAATGACATGGTTCATTATACGACTGGGACCCTACTGTCTCGAAGAATCCGCGGTGCCACCACTCAGGTCTACACACGAATAGAACTGACTCGGAACGAAGCAACATTCAACCTCGTTGCGATAGACGGTGCTGAGAGAATTCTCGGACGAAGCGAGCTCATCGTCTAGACCAAGCCAGAATGAATTATATGACCTAGAATCATAGAGATGCGATACCAGATTCGAAGAAGGCCCTCCGATGATCGTTGAAGTCCTCGTCATGTCGAACTACTACGGCATAGAACTCCGACTCGAGTATCTGCCGCAGACTGTCGACTGGGATACTATTCGGCAAGTGGGGAAGGAAACTCGTGCAATGGAGCCTGTTGCGGACTATGGAGCTGCTAAGGTCTACTATCTCGAGCGAATGGGATCTGACGGTTTCCTGCGGCGCTTTGGAGTAGCCCGAAGAGGAAAGCCCGTGATTATGGTCATTGGTGATGAATCTGAAGAACCAGAGTCAGTGACCGACAAGGCTTTCTCTGTGTCCGAAGAACTGTTCAGTATAACCGACCTCAAATCCCTCACGTCGCTGGCTGCAAACCGCAAGAAACTGCTAGCACGCAGAATAAACGATCAAGTCATTGACTATGTGAGGCTCGTCATGTTCGGGGAATCCAAGTCTGGAAAGAGCTCTCTCTTTTCGATGCTTACTTCAGGAAACGTCCCTGTGGAGTATCGACCGTCAGTCCGAGCAGTTGCCGCTCCCAATGCAGGACAGCTACAAGACATACTCGAGAAGAAGCGACCGTGTGACGAGGATGAGTGGTATATGGTTGCGAATCGGTTGCTGACACTATATGATCTACCTGGTTCGACCCACTACCGGAATCTGTGGAACTCCTATCTCAAGAGAGCAGATGTGGCAATACTTGTACTGAAGAGCAACAAGACTGGCGTCGCTCAGGCGAAGAGGATACTTCAGACCCAGCTCAGATATCTCCCGGAAAGGGTTATCGCGATTGGGAACTATCAGGATTTGGAAGATGCACTACCCCCTTTGACAATTGAACGGTTCTTGGGTGTGACCACTTACGGAATGGTGGGCATTGATATGGATCGGCTGGAGCAACTCCGTGACATAGTACGGACTGTTTCAGTCTATGAATTCAGTGGTTCCGATAAGACGTTTGCAGACTATTGAACTATCCACACAACTGCCACTGAAGTCACATCGGAAAGGGTACCGATAGAGCTGACCACTCCTCGTACCACAACTATTGAACCAAGTGGTGGTGAGCTCCCCGCCCACTCGAAGATGACAATATTGTCTCCGGCTGTCGACTTCACCGTATGAAGATTTCCTGCCCTGAATACAAGCTCTCCCTTGACCGTTACTGCAGTCCCATTGTCGATATTCCCGGCATTTATGTCGGCAATGCTAGTGACACCAATCACCCCGTCGTGCCATACGATAATGCCCATCGCTGCAATGAGGACGAGAATAGTCGCGACAACGATCTTCTTCCTGGATCCCTTTTTCTTTGGCATGCTAGACCACACCTGTGGCCTAGCAGTGGTTGAATATCTTTCTTTCTAGAGCATTCCAGCTAGTTTCCGGCTATCTTGTGCGTTGAAACCAGCAGACTCTAATCTTTCCTGGGGTCCGGGTAGTCGATGATCATGAACGAGCCTGAGCGATTTGTGGAAATCTGCGGAATGGTGGGCCACTATTCTGAACGCATTACTGGCAACAGCATTGTAGATGCCTACTTTGGTCCGCTCCAGATGGCTCCGGATCGGCAGGAAAGAGACGCCTCGAGCGATGAGTTACTGCACGAGTTGGTAGTCCTTCTGGAAGACTGCAGCGACAATATGGTGGCCACGCTGCGGCGTGACTACATGCTGGGTGAAATCGATTCTATGCGAGTAGTGGTTGAATGGCTTGCAGGCGAAGAAATGTCCTATGGTGCGCTGGTTGAGGGACTGTTCGGAATTGAGATGAAGAGATTTTCGGACTCGGACCTTGATGCTGCTACAGATGCACTTCGTGGACTTCTATCACAACACCCCGGAGATGACCTCAAGGAAAAGGTTGAGAAGTTTTATGAGCAAGGTAGAATCAGGGGTGAAGATCTCAGGCAGCTGATTGTGGGTGAGCTTCAACAGAAGGCCAAAGAAGTCGGGGATATGTTCAGGAATCGGATTTTCTCGGTCATTGGGGAAGCAGTCACCGATAATGGAGTCGAATACAAGACAGTCCAGAATGAGCCATGGTCCGGATACAACTACTATCAGGGTAACTACCGTTCTCTCAACTGCTTCAATATCGACAGACCATTCAACAAGGACAATCTCCTAGGTGTTGTATATCATGAGTACGAGCATCACGTTTCCAATCTTTGGCGTGAGAAAGCGTACGAGGAAAACAAGTGGACTGAGCTCAGTATTGTTCCACTACACACTGGCCGCTGTGTGATCTCAGAGGGCACGGCGGACACGGCGAAGGACTTCCTTGAGGTCTCCGTGGATGACCCCCGGAAGCGGATCGTAGATGCACTCTATGTCCTGAGACGGATGGTCAGTATCAATGCAGCTATCATGCTGAATCGTGAGAAAAGGGGAGCAGATGAGGTGGTTGACTTCCTTGCAGAGAGAGGTCTTCGACCGCGTAAGGATGCGGAAGGCTCACTAGACTTCATCAGGCCTACAAGGTCCGACGGAAGGCCAAATCTCTGGGCGCCGTATGTGTTCAACTACTTCGTCGGTCGCACACAGTTCGTACTGCCCGCATATGAGAAGGCCAAGTCTGAAGATGAACTGAAGCGATTCTTTCAGACCGTCTATCTGAATCCGTTCTCACTCTCAAGTCGAACGTGGTTTCAGGCTTTTGACTGGCTCTGATACGTGAGTCTGAGTCACCTAGAGAAGTAACTCACCGTCTTGCATGATGGTTCTAGAACGCCCATCTGCATAGTGGATTCTCACAGTGGGCTTGTCGACCAAGAAGTCCTGATGGGTGGCGGAGTTGTTATTCACTGTGCCGGGATAGTCCATATTGTTACCAAACGCGACGTGGATTGTGTTGCCTACCTTCTCGGATTCGAGAAACTCTTCCACAATTCTTGCCTTGGGGTTCAATCCAATCGCGAACTCACCGACATGTTTCGCCATCTCATCAGTTGCCTGCGTTTCTTTCACAACTTGAAGGGCCTTCGTGTCTTCGGATTCCACCTTCTGGACACGACCCTGTTCCACCTCAACACGAATCGGGCTGTCTATGGGTCCGATTCCTCCCACTGCAAGGTCACATACGAGCACACCGTCCATGGAGGTCTCAACTGGGCCCACCAGTACCTCCCCTGTGGGTAGATTCATCCATTTCATGGTCTTCCAGTTGATTGCAGTATCAGTGAACCACGTTCTACCATCCACACTGATTGTGAAGTCTGTTCCAGACGGGGCGGTGACATGTACAGATTCTACATTCTGCAGGAGGGCCAGGAGGGTCCTTGCCTTCTCCTGCATCTCTGCGTTCTCTTCCCTCGTCAGAGCGAGCGCTCCTTCGGTCAGCATATCCATGGTTATTCCCGGGCAATGACCTAACCTTGAGTTGCCTTTTCTGGTTTCCAGTTTGATGATTTTGATTCGGAACGGAGTTTCTTCTGCCGGTCCCCTGAGGAGATTGACAAAGACATCTGGTTGCGGCTTTGTGTTGATCATCTCCATTAGATGAAACGGAACGTCTGTTCGCGATTCTTCACCCGTTTCGAGAACAACCAGCCTAGTCCAGAGGCCAAGGTCTAACGCTCCTTTGGCAAAGGCATCTCCAATCTCTCTTCTGACGTCATCACATACGATCAGAATTGATTCTCCTTGCCGTGCCTCAAGAACCGATTCCAGGGCGTTAGCCGCTGCTCGTACTTCATCCATTAGTCACACCAATGGCTGCAATTTCTTCGGTGCTTTAGTCTGTTTTGTTTCAAAAAAGAGGGAATGAGGAGGTGACTTCAAGCCACCCCCCCGCTTTAGACTACTCGTTTCCTCTCCTCTGGGCTGTGTTGTAAGCGGATTTCAGCTCTCTCTCCATGGCACTGGGAATGGCTGTCTTGCCCGTCACTTCTCCTTCCTGCCTGCGAATGAAGACATAGAGCAGTGTAACGTAGACGATGTCAAAGGTCCGTAGGACCAGACTGCTGGGTATTGCCGCGAATACGATGAAGACAACTGCGAAAATTAGCGTCGTAATGAGGTCACCGCTGTAGAACCATCCTATGGCAGCTCCTCCCACCGCGAAAGCGATGAAGAAGACCGCGGAGAGAACCCCGAAGCCCCAGCGCACAGCTGTTTCCTTGATGATGACATCGACGAAGTTTCGACGAACGAGACCAGCGCTTCGCTTGATTCCGTCCTTGGCACCTGTCTGCTCGGCGACCATGGCAGGGATGGTGAAGTAGTTGATCATGGCCCATATCCAGCCAATCACGCCACCCGCCGCTCGTCCTACCGCTGCACCACCTGCACCGCCCACTTCACGACCTAGTCGCTGGAGTGCGAATCTCACGATGACGACCACAACGCTGGCGACGCTGAGGGCTGCGATGCCGCCGATGACACCCAGAGTGCTCTTCACACCATCGCCAAGCGCCGGGTCGCGTCCCCTCATGTAGATGTATACCATGGCTGAGGACGTGCCATAGGCAAAGTTGTAGAAGAAGATCGTCGTGAACAGATAGAGTACAACGCCTATACCCACCGGGGCTGCGGTCTCGAGAGTCCACTCTGCGTTGCCAATCAAGACATCCATTGGCGTGAATTGGAAGATGATGGCGCCGAACATCAGTGCTGAAATCAACGTGAAGAACATGGTCACGAGTGGTGGAATGAACACACCCTTCTCGTCAAGACAGACCCTTCCTGTCAGTTTGATGATTTCACCGGCCCGCCGCACTCGATCTCTGTAGACCGTGAACAGCAGGATGGTCATGAACAGCGTGAAGAGCCCCGGTAGCATCACTGGCCAAGAGGAGGCAAGTATTCCGAAGTTGAATCCAGATGCCACAAGTAACGCCACAGGTGCAAGCCAGGTGATTACATTCATGAACACTGCTCCGAGGTAGATCAGGGTTCCTCCAAGTCGGTTAGCTAGTGCTGATGCGCCTACCGCCAATAGGAGGCTCAGGACTATGAGTGCCCCGAAGATACCTCCGATGGTGTAGATATTCGCAGTAAGAAAATCAGGTAGCCCCGATGTCTGTATTGCATCAAGTATGTCTTGGCCGTATTGATTCCACAGCTGGATAAGGGAATAAGTGCCATAGGCTATGAAACCACCAATGACTACAATGACTGCTGCAACAGCGCCGGTGTGACTCGGGTAGTTCTCTTTGTCATGATAAGAAACGATATCTGCTTTGGCCAACTCTCTCTCCTCTATTAGATTGAGCTTTCAGTTCCTATTGAAGGGGGAAGAAGTTAAACTTTCGCAAAAGAAACAGAGTGATGCGGGCAACAGGGATGGACCGAAAGGTGCTATCCTGTTCCCATCTAGTCGAACTCTCTGGCCAGCTCTATCATCTTCCTGACCGACAATACTTCCAAACCCGGTGCGGCGTAGGTATCTGCTAGTCGTTCCGCAGCCTCTTTCGGCAGACCTGCTTGAGTCAGAATTCTGCAGAAGTCCTTCTTGCTCTTCTTCACTCGCCCTTTAGCTCGCCTGACTGCCCAGTATGACTTGACAAGCAACTTTGTCCCGCCAGATACTGCGTTCCAGATCAAACGTGCTACCATGTCTATTCCTCTTCATCCTCATCGATCTCTATCCGGATGTCGCCACCACCCTTGGCTCCATCTGAAGCTATGCTCATGATCTTCTTGAAATCCAGTGCGCTGACGTAGTTCTCTGTCATCTTGAGAGCTACCTCCTTGGGTATGCCCTCCTCTATCAACTTGGTGTAGAAGCGTCCTATGGCTGTTGCCACGTTACCAGCAGATTCGGGGCTATACAGACTTCCTATCAGCCCAGAGATGAGCTTTGGGATGGCTTCATTCAGTGCACCAAAGACTTCGCGAATCTCTTCAGCGTCCTCGACATGGGAGCTTCGTTTCTTGTGAGGTGTTTCTTCGTTACTCAAATTGTTCACCACGTAGAAGTATGGATGGTCACCGAATATAGAGCTGGTGGGCAGAAGTGACCAAAACTCGGCTTTCTATCTGACCGTTTTGCCATCCAAACTCTATCCGACGAATTGACGTGAAAGACGTCATCAGCTTTTCGATAGGGCGAAGTATCGGGCTCGATCATCTTCGTTGTCAACAACAACAAGTACACCCCGCTCCACCAGTTCATTCACGCGTTCCCTGACAATCCGTCTTGAGGCGGTGCCTCGTTCTCCCCGAACAGCTGATGTGAGTTGACTGATATTCAGTGGCCGACTAGTATCCAGTGTCTTGATTATTGCCCAGCTAATATCGTCCTTCTTCAGATCTCCGAATCTCGACTCAAGCCTTTCTGCCTTTGTGAACTTCGACATGAGTTTGACCATGCCGTCATAGAACTCAAAGCCTTCTCTGATGACTTTGGCTGACTCGCTTACTTCTTCGATGCCCGGTCCAATTCTCTCAATGAGTTTCTCAACTCGAGCAAGTCGTGATGAGATTTCATCCAGACGGTCCTGAACCTCCTCAATAGACAGCGATTCTTCAGGACCCTTGTCGTTCATTTCTGTGACCTCATGATGGATAGGAGAACCACTTAGATGCTTAGCCCAGATTGTGTTAAAAGAGATTCCGCATTGCGTAGACCGAGGCTGAACTGCTGGTGGGCTCTCAACAAAAAGATGCCAATATCGGTGGACCGATTCAATCTCTAAGAGAGCTCTTCCATTTCTCACACTTCACCCATTTCTATCGACTCTACGTACCCGCTGCGCTTTTGATTGGGGTGGTCTGCGGGCTCTTCATGGTGGCATTTCAAGTCCTCATTGAGCTCTCGATTCTTGCCTTCTCGATCATACCTACGTTCATAGCTCCTCTTATCGGCGGTCTATTCTCGGGATTGCTCATATACGGCGGGGCAAGGGAGATTGAGGGAAGTGGCATATCAAAGGCGATAGAGCTGACGCATAATCCTAGTCATCTCCATCCTCGCACTTCTGTGACGAAGATGGTTGCAACATCTGTTTCCATCGGGACAGGAAATCCCGTGGGTCGAGAAGGTCCAGCTGTTCTCATCGGTGCTGCTGTCGGGAATTTCCTCGGTCGAAGGCTGGGGTATCACGAAGACTCTCACCTACGCGTCTTCATAATGATGGGTTCTGCTGCCTGTACAGCTGGTATCTACAAGGCCCCACTCGGTGGAGCACTGTTTGCTTCAGAATCGCCGTACCGACGCGATGCTCGACTCGGCTATTTCGTTCCGTTCACACTCTCAGCAATCGCGTCGTATCTCACATTCACTCTCATAATGGGTCTCAGACCGTTGCTTGACTTCGAGACAGCCTTCGAATTCAGCTTGGTGTATGTGCCCTTTCTTCTTGTCTTCGGTCTTGTGTGTGCTGCCATATCTGTACTCTTCTCGGTTTCTCTCTTGTCGACCCGAAATCTGTTCAGAAGACACCTGCCGGACTGGAGCGACCCGATTGTGGGCTCTCTTCTAGCCTGTCTGATCATTCTCCTGACCGGTGCTCTCCTTGAACCTGAGTTGACCGTGGCAGGTCTTGGCTATGAGGTCATCTCTTATGTCGCCTCAGCGAACGTACCCATGCTTGCGATTCTGCTTCTTCTCTTTGGGAAGCTCTTCGGCTCTTCATTTGTAGTTGGAGGAAGAATCTCTGGCGGTGTTCTGGCCTCGTCACTATTTGTTGGCGCGATGCTCGGTTCTGTCTTTGGGATGGTGTTCTTTCCCGGCGAGGTTCCCGCATTCATGTTTCTCGGAATGGGTTCTGTTCTTGCTGCGACAACGAATACGCCTGTCGCTACCACGGTTCTGTTGCTTGAAATCAGCCACTCGTTTGACCTGCTAATACCTCTCATCATCTGCATTTGTGTTGCATATCTAGCCAGCGGCGGCAGTTCCCTATACGAAGGCCAGAAAGTGACAAGAGATGACGAAGAGCCCGACTTCTACGCCAAGATAAGCACCAACACTCCTGAGGCGGATGTGAGTCCTGTTAATCTCAAGCATGGAGAAGTGCTACCTGAGGAGTCTGAATAGATTAAATAGGGATTGAATCGTAGTATTGGGTTGTACAACGACTTGCGCCGTCGCTGTAAGATATTACCACCAAGGAGATGTATTGATTGAAGAGAACTATGCAGCTGTTCTTCTTCCTAAGCGTGATTCTTTCTATTGCACTCATTGTTCCATCAACCTTTGATGGTCTGCTCTCTCCCGATGAAGGTCAGATTGAAGTTGACTCGACGAATGAGCGTCCCCGCTATCTGAATCTTGCCCGAGATGTATCGATTCCCGAGATCAGTGCTGATGATGCATGGAATATATTAGATAAGCTCGGCAACAACGTGACGGGTGAGAACATCCTAATAGCCGATCTGGACTCCGGTGTGGACTGGACTCACCCAGACCTGTGGTTCCCCGGGAACATCACCTATGACTGGCTTGACTTGGGAGTTCCTGACGCGGTACCGTCGAACGGGTCTGACGTCATCGATCTCAATGCCGACGGGTCTGGAACGGCCGATGAAACTCTGTACTACCTTGATTTTGATGCAGACGGCACCTTCAATACTACCACCGAATGGATATGGGCTGACAATATCACTTCTGACGGAATTCCGCAGATAGGGGAACCCTTCTTCGTAGTGAATGACACAAATAGCAATGACCATTTGGATTTGGGAGAGAAGTTAGTGATGCTTACCACTCCAAAGACGAAGTATATCGTCGAGGGAGATGGTTCGGGCAATCCTCGGGTCTGGATGGGTGCGAATCTAACACAGAGTTCCCACGAGGACGCCGATGGTCATGGTACGGCCGTGGCAGGGATTGCGCTAGGGGGGCAGCTTGGATTCAGAAAATACGTGGGTGTGGCTCCAAGTGCAGAGCTGATGATGCTAAAGACTCTTGGAGCAACGGGTACGACGGTAAATGTGACCTACGCCCTGCAGTATGCATGGGACCATGGGGCTGATGTTGTCCTGACCGAGTTTGGCTCTTGGACCTATCAGTACCTAGATGGAAGCTCAGATGCGGAATCCTTGATAGATGACATTGTCGCCGATGGCATACCTGTAATCTCACCAAGTGGAAACCTTGGGGGCAAGGACAAACACGCCCTATTCCATGCTGCGGCTGACACGCCGCGACAGGTTGATTTCCATGTTCCCAATCAAGACCCCCATATTGAAGACGTATACATTACGATGCTATCTATCAATGAAACAGACTTTGCTGCATGCAACTTCAGTGTCATCATGAACATGGGTGCATGGGGCGGCCCTCCTGCACTGACGGTTTATCTGCATCCCGGTACCGGCTATCTTCAGTTCGTCGCTGAGCCTCCGATTGTCTTTGGAGCGAATCAGTTGATTATCGAGTCTTTCGTCAGTACATCCTCAAGAGCAACGAAGATGCTGGGTATTCACATCTACGCACCGACAGTTGGGATTCCCCACACTGCTCCTGGAGTTGCGCCTCCGTATCACCAAGTGAATGTTACAACTCCCCAATCCACCTCATTCCAGTGTTACATTTCCGATGACAAGACCTCATGGACTGGCGGGGCCATCTGGATGACCGATGTGTCTAATGACTATCACATAACATGGCCTTCCACGGCAGATTCGGCCCTTAGTGTCGCCAGTTACAGAACAAGGGGTCTTGTGAGTCCAGAGACAATCGGAGATATTGCGAGTTTCTCCTCGATAGGGCCGAGGATTGACGGAACTCCCAAGCAAGGCATTGCTGCACCCGGTGGATATGATGTTATCACAGACTACTCCAACGCGTCGGGCTGGAGCAATTGGTATAACGGCTATGGTGTGTTGCCCTTTGGCCAACAGTTCGGTAGCTATAGACTGTTCAGTGGAACATCCGCCTCTGGTCCTCACGTGGCCGGTTGTGCTGCACTGATGCTCCAGGTGGATTCGACCGTAGGCTCACAGGCGAACGACATCATCAAGAACACTGCCCGCAACGACACCTACACTGGTGATGTGCCTAATAGTGTCTGGGGGTATGGTAAGCTCGACGTCTTTGCAGCCGTCACTGCAATTGATATCACTCCACCCACGGTAATCTCAGTCGGTCGTCACCCTGTCGATGTTGAGTACGGCGAGTTTGTCGAGGTCGAAGCGAATGTGACAGACAATGCGCTCCTCTCATCTGTCTTCTGCAAGTATGAGATAGGTGGATGGACCGATCCAGACTATGTCTTGATGAGCGAGCAACCAAGCGGCAATTACACAGCAGCAATTGGACCCTTTGTGTATAGTGACACTGTGAGCTTCACAGTGTACGCGAATGATTCCGCAGGAAATGATATTGAGACCGTTGTGGACATGTTCTCGATTGGAGACTCTGTGTCACCACAGCTGCAGGACCACTGGAGAAACGCCACAACCCCAGGAGCGGGGCAGGATGTACTTGTTACCATCGATGTGATTGAGCCAACTGGTTCTTCCGGGGTCGATAAGGTGATTCTGAACTGGACAACGAATCTCTGGCTCTCTTACACGGAAACCTTGATGGCGCTCGATGGGGCTGTCTATTCTGGCGTGATACCTGGTCAGCCCCTGGACACGGATGTAGTCTATCACATTTTCGCTAACGACACGGCAGGGAATACGAATATCACGATGGGTTTCAACTACACAACCATCGAGGCGGAGCAGAACCCCCCTGACATAGGGACACCTACTCGGGATCCTAGCAGTGTAGATGCCAATGAGCAAGTGAATATTGCAGTGATGGTGACTGATGACACTGACGTGGATCTAGTCATTCTATCCTACTACAACGGGTCTTCTTGGACTAATCTAACCATGAGTGGCTCCAACGATGAGTACTCTGGCATAATCCCGGGACTTCCTGGTGGGACCGAGGTCACCTACCGAATCTATGCAAAGGATATCCTAGGTAATTGGGCTGTATCCTCCGACTACTCCTATACAGTCCAACAGGGGACAACCACTACCACAACTTCGACGAGTACCACGACAACAACCACCAGCACTTCTACAAGTACGAGCACAACAACGACACCAACAAGCCCCGAATACCTGACATTAGCGTTGATGCTAGCATTGATACTGGGACTCATCATTCTGGCATTTCTATATAACAGGAAACGAAGCTAGGCCATTTCAGTAAGACTTATCCCCTTCATGAACTGGATAGAGGTAGTGTCCTTGAAAATGAAGCAACTCAGTACATTTGACCTTAAATTGGAAGGCGGAACCCTGAGCAGAGTACTTGGTTCCGGCAGGAAGATACCTGTAGAGGTCTATGTGGATCGTGAGAACACAATCCTGTTCTTGGACTGTTCCTGTTGTGAAGAGTTGCTTGCAAGCAAGCTGCCTGGCGGTGTCTTGATTCCGATTGCCTCCACACTCAAGACCTTCTTTGAGGGCAGAGGCATGAGAAACGTTGACGTTAACGCTGATGGGACCATGATGCAACGGACATACCGTGGGGTTCTTGACAAGGACGCTGTAGACGAAATGCAGGACTTGCTTGAAGAAGCGGTGGCCGAGTTCATTCGAAAACGAAAGGCAACTTAGAAGGTCATGTTTCCCCGATTCCGAAAAAAGAGCGGAGAGCGGAGGATTGCACCCCCGCTGAAGTAAGCTACTGATTGTCTTCTTGGAATTCTCTCATGAATTCCGCGAGCTTCTTGGCTCCGTCTACACTCATAGCATTGTAGATGGAGGCTCTCATACCGCCAACGGAGCGATGACCCTTGACCCCAATGAAGCCCTCTTCTGTGGCCTCTTCAACACACTTTTTCTCCAGTTCCTCTGTCGGGAGATTGAAGGTTACGTTCATCAGTGAACGTGAGTCTTCCCGTGCGTGACCCTTATAGAAGCCGTCAGATTCATCTATCACATCATAGAGGTATTTGGATCGCTCTTTTGCTCTCTTTTCCAGTTCCGGAACGCCGCCTATCTCCTTGAAATGGTCCATGACCAGCTTAGCCACATAGATTGCGAATACCGGAGGTGTGTGGAACAACGAGTTCTTTGCAGCTTCAGTCTTCCATTTCAGAAGAGTTGGGCTATCTTCGGGGACCCGATCCAAGAGATCCTCTCGGACAATAACAAGAGTCGCACCTGCTGGTCCGATATTCTTCTGGGCACCTGCATAGATGACACCAAAGTCCTTCACATCAAT
>SDNO01000274.1 GCA_004524435.1 Candidatus Thorarchaeota archaeon | reverse complement strand
GCCACGGTGTGTTGCCCTCGATGCAGGGCTTCGCGAATCTGCGATATGGTGGATATTCCTTGATTGTAGAGATTCACGATTTGGAGGTCCAGGTCGGTTATGACAGATTTCGTGGGCTGCAGTGGTTCATGGACCGCTGGAACCGCCTGTCCAAGATTATCATCCCGGATTCTATCCAGGTCAATCCGCATGAGATCCCAGGGAATGGCCCATTCTGCATCAGAGGGTGAATAGAAGTCCAAGCAGTGATGTACTCCGTAGGCCCCAATATCCACCAATCTCGTCGATATTCCTGCATGTGCCAGAGCCCTCCTTACTTTGGCCAATGACTGTATATTCCTCAGACAACTTGGTAATTGGAGCTCGATGATTTCACTCCACTGCCCTGTGAGAATACGGTCATGGCCGACGTAGTAGTCCCAATCGACCAGCGCCGGAGCAATTGATTCTCGGACCTCTTTGGTCGGTCTCTCCACAAGTAGGAGTATGGTTCTGACATCGAGCCTATACGGCGCAACATCCCGTTCTAGAGTGAGAATGCAACGGTTCAGGAGTTCGTTCGTCTTCTTTGACACCCACTTCACTGTGAACTCGAGGTTCTCAGAGATATCAGTGAGAGTGGCATCTTGCTTTGTGATGAGCCTGTCAGTCAGCCATATCTCGTCTTCATCGAGTGCAGGTGTGAGAGTGGCCAAAGCACTGAATAGCAGGTAGCTGGCATCTTCTCTGGACACATCCGGCAGAGAACCGAGTTCGAGTATCTCATGTCTGAGGAAGTGCAGCCCCGATTCTCCTGCAATCCGAAAGGCCACCGCAAACGGGGATGATCCTCCTTGAGTCGCTTCGCCCCTACTTCGGAGCTCTGCAATCTTCGTCAGTCCCTCAGCCAGCAATTCCTTCAGTGGACGTGAATCCGCTACTTCCGGGAGTGCCTTCTCCACGAACACTGTGGCAATATTGAGACCCGAGTCATAAGCAGCATCTTCAGAGTATCTTCGGTAGTCGTCTGGCTCTGACACGTCTCTAACAGTCAGTCCAAATCCTTGGGCCGCAATCTCTTGGTATAGATTCCATTGTTCCCTAAGGTCCTTTGGCGAGATGTTATCTTCTCGACCATTCGTCACGCAGATGCCCCTGAATAGCGGAAGCAGCGCCTCTCATAACCTTATTCGTGGAGAAAGAGGTGAAGGGGAAAGGTCCCCCTCGAACGTCTACCAGACCCTCAATTACTGTATAGGTTCTTCCAGTGGGAGTATATAATGGTGGGACCCGTCTGGCATAGTCCCGAATTCTTGGCTCAGACGGCCTCTGGATGCCACTGTTCATGCACACGGGCTCTGGGTCGGTAACAGAACAAGACTATTTCCCGCTCTTCTGTAGAATACCCTACTGCATAATCGTTCATCTATGCAATGATTGCCTCTCGTTCGAAGAGCTTTGCCCCAATCACCAGCGTGACGATGGTGAAGATCAGGAGGTAGAAGACATTCCCGAGCAGACTCAACGGGGTAGCGGCTCCTGAGAGAACCCCGTTCAGGAAGATGATTGCATGGCTGAAGGGGATCGAGAGCACGAAGAGCCCGAAGATGCCGCCGTACTGCAGGATGCTCCCGGTGAAGCCAAGTATGCCGATGACCATCGTGGGCACGAGCAAAATGAGATTGTTGATCGACTCAGCCGTGGCCTGGTCCTTTGCGAGGCAGGATATCACAACTCCAATGCCAATGGCGCAGAGTAGCACCAGAAACTGGCAGAAGAAGATTAGGGGAATCGTTGCGGTCTCCACGGTGTAGAGATTGATGTAGTACTCTGCTGCACTGGGTGGGAGGGGTGCAGCCCTGAAGATGATGGACCAGTTATACGCGAGTATGCCGACAATGGTGAAGAACGAGTATATCATGGTGAGCAGGAGACCTGCTACCAGCTTCGACGCGAGAATCTTCACTCGGCTCATGGGGACCACAAGGAGGGCCTCCAGCGTATGTTTCTCACGTTCGCCGGCGAAGGACTGACTCACGTAAGGCGCAGGTGCGAGCACGGATGTGAGCATGACCAAGAAGATGGCCAGCTGGTGTCCGTAGGTCGCCTCCGGTGCGATTGTGTACCAGTTGACCTGCAAGTCGCGGATGATCTGGATTTCATTGATCACTTCCTTGGCAAAAGCATCCAGTCTCTGGGCAGCGGCTGTGGCTCTGATATTTCCAGTATTGACCCATATGACAAGTGTGCTACGGTTGTTGACTTCTAGCTGCTGCGTGAAGTTCTCAGGTATCAGGACCCATACAGATAACGAACGATTGTTGACCAGTTGCTGTCCGTAGTTCTTTGTCACATCGACCAGTGGGTCAATCAGTAGCTCGCTTTTGTTTGCAGCAATCTCATTGTAGAGTGTCTGACCCCAGCTGCCATCATCTTCCAGTGTGATGTAGACCATCTCGGGCTCCTCGCTGGTCTGTGCCACGATGAACGAGAGAAAGGCGCCCTGAAAGAGCCACGCAAAGAGTGGACTGATCATGAAGCCCAGCAACAGCCATCGCGATCGAAGGACCGACTTCACTTCCTTCTTCAGCATCCAGATGGTCTTGCTGTCCAGCAATCTGGTCTTTGGTTGAGCCATTCTATGTCATCCTCCTTCTATTCCTCGTAGATTCCCTCTCCGGTCACAAGACCTGTAAAGACCTCCTCCAGATTCGCTGCTCGGAACTTGTCCTCGAGTTCACCGGGTCTCCCAATCGCAGCAAGGAGCCCTTCATTGAGAATGCCCACACGATCGCACAACTCTGAGACCTCATTCAGATCATGAGTGGTGAGTATGATGGTCCTATTCTCTTCCGAGCTCAGTTTCTTCAGCAGGTTCCGAACAACACGGGCACCGATAGTGTCAACGCCTGTTGTCGGTTCGTCTAGGAAGATGACTTCCGGCTCGATGATAAGGGCTCGGGCTACCAAGACCTTCCGCTTCATGCCACCGCTGAATCCCTTGACCTGATGATCCTCCCGGTCCCTCAGACCAACGATGTCTAAGAGCCTGTCCGCTCTCTTGTTCAGCTTCTCCTCTGGAATCCCGTAGAGGCCGCCGTAGTAGACAAGATTCTCTCGGGCGGTCAGTCGCTCATAGATACCGGCCTCTTGGGGCAGCAGTGCCACTCGCTGACGGATGTAGTCGATATTGTCCTCGACATTCTCTCCAAGCACATGGGCTTCACCCTCGGTTGGAGTGAGCAAGCCAACAAGG
>SDNO01000273.1 GCA_004524435.1 Candidatus Thorarchaeota archaeon | reverse complement strand
GTTGTCAAGACGCTTGCTAAGGATGAGCTCGGTTATCCCCTCAACATATCCATCGTAGGTTGCGATGAGGTCGTACCCCACCGCCTGATAGAAAGCCCCGCCTTGCCATGAGAACGTGTAGGTCTGGGATGCAAGACACCCCTGTTCCTTAGCCAGCCTCTGGGCTTCATCAGTAAGATCCTTTCCGTAGCCCTGTCCGCGGTATCTCTCATCTACCCAGAGGACCTCGAGATACTGAACCCAATAGATGGTACTGGTCAGAATACCCCCAACTATATTCCCGTCATAGTCTCTGAGCACTAAACTGAGCCATTCTTCAGGGCTGTTGTACTCGCCATCTGTCATCTCCAGATTGTAGGATTCAAAGCCCTCCTCGAACTCCCGGAGCTCTTCATCGCTTGGATCGGAGATAATCTTGAGATGCTCTTTCCTTGGGTTTGTCATCGCAAAGCAACCGCCCTGCAACCATCTACCAACCATCTCGCACTTATAATGTGCGACCTCGGCTCCTTCTTGTCCAGTTCGCGTCTTTTTAATCCTGTAGTGTCAGGGGTTGCTTCTGGCAATTGAAGGACATGATGTCATGTTACTCCGATTGCCGCTCCTCAATTCGCTTGAGCACCTCGTCCGCTAGCCGGTCGATGTAAGCCTCCTGCATGCGCCAGATAACTTCGATGGGCAGAATCAGTACCATGACAAGGGCCGGAACGGGAATCACAAAAAGGAAAGGAACTGCAGGATCCATTCCAAACGGCAGAAAACCAAGTAGGACAAGAAGAATAAGGAGAAGCGTAACGGCTGCGGAGAACACCACCATCTTCGTCTGACGTTCGTATCGAGGCATATCACTCTCCTCCCTTGTCCGTCCGAAGGCGCCCACTAGGGCAACAATTGAGAGCGCAGCCATGAGAAGCATGAGAGGAGTCTGGTCCTCCCCTGGTTGAAAAGCCAACATCCGTCCCACGTGTGCCGAGGCGAACATTATCACAATGCCACAGAGAGATATGACCCAGTTCAGTGCTCTAAGAGAGTCCACATCCAATTCCTCAATACAGGCCCTATACTGATTCTAGCCAAATAAGGTTTCACAGAGGACTGGTGAAAGCTAACTCCATCTGCAATCCCTTGGAACAGTATGGAACCCATTCCCAAGTGGACAGATGTACACTCGCGGCCACATTTAGAGAGATCTAGACTCGGATCGGCACGTTTCATGGATTGGAATTCTGAGGCGTTATTCTTAGGGTCAAGTCCTTAACGGGCCGGATGATTCCAGTCCCACTCCGATGACATTCAAGCAGAACCTGAGAGTGGACGGACCTAGAATACAGGACAAGGCGGATGTATCTAGCTAGGACGGGCATGGAAAAACCGATTTGGTAACCTCCCAGCATAGAGAATCCGAGCGCAGAGGTGAAATGACTCGTCATTCCGTATACGTGACTCTCGTACAACGAAGTGATGCTGAAGAAACACACGGGTACGGTCCACCACAGTGAGAAGAGGAACAAGTACATCGGTCTGCTGAGCCCAATAACCCCATCTCTCTTCAAGAGTGTGAGCTTCTCCGTTGCGAATCCAGACAGATACAGTCCCACCAGCAGTCCAACAATGCTCAGGACTAGAAGGGCCAGTCGAGACAGGTCAGATCCGAGCAACGCAAGGATTGCCTGGTCCAATGGGGACGGCACACCTCGAAGGTAGTTATAGGCACCAACCAACGGGAAGAGGGTAGCCAAGAACATGAAAAGGCCAGTGATAGCGAACAATGCAGGGGTGAACGCAAACATCAAATGTGGAGTAATCTGCCGTTCTAATTCCCCTGGTTCCTCCTTCGACGTTTCCATACGAAACACCCTGTCAAGATACTCATATGGTCTCTTGATGTTATATGACTTCTGCACCGCTTATCCTCGTTGCACAACGCCCGAAACAACTCATACCCTCAGCAGACGTACCACAAGTGATAGACGGACAGATAGCTCATGACAGTCAGGATACGTACTGCCACGTTTAGTGTCCTGTTCGAGGTATTAAGATCAGAAGTCCTCGAGCGAAGTCTGTCTCACCCGTTTCTTAGCCAGCATACTCTCCAGCTTCATCTCCTGTTTAGGGTTGGTCTGGCCGATTAGTGACAGCATCTGAAGGGCGTTGAGCGGCGCGTTGCCATGGAAGTGATTGTTGAAGTAGCCTAGCACGCTCTCAGTCTGGTTCTCCAGCGCACGCACTCGGGGAACCCACTCCTCCAATTCATCAACGTCATACAGATACCGATACCAAGGTTTCTCTCCATGACCGTGCCACCTGATATATGAGAAGTCAGTCGTGACTCGCAGGTCTACAGGTAACTTAGGTTCGTCAACAACAACGTGGGCAATACCATAGTCCTCAAGCAGATTCCAAGTAGATTCCTTCAACCAGCTCTTATCACGGAATTCGATTGCATAACGGAAATCTGTATCAAGAGCCGTGAAGAACTGCTCAAGCGATCCCATGGAAGACATCTTCCAAGGAGGAAGCTGTATCAAGAGCACCAAGATTTTGTCCTTTGCTGGACGCATCAGCTCGTGGAACCTTGTGAGGGTGTCACCACCCTCTCCAGCAAGACGGAGGCGGGTATCATGGGTCACTTTGCGAGGAAGCTTGGCTGTGAAGAACTTACCGTCGGGAACTGACTCCACCAAATATCTGATGAACTTCGGCTGAGGTAGGGCATAGAAGGTTGAGTTGATCTCGGCAGTATCGAAGTAGGACAGGTATTGCTTGAGCATCGAAGTCGACGAGCGATAGAATATCCCCTTCCATCCGTCATCATCGGCATATGACCAACCGCTTGTCCCGATTGTCAGTCCTTTCTTGATACCTGTCACATCCATACAAGACAACAGACCTGTTTCACTCTTGCGGATGAGGCGTCCAAGATTGTATTAACCATCTGCAGTTGCATACATGGCGACTCTCAGTGAAACACCGAAGGGAATCTCTAAGCAGGTTTATATCGGAAATCAGCAATTCACGTTGCTTCATATCCAGATAGGATTCTCAGTGTCAGGCCCCCCTATGTGCCCACAGAACGCACACCGGCAGGGTTGACATCCAAAGAAGGAGAGGAGTTGTACGCCAGCAAAGGAATCTGAAACGACTGATGCTGAAGGAGTGCCTGCGACCAGAGGCCAACTTGTCCTTCTGGCTTGGACGGGGATGTTCTTTGCCAGCTCGCTTGCTATCATACTCTG
>SDNO01000065.1 GCA_004524435.1 Candidatus Thorarchaeota archaeon | reverse complement strand
GTGGATGAGAATGAAGAAATCACCTATGTCAACCGCAGTTTTGTCGAGCTTATTGGGCATCCAGCCGACGAGATCACCGGTCGATCGCTCAGGACCTTTCTCCCAGAAGAAGAGTGGAAGAAGGTCACAAAGATACAGGAGAAACGAAGGAGGGGCGTATCCTCCCAGTATGAGCTCACATGGATACACTGGACTGGTGAGAGAGTCCCCACGATTGTATCCGCGACCCCAATCCTGGACTGGGACGGTAACTACTACGGAAGTTATGCAGTCATCACAGACATAACTGGTTACCGAAAAGCCCAGAAGATGATACGCCAGAGCGAGAGAAGATACAAACAGCTCATAGACACAATGAATGAGGCCGTGATCCAGGGTGACGAGGACTACGTAATCGAATATGTCAATGATCGCTTCTACGACATTCTCGGGTATGATGAGGATGAGGTCATAGGGCATCATATACTCGAGTTTGTGGAGCAGAGTCAACACAAAGAGACTCAGGAGTATATCAGGCGCCGTCGAAGAGGAGAGGTCAAACGGTTCGAAGTCAAGATGGTTTCCAAGAACGGTGATATCATCCACGCCCTCGTCACACCTCGAGAATTGAGGAATGAAGAGGGCAAATTCGTTGGTACCTTTGGAGTTCTCACAGATATCACAGACCTCAGGAAGGCCGAGAGAGAACGCAGGAAGTCCGACAAGAAATACAGAACGCTTGCTGAGGAGAGCCTGCAGGGACTCACAATCATTCAAGACGAGCGATATGCCTACGTCAATCCTGCCTTTGGGGAGATTGTAGGACGATCCCCAGACGAAATCATGGCCATGTCTCCCAACGAGGCCTGGGATATAGTCCATCCGGATGACAGAGCATATCTCCTAGAGCTAGCAGAGAAGCGAAAGAAGGGAGAGCCCTCGCCCACCCCGTATCAGTATCGATTCATTCGGCCCGACGGAGAGATTCGCTGGGTGGAGGCATTCTCAAGTGTGATAGAATTCGAAGGCAAAAGAGCGACACAAGTACTCGTAATTGATGTCACGGAGAAGAAGGATGCCGAACGTCAACTTCGTGAGTCGCAACATATGCTTCAGGTAATCCTTGATAACATACCGCAGAATGTATTCTGGAAAGACCGTGACGGGGTGTATCTCGGCTGCAATGAGAATTTTGCAGAGGCCGCAGGCGTTTCTTCACCAGGTGAGGTGGTGGGCAAGACGGACTATGACCTGGCTTGGACTCGCGATGAAGCTGACTACTTCCGTGAAGTTGACAAAAGAGTCATAGAAACAAACTCATCTGAAGTTGGGATTGTTGAGTCGGCTCACTGGGCAGACGGCTCTGTTAGAAAACTCGAAACAAACAAACTACCACTCCATGACGATGACGGCAATGTTATCGGGGTTCTCGGTACCTATCAGGATATCACTGACCGCTGGGAACAAGACAAGGCCATACGCAAGTCTGAGCAGAAATATCGGACGCTTGCAGAACACAGTCTACAGGGACTTACTATTCTTACGGATGATGGTCTAGCCTACGTAAACAATGCGTTTGCTGAGATGGTAGGGTATACTGTGGATGAACTTCTTAGGATGAGCATTGAGGAGGTCTGGGGGCTCTTCCATCCGGAAGACCGAGAGGTTCTTAGACAGAGAATCATGGACCGTGAAGCTGGAAGACCGATAGTGCCGAGGTATGAGTATCGTCTGATTCGCAAAGACGGGTCTATTAGATGGGTTGAGAGCTTCGCGGGCCGGATAGAATATGAGGGAGAACCCGCCATCCAGACTGTTCTTGTTGATGTGACGGAGAAGAAGGACGCAGAGAGAGATATCAGATCAGCTGAAGACCGCGCAGACCTCTATCTCGATCTGATGAGCCATGATATCCGAAACCAGATGCAGGTAATCATGAGTAGTGCCGCATTACTCAGAACTGCGACGGAGGACCAGATCAAGGACTCGCTCTTCGAGGTCATTGGCGAGTCAGTGCAGAGGTGCTCACGAATGATTGAAGATGTCCGCGCGACAGAGCAACTCATGAACATGCCTTTGGCTGAGAGAGACCTGAAAGAATCCATCTCCGAGTGTGTCAGAGCACTTTCCGGTCGCATGAGGGATGTTTCCTTTGAAACCGACTATCGTGTAGAGCGGGCAACCGTCCTAGCAGACGGCTTTCTCGGACTTCTAATAACGAACATCCTTACCAACGCCGTAGAGCATAACCCCAAACCTGAGAAGAGGGTATGGGTGGATTTGGAGAAACAAGGAGATGAGTTTGTAGTAAGTATCGCAGATAACGGACCTGGCATTGCGGACTCGGGGAAGAAGAGTCTTCTCAACAATGCTCGTAGGTTCGGAGGTCTCGGGCTCCATCAGGCCAACCAGATTGTCGAGAAGTATGGAGGTCGAATCGAGTTGAAGGATAGGGTGAAGGGTACCCCTAACCAAGGTGCGAGATTCCTGATATACATTCCAGTTAGCAGTCCCAAAAAAGACTAGCCGACCAAGTCACGAAGGAAACCCAGCTCGAACGACCTGTACTAGAAACCCATCACTACAAGAATGACCCCAAGAACCGTAGTGATAACCCCCAAGAGAGTCTTCTTTGTGACTTCTTCTTTGAGGTGGAATACTGAAATAGGAACTGCGAACAGCGGAGCGGTTGATCCAACCACGGAAGTAATTGTGGCACCTGCCAGTTTCACAGATGTCACATACAGTAGTGATCCGATAGCCATACCGAAGAAGCCGGCGACAACGACTGCCTTCAAAGCCCGCCCTGTTGGCCGTTTCATTCCTCGTCCAAAGGCAGCTCCCAGCATTGGGACAAACGCGACAGAACCAAAGAGTACCCGAACAAAGTTAGTGGAAATCGGGTCAGCATCGGTCACACCAACCTGCAATATGACCGCTCCTGCAGCGTAGAGAAGAGCAGTAATCAATGCCAGACCAACTCCAAGTGCATCGAACTCCTTCATCTGATTCCTCTGGCTGGTCTGTCGTTCTCGAGATATGGTTACAACACCTGCTACTGAGATAACGACTCCCGCGAGACGAGAAAGCAAGAAGGGCTCCCCGAGAAATAACATAGCTAGGAAGTACGTGATAATGGGAAAGGACATAGCAATTGGAAATGCGTAACTCACTCCGATTCTCTCTTGAGCAATTAGATAGAGAGTATCCCCAACGACTGCACCAAGTATGATGGATAGGGCCAGAAAGATTATGGTTTCCACAGGGAAGGTGAGAAGCGTTGGACCGGGTCCTAGAAGGACAAGAACCGCCATGAAAGGGAGAGCCACGAACATCTTGGTAGCGCTGACGACTAATGCAGACATTTCCTCAGCTTGAGATCGATAGATGACAACCGAACCTGCATAGAGTGCTGAGCCGAGGAGCCCAGCTAGAGCACCGAGAACGACTGAGGTAACTAGCTGCATTGTACTGCTGCGTTCGTGATTGGTAACCTAATACCTTATCGATAGGCACGATGCGGTCTTCTGAGATGCTAGTCTTCAGTAGCAGTCAGACGAGTAGCAACTCCGTCGATGATGATGCCATATGCAAATCCAGCAAACAGACTGGGAAGGTCCCTAAATTCTGTCGAGAGGAATATCGCACTCGAAACAAGGATTCCGAATATGAGACCTCTGACCAACGAGTTCCCCAAGCCGTTCTTCTTGCCAACGAATGTCACATCATCCACAAAGCCGATAAGGAGCCCCATTATGACACGATTGTACCACATACCAATCAAGTATATCATGTTGCCTAGATAGCCACCCGGTATTCTTCCGCCGACACCGATGATGCAGAACACTCCTAAGACCGCACCAAGTGCTACAGATATCGCAACTCTTCTATAGTTCACCATTCAAATTCACTCTCATTCTTGAGTGTGTCATCTCTTATATAGAGATGGGGAGAGCGTCGCAAGGCCTTGCGGGAGAGCAAATCAGGAGAGAGCCCATTGTATCAGCACAATTCGCAGAAATCGCGTCCGTGGAAATTTTTATATCTGATTGCCCTGCAGGCAAAGGTGGTGCCTGAGATGTCGGACAAACACTATGTGCTTTGATAAGACCCGACATGAGAGACCTGAGAATAGTCTTTGTTCTGATCAGACATCGGGTCTTTGATTCTGAGTCCTTTGATAAACAAACTCCATCACACCATGGAGGGTATGCCGAATTGAACAATCTCACTGTAGAAATAGACAAACTATCCAAGACATTCGTATCGGTCAAGAGAAGAGCCGTGGTCATCCCTACGTCAAAGAAGGAGGTAGAGGCTCTCAAGTCAGTCTCACTTGATATTCCGCGTGGCAATGTGTACGGGCTTCTCGGACCAAATGGGGCTGGTAAGACAACACTTGTCAAGACACTTGCCACTCTAGTCCTCCCCACATCAGGTACCGCACGTGTTTTGGACCATGATATCTTGAAGCAGCCAGAATATGTTCGGGCAGTCATCGGAGTCTGCCAGGGAAATGAGCGCAGCATTTACTGGAAGCTCTCTGCCAGAGAGAACCTGGTCTTCTTCGGCAAGCTCTACCGCATGACACAGAGTGAGGCCAAGGAACGAGCAGATGAACTCCTGGGGATGATGGGTCTGCTGGAAAAAGCAGACGAGAAGGCAGAGGCTCTCAGCCATGGGATGCGTATGAAGATCGTTTTTGCACGAGCCCTACTACATGATCCGGAAGTTCTGCTCTTGGACGAGCCCACGCAGGGCCTTGACCCAACATTCGCCACGGACCTGAGAAATCACATCAAACGGGAGCTAAGCCACAAGACAATCCTCCTGACGACGCACTACATGCACGAGGCTGACATGCTCTGTGACAAAATCGCCCTCATCAACGAGGGAGAGATCAAGAGTCTCGGTACACCCCACGAGCTGAAAGAGGATGTGAGGAACTACGACAGCCTCCATATCCGGGTAGTCGGAATCCCTGATATCAATCCCATCAAGGCAATGCCTGAAGTGATGTCAGCCTCATCGACATCAAGGAATGGACACGCAGAACTTGTGGTGACAGCGCAGGATGGCTATGATCTGGCACACAGAATCCTCAATGTACTTCACGAGGACCAGAACCTGAAGGTAGAGCACTTCGAGGTGAAAGAGCCGACCCTCGATGACGTCTTCCTAAAGCTGACTGGAAGGAGGATTGAGGACTGATGCAGAGATTGTCGGCTGATGCCCCACCCAACAACCAGTCAGGAGTCAGCTCTGAGATAGTAGGCTTCACACCTCGTACAATCGACTGGAACGCCGTACGGGTCTTTGCTGAGAAGAACCTCCGTATTGCAATGCGATACCCCGCCAACATACTGGTGTGGGCGTTCCTCCCGCTCATGTGGTTTGCACCGTATGTCCTCATGATGGTAGCTATTGGAGGAGGCTCCAGCGTACACTTCACAGAGATCTCCGGGTTCGAGGACTTCATTGCGTTTGCAGTCATTGGCTGGTTTGTCTACACGTACGTGGACACGACCATCTGGTCCATCGGTCAGAACTTCCGCTGGGAGCAATTCAGTGGTACCCTTGAACCACTCTTTGTCGCACCAGTGCCGAGGACAAGTATCCTCATCGGAGCCGCAATCAGCGATACTGTATCAACTTCGATCTCCGCACTGATCATGCTCGGGACATCATGTATCATCTTTGGCGTGGGTTACGCCGTCACAGCCATCGTGCCAATCATACTTGTACTCATGATGATGGTAGTGGCCCTCTTCGGTTTCGGATTCATGATTGCCGGCCTTATCATCGTGTTCAAGGATCCTAGCGTCCTCACCGAGCTCATTGACAACGTCGTATTTGCTCTGTCGCCGGTGAGCTACCCCATTCAGGTGCTCCCTCGCGCTGCCCAAGTAGCAGCCTATGCATTGCCGGCAACAATCGCCATCATGACAATACGCGAGCTGGCCATTGGCGGTGCCGCTGAAGTAGTATCGTTCCTTTCCACCATTGGCGCACTAGGTCTCTTGATAGTGGCCTTCTGGGTCTTGGGGCTCTTGTGTTTCAGGTATGCAGAGAGATGGACGAAGAAGCGTGGAAGCATGGGAGGGTTCTAAATGACTCAGAGCAGCTTCAACCAGGAACTGCAGAAACGGGAAGGGTTCAGATCCGAACTCTGCGCAGCTCAGGCCATTGCAGTGAGAATCTGGAGGGTCGAACTGAGCTACCCCCTGAGTGTGCTCTGGTTCATCGCCATGCCCTTTGTCTGGCTGATCCCCATGTTGCTGACAGGCAACGCGGTGAGTGGCGGACCCGAATCAGTGAATCTGGAAACACTAACCGGGACTTCCGACTGGGTGAGTTACGTAGCCATAGGAACCGCGGTTCTGGGTCTCACCATGAGCCTCATGTGGGGAACAGCCAATGCCTTCAGACGGGAGCAGAATGCAGGTACCCTTGAAACCCTCATGACAACACCCATCAAGAAGGGCACGCTCATATGGGGGGCACTACTGCACAACATTCAGCATGGTGGCCTCGGGGTAGTACTGCAGCTCGTCGGCTCGATGTTGCTCTTTGGGGTCTCCTTAAACATCTGGGGGATTCTCCCAGCACTTGCCATCATCGCGCTCATGGTCATCGGCATGCAGGGAATCGTGCTGACACTAGTATGTGTTGTGCTGTTGGCCAAACAAGGCTGGATGGTAATCGAGTTCCTGGCAAGCGGTCTGACACTCCTAGCTCCGATGGCGTACCCGTTGGCCGTCTTTCCACCCATCATTCAGTATATTGCCACCGCTTCACCGTTAACGTGGTCAGTGGACGCGTTCAGGAATTTCTTGATATTCGGACTCGCCGGACCTGCAGCAAATCAAGCTGTGGCTGCATTGTTGATACTCGACACGATCTATTTGCTCATCGGGATGGTTCTCTTCAAGAGAACAGAGAAGTATGTCAGATCAAAGGGGGCTCTGACGCAGTTCTAAAACAGTATCTCCAGCCTTAGATTATCTTGGTGAGCCCCTCGTTATATAGCCAGAACCCAGAGGATGTCAGTGAACCAATCAAGGTGAGATTTGCCCTCTGTGCCCTTGACATTCCCTCGGTTGTTGCAACAGCCTTCGAAGCGACAGCTGCTAGATTCGCGTAGCAACAACTGTGAACCAAAGAGCCGGTCAGTCGACCTGTGGTGAAGAGCATACAATTTTCTGGAAAGCCTCCGTCCATCAGAGCTGCCCCTATTGCCTTGCTCATCGCGCTATGCCTGCTGATGTCCTCCGCGAAGTAGTACTCGGAAGAACCAATGGGGCAGCAGAGGGAGGCGTGGGTTGCTCCAGTGCTTCTGAATGAAGACTGGGATTCCTCGAGATCTGATAGTCCCGAATAGACGAAGTCAGCCCGGATGTTATACTCATCCATCCTATCAGGTGGAGAATGGTCTCCTCCAGCGAGACAGTTGAGAAAGCTCACTGTTGTTCTATCATGGCCCTTGCGAATCTCAGCAGGAGTGCCCGGATTCCGGAGCATTCCAGTTGCATAGAGATGGCCGCGAGCTAGCTCCTCTTCTTGACCTGGGCTACAGTGGAGAACCGCACGCGAACGCCCCTCCAGTAAGACCTCAACAAGGACCTCTCGGGCAAGCAGTTCTGACCTGGTATCTCTGATGCTCCCGGTGTAACGTACAATCTCTTGCCGACAAAGAGGGTCTGTCATAGTATCCTAACATTACTCTCTCCGACATATGCACTTCGGTGAATCGGAATCGCACTCAACTGTATTAACCATTGGTCGTAGCACGAAAGGGAGAGGATGATCTACCAAGAGAGGGAGGTGCTCGTTGGCCTACTTGCGAGCGCATTGGTTGGAACAGGTCTGCTTGCCGTGCTCTGGGGTCAGCCCTAGAAACAAGCGGTAGCGCCGGCTGATGTGCCTCTTACAGACAAGAAAGAAACTGACTGGCAGAGGGAGCAATACCGGCACTCCCTCTATCTGGCCTCTGACCTATGAGACAGCAATCTGCGCTGTGTCTTGAGCTACTGAACTTCTTGATGGTACTCGATGCTATCCATGTAGTCCTCATGGTGCCTATGAGCATATCCTGCAACATCGAACGTGTGTTCTCGTGGTTTCCAGACTTCGGTCACAAGGCTGGCCACTAAAGGACGGTTAGCAAGTACGAACGCAAGCGCCGAGTGCAATGCAATAACAATGTTCTTCGCCGCGAGGCATTGCTCGTCCATACTATCCAAGGCTAATCTCTGTTTCTAATCGCTTGGGAAGCGTTCAGCTGGAGCGTTGCGATGATAGGGAGCCCCTGTGCAACGAAGGCTATCTCAAACCATCATCTTATATGTCCTCGTTGAGCAAGCACCGAATAAGAGGACTGATTGATTGAAGATCAACGGCATGATGATAGAGGATGCAATAACTGCTTTGGGAGATGTTTCTGTCAGAGAGGCGATTCAAACCCTCTATCAGAGGCACATCGGCTCAATCGTTGTCCTAGGTAAAGACGGGAAGTGTGAGGGCATATTTACAGAACGGGATGCCATCCGAGTCGTAGCTACTGAAGTTCCTTTGAGTAGACCACTTAAGGAGGTCATGTCAACTAATGTCAAGACAGTGGTAAAGGGAACTACATTCGCAGAGGCCAAGAGCATCATGAGGGCCCATAACATTCGACACTTGCCAGTCACCGATAGTCAAGGGCGGCTAATTGGGCTCATTAGTCTCAGAGCAATTCTGGATGAAATTCTCAACATGCAAGCGGTGAAGCGCTAGGAATCTTTGACGTAACAGAAGGAGAGACCACGAATGAAGAGATTCAAGAACAATCCAATCCTTGAACCAATACCAGGTCATTACTGGCAGAATCGAGAAGTGTTCAATGCTGCTGCCCTCTATGCCGGGGACAAAGTCCATCTCCTCTATCGCGCCATGGGTGATGATGGCGTGTCAAGATTGGGATACGCAAATTCCGTAGATGGTCATGAAATCGACACACGACATCCCGAACCAGCTTTCGCACCAGAAAACTCGCGTGAGAATCTAGGCTGTGAAGACCCGCGACTCACACCAATGGATGGCGAATGCCTGATGACCTACACAGCCTACAGGAGTCATCCACTAAACGCTTACCAAGTCTCTATCACAGAGATCTCTCTAGAAGACATACTATCAGGCCACTGGAACTGGGGAGAGAGATGGTTGCCCTTTGATGGTATCCTCAACAAGAATGCCGTAATCTTCCCCAAGAAGATAGACGGGTATTATGTGATGTATCACCGTATTGAGCCTTATCTATGTGTGGCATATTCCGACGACTTGAGGCGGTGGTGCAATATGAAGGCAGTGATGCAGCCCAGACCCAGTCATTGGGACAGCCTCAAAATTGGAGCCGCAGGGCCTCCCATCGAAATCAGTGAGGGCTGGCTTCTCATCTACCATGGAGTAGACTATAACCACGTCTATCGTCTAGGCACGCTCCTGATTGACAAGGATGATCCTGAGAACATTCTCTATCGTTCAGAAGAACCGATATTGGAGCCAAGTGAGAAGTATGAAAGATATGGAAAGGTGCCTAATGTCGTGTTTAGCTGTGGGAGTGTCCTGATGGACGGCAAGCTTCTGATCTACTATGGCGGTGCCGATACGGTGGTATGCGGAGCTGAGTATGACCTAGGCGAACTTCTTCCCTAGTTCTGCTCTGCTTCTCTGAGCGAACTCCTTGGCTGTTTCTTTCTCAAAACCTCCATCTCGAGGCGGGCCAGGAGATAGGAAAGACCTGACTCTGCACCCTGATTTCTGTTGAGGCCTTCAGGCGTAATTCCATCATAACAACCACCAGTCTCGGGGTTATAGACCATGATGTTCTTTGAGTTCTTCCCCAAGAACCAGTCAAATGCAATCCATGCAATCTTTGAATACCTCTCCTTTCCAGTTGCCTGAAATGCTGCGGATGCCGCTTCCACCATACATGATGCTTCAATTGGCTGCTGATCGTAGAGCTCCCGCTCTCCCCCTCTTTTCTGCCATGACCAATTACCTACTGGTCGGAACATGTCCTCTATGATGTCCTCTGCTGCAAGAAACTCTAGAGTCTTCTCGGCGATGTCGAGATATCTTTGCTTTCGGGTTGTCTGATGGGCCCTGAAAAGGGCCTGAGGGAGCCGAGCGTTAGCATAGGTAAGGTTCGGTTCAAACCACTGCCAAGACGGCTTGGACTCATGCCTATAAGCCTCACAGAGCCGATCAGCCAGATGAATCATATTCAGTGGAGGGTTCTTGTCTTGAGGAAATGCCTTAGCATAATAATGGAGGCCCAAGATGGCGAACGCCTGAGTCCGGGGCGAACCAGACCTCAACGCCCAAGGAAGGCTTTTGTCAAAGATTTCCTTCGCTGTCATCCTGAAATCTTCGGGAATCGGGTTATCTTGAGAGTAACCACAAGCCCAGAGAACTCGTCCGAGTGAGTCCTCGGATCCCTCTCCATCGAGAAACCCACGATTGTATCCAATGAAATTGTGAACTCGGCCATCTTCTTTCTGGGCATGGAGCAGAAAACCAAGATATGTTTGTGCAAGCCTTAGTGTTCGCTCGTTTCCCCTTAGTCCGTAGTACTTGAGTACAGCCACAAGAGCGCGGGCATTATCATCGGTAGTGTATCCTTCTCTCCTATCGGCAATCGAAGATCTTGCGTGTTGGAGGATGCCGGTGTCATCGGTCATGGTTCGAAGCCAACTGCAGTTGATCGGGGGAAGTCTAATGGGATACACCGTCCTATCTACCGAATCACTTCTCTGAATAAAGAGACATATTTCGTGGCTACTCTGGGCCAAGTCATCTGCCGACTGTATTCGTAGGCTAGCTTCTCCATGTGAGCTTTCTGTTCAGGGTGTTTGAGGAGTTGTCTGATGCCTTCGGTAATGGAAACGGGGCTATTGAATTCACACAGCAGTCCGCGTCCCCCGGCTAGAACTTCTTGGGCGTAGTAGAAAGGAGTGGAGATGATGGCCTTTCCTGCCCCCAAAGCATATGTGACTGTCCCACTTGAGAGCTGTTCCTTTTTGACGTAGGGGCAAATGTACACATCCGTGGCATGGAGGTACTGTATCAGTTCAGTCTTACTGAGGAAACGATTGTGAAACCTTACGTTTCCTCTTAACTCAAGATCCTTTACCAACCTCAAGAGGGCATTTCTGTATTTTTCGCCTTCATTCAGTCTGACTTTTGGATGAGTTTCTCCGATCACCAAATAGAGTATGTCAGGCCATTCTTTGACGATTTCTGGCAGCGCTTTGATTGCATTCTCAATTCCCTTATCTCGACTCAAGAGACCGAATGTTGCCAAGACAGTTCTTCCACCCAAGCCCAAGGCTTCCTTTTCAGGGTCACTCGGCACAAATGGCATGGGGGGGCATCCGTGTGGGATGATTTTGATCTTGTCAGCATCCACGCCATACCCTTCCTTCAGGATGTCGGCCGCCATCTTTGTCATGACTACAACAGCAGAGCTGATTCGTCCAATCTCCTTTACGACTGAATCATGGGCTGCTGCGCTTTCAGGGGACTGGAATACCTCCGAATCGGGCGAGAGCGTCGTGTGCATTGTAGTGATGCTGTTCTTGCTCAATTTTCTGAGGAAGGTCAGAAGATAATCACCCCAGTCCCCACCGAAAAGCCCAAACTCGTGTTGTACATTTATCAAATCATAATCCGAACTGTTTATTCGATCTGCTACTCGGCTATATGTCCGCTTGTCATCTTCCTCAAGTTGCATCACTACTTCTTTCCCATAGTTGTAGGACGAGCTTGGATCATTCACACTTACAATGGATGCTGGCTTCAAAACATGGAGAGCATCTATACTCTTTGTCAAGTCCTCTGTGAAAGTGGCGATTCCGCACTCTCTGGGCGTGTAGCTACTCACATATAGAACATCAAGCATAGTCTAATCACATCACCGGAGGACACAACGCCGCTATTCATCCGGTATACCTCCTGTACAGTCTGAGATAAGCATTGTGAATTCGTAATGATCTGACGGCTCGTTCGCAATCATGCCTGAATCTAGTGCCGGCGTCCTCAGTCGTATTTGTGACCTATGCAACACCTCTTGCCGGTGTGGATTGCGAAGCCAGTCACCGTTCATTGTAGATCGTACAATCGTGGAAACCATAGTGTTGTAAGGCCATAGAACGGCAACGGAACAACTCTGTGAGGTCTATGTTGCATCAAGTTTACCTCATTCTCAGGTTATTGTACAGAGCTATGTAAGGCCTCATCAGTTCTCTGAAATAGTCGTCTGATTGGTATCCGGGAATATTCAAGTTCCTTGTAGCTGTCTACAACCCTAGAGAGGCTAACTGGACTATTTACATCGTCTACATAGACGGTTTCACGACATTCCATGCAGGGGACTCGAAGAATTTGCGCAGCCAAATGGAAACATCGCTCTTGCTTTGCTGCCCCTTGGTCCTGTACGTTAGACAATGACAGACGAAGAAGTCGTGGAGGCATTGGAAACCATCCCATGTATTTCATGGCAGTATGTGATGGCGAGGGCGTCCATCACGACTGATTTGGTGGAAAGGCCTACCGTGATGCTTCTTGCTAGCAGATCACTAGCGGGTTCTGTCCGGATTATTCCTTTTCTAGCTAGTGCGAGGCTGAAGCACACAAACTTCTCAGGGAAAATCGGGACCGTTTCAACAGCCCTTTTCGTTGGCCCACGTAACAAGGCCCCTGGTCTTTCGTCTATCTCACCTCGAAACGCCGAGACAAAATCCTACGCTGTATCTTGAGCCACTGAACTTCTTGATGGTACTCGATGCTGTCCATGTAGTCCTCGTGGTGCCTGTGCACATATCTGGCTACGTCCAATAGGTGTTGTCTGCGCTTCCATATCTTACTAATGCGCTTCATCATCACAGGTTGTTTCCCAAGCTGTGGACGTATCTCCTCGATGCAGGATGAGATTGCCGAAATCTGTTTCTCGCCCAGAGAACAGTTAAACGGATGTTCAAGCACAAACTCCAGCATTCCCAATACAGCCGAGAGTCTTCGTTCGACGTCATCTTCGTCTTCCTG
>SDNO01000064.1 GCA_004524435.1 Candidatus Thorarchaeota archaeon | reverse complement strand
CGGCCAAGTATGCGCTCTCTCACGCGGGGAATCTCCTAGTAACTGAGTAGATGCAGACTCAGATAAACATGACATTCTCCGCGTTTCGCAAGCTTAATATCGAGAGCTCGGGGGCATGATTCTGGATAACGGGCCCATAGCTCAGCTTGGTAGAGCGGCAGGCTCATAACCTGTCGGCCAAGGGTTCAAGTCCCTTTGGGCCCACCATTTTTTTCCTTTTCTCTGAACCTAGAAATCAGCCATTTCCTTTCCCGGGGCGAAATTGAGATAAGCCATGAGTTCATCCGTAGGCCGGAGTAAGACCAATGCAAATGCTCTCGAATCCAATCATGATGGGTGCTGTTGCCAGTCTACTGGCTGGAGTCTCAACAGGCATAGGTGCGATTCCGGTTGTGCTGGGTGGAAAGTTCAGTAGAAAATCTCTTGATATCATGCTAGGTTTCGCTGCGGGTGTCATGCTTGCTGCGTCGGCGTTCAGTCTCCTCGTTCCAGCCTATGAGATGGTCGGTGATTGGGTTGGCGTCCTCAGCATTGTGGGGCTCGGCTTTGCTCTCGGAGGAATCTTTGTGCATGAGGCAGACAAACACATCCCCCATGAGCACTTCGAGAAGGGCCCCGAGGGGCCGTCTTCTTCCTTGGCAAGAGTGTGGCTGCTCGTTCTTGCGATAACAATTCATAACTTTCCTGAAGGACTGGCCGTTGGGGTGGCCTTCGGAACAGAGAACACACTGACGGGGCTTTCTGTCGCCGTGGCCATCGGATTGCAGAATATACCAGAGGGGCTGGCAGTAGCTGCGCCATTGGTGCGGGAGGGCTATTCTAAGAGATATGCGGCAGGTCTAGCACTTCTCACGGGCTTAGTCGAACCAGTAGGCGGACTACTGGGTGTTTCGATAGTGACGGTGGCGACCTTCTTGCTCCCCTATGGACTTGCTTTTGCAGCCGGAGCAATGATATTCGTTGTTGGTGATGAGATGGTGCCGGAGAGTCATGCAGGGGGCCACGCACGCGAGGCAACATGGGGAATCATGCTGGGATTTCTCGTGATGATGACGCTAGACAATATCTTCTCATTCATCTTTGCAGCATAGGGTTCCTTCGGGTAAAGCCCATCAAGTCCAATCAATATGCTCAAGATACGGGCTTAGACCCCGGGAGACCTTGGTCTTGGTCTTGAACTTCTTATCAGCAGTGAGCTTGAGATCGGGATCCAGGTCGAGGGTTCTCAGATTGGGAGAACGGAAAAGGGCGGATATGTCCAGCGAGTCGAAATCATTCTTGGTAAGAGTCAAGGTCCGGAGTTTTCGACATTTCTTCAATGGAGATAGGTCAATATCCCTCAACTTATTCTCATAGAGATGCAAGGATCTGAGTTTCTTGCATGAGGAGAGGGGACTGAGGTCTATTTCTCTGAGCCGATTGAAGGACAGCCCCAAGTACGTCAGTTCAGGACATGCACTCAGGGGAGTGAGATCTATTGCTGTGATTTCGTTACCACCCAGAGAGAGTTCCACCAGTGAGGGGCACTCCTCGAGGACGGAGAGATCAACACTCTCAATCTCGTTCCCAGACAGAGTGAGCACCTCTAGATTCGGAAACTCTTCCAGCGGGGATAGATCGGTCGAACCAATACGTCTGTCATTCAGATCTACTATGGTTGTGCTTGGGTCGAAGCGCTCAACCACCTTCCCGCCTTTCTTGGTTTCGCTCCAGATAGTAATCTCATCCATATCTGACAAGTCCAAGATGGTGGATATGGCGCCCCCTAATAAAGTGACGTTACGAACAGGATTCAGGGCAGACTGGGAAGGTGAACGAGAGGTCCGTAGCACTGCGTGTGTGTAGGTCCCTGAGAGAGAGGGAATTGCAGATGAGAGTCTATGCGTGGACTACTTGACAGCGCCTACAATCAAGAGGATGACGCCAAGGCCGGTGAGCCCTAACATCACCTCAGTAAAGGTGTATCCCGCCAAGTCGAGGGAATAGATGCCTTGGTCGAAGTAGACGAGTATCATAGATAGGTCCACGTATGCTGTGAGAAATGTGGCCCATATCGGTAGCAGTCCCGCTATGATCAATAGCAGACCCAGTATAGCTAAGCCTTTGCCCATGTTCAGTCCTCAGTTTCGTTTCGTAATCTATGCACAAACGACTATATCAGCTGTTTGGATTTTGGACTGCCCCTCTTCTGTTCCACTCCAAGGAGCGTTGAACTAGAGAATCTAGGAGCTCTTCTAGGGTCTGAAGTATTTGCCGGCCTCCCACGCGTCTGCGACGTGTTCGCCGACGGTCCAGTATCGATTGTCGGGCATTGTGAGAACAACAGGATTTGCCTTCTTGATGTCAAGTCTATCGTCTGTAAGGAACCGTTCTTCAGAATATGCCTCCACGACCTCTCCGAGGACCAGATAGTTTGTGGGCATGTCTACAACGTCGTGGACCCTGCATTCGATTGCCAAGGGGCAACCGGCTATCATGGGTGCTCCCTCGAGCGCGCCATAGAAGACATCGAAGACATCTGATTTGTCAATCTTACTCCCCGAACCCAGACCGCAATAGTCCGTCTCTGTAATCATCTCTGCAGTAGGGAAGTTGATGCTGAACTCTCGATTCTCGTGTATACCCTTCATAGTAAAATGACGCTTCGCGATACCCGCGCCCCAGATTGGAGGTTTGTTGTTCACTCGAGCAATCCATGCCACAGCCATGAAATTGACGCGTCCTTCTACCTTTGTACCAACCAGCGTGACCGGCATCGGGCAGGGGGTCACCCGTGTTCCCATCTTGACCTGATCCATCCTGCAGACCTCGCTAGTTATGTGTGTCAATCTCGCTTTTAGACTATATGCCCGGCCCAGTACACTAATTGTCCAGCAGAGTGTCAACAGTACGCCTTGTGAGTCCTATCGCATCGACCTGAACAATCCAGTCATCATAGTGAGAAGCCTCAATACACTCTAATCGTCTTATTCAGTTGGTCTACAGCCTTTTGGCCACTCTTTCGAAAAGACTAGCACCTATTACATTCGCCGTCTTGTACAACCAGCACTCGACACTCTTCAATTATATCTCTAAAGGCCTGGTAGAAGTATCGTGCTGATTCGCTTCTTGCCTCTTCGCCGGACTCGGTCAACCTGTAGAATATCTCTCGGCCATCTTGATCTCCCTTGATATATCCCTCTTCTCTGAGGTTTCCCAATGCAGGATAGATTGTCCCTGGAGTTGGTTTTGTGCCGCGCCGTTCTGCAATCTTCTCTGCTATCTGTTGACCGGTAAGAGCTTCCTTTCCTAGCTCCCATAGAATTTGGAACGTGAGAAATCCTCTCATGTCACAGCAGTCTGGAGGACAGCAAAGGCCATCGTTATTCCCAGTTTCATCTGTCATTGAGTGATATCTCCGGACCAATGGTTACCTAACACGCTATCAGCGTGCGCAACCTTTTTATAAATATTGGATGCCCAATATATTGGGTGTCCGATATAATCTCTGTTGGGTGGAACTGTTGAATCGTGAGAGAAAGGTCAGCGAAATGAATCCAGAGGAAATTAAGCAGGAAGTAAGTAGGAAATACTCCAAAGTTGCGGCACGTGGCAGGGTTCACGAAGCCGCAGACTGCTGTAGATCACGCAACTTGGGTGGGCGAGACGAAACACGGGTCGGCTGCTGCAATGCCCATTCGACAACAACCATACACGAATCGGACTGCTGTGGCAATCCCGAGTCGTTACAGCCGACGGAATATGCCAAATCAGTCGGTTACGATATCTCTGGGCTACCGCGTGCGGCAACCGAATCGTTTGCCGGTTGCGGAAATCCGGTGGCGTTGGCTATGCTACGCGAAGGGGAAACAGTGGTAGACCTCGGGTCCGGTGCAGGTCTGGATGTATTCGTTGCTGCCGAGAAGGTGGGAGCAACCGGACGGGTCATCGGCATTGACATGACACCTGAGATGCTTGAAAGCGCCCGAGAAAGCGCAATTGAGATGGGGGTCACCAACGTCGAATTCAGAGAGGGCGACATAGAAGACTTGCCTATTGATGACAGTTCGGTCGATGTGGTCGTCAGCAACTGTGTGATCAACCTTGCCCCGAACAAGACCGGCGTCTTCGAGGAGGCGCATCGGATACTGCGTCCAGGCGGGAGGATACTGATCTCTGATATCGTTCTTGAAGAGGAACTCTCTCCGGAAGAGCGTGACAGTCTGGCCAGCTATACTGGTTGTCTTGGAGGGGCAATCCTCGAACAGGACTATCTCGAACTCATTCGGAAGGCAGGATTTCAGAGAGTCAGTGTTATGGATCGGACGGGCTATGGTCGAGCCATCAGTGCCAAAATAAGAGCATACAAGCCACCTGTAGACTAGAATCGGCGAACAGTGTCTATTCAGGCCCTGAACGAGAGATGTGTGATTCTGTGATTGGAAAGATCTCGTGTTTCCACGAGAGTCTGTTGTTTCCGTGCAGATGGTGGCTAGGGGCTATTTGGCATCCTCATGGCTTCTGGTGTATCGCCACAAGACAATGCAGCCCACTACAACGATGGGGCCCACGATGAGGGCAGCCAGTAGGAATGGATTCGGGCCCGGAATAGGTCCTAGGATATCCATCAATACTATCACCCTCACCTCTGAATTGGAGGAGTATGATATTGTGTCTTTCTCAATTTGTTGGAAGAGCGTTTCTGTGCCCCAGGCCTACCGATTGTAACGAAGTTGTTTCGATCTCAAGAAGAATCTGGGTTGCTGGCAGCCTCTTCTTGGGGGTTCGGATTCACTCAGCACGCGTCGCCTCTCCAGACCCATGGAGGAAGAGGACCAGACCCAAAACTACGGAGAAGCACAAGAAGGCAATGCCATCTCGAGCATCAAAGGGTGTTCCAAGAGCCGGGGGTAACCAAAGGTATAGGATAAGACCTGCTACAGCCAGCAGTATTCCCATGAGTAGTTTTCGCCCCTTCCGCGCCACAGGAACACCTTAGTGGCCTCGCACCCGGCAAGTAATGAATGATGCGGTCCTCACTGACGGTTATCCCTATATCCCGGCGAAACAGAAGTAGAGTGGATCTCTGGGTGTAGTCATTCCATTGCTGCTGGGTTCCGGATAGATAGCAATGTTAATATTGCATTCGCGGTGGTTCTCCGTTGCACTTGCCGCCGTGGCTCAGTCGGTAGAGCGACTACATCCTGCAGTTCGCAGGGTGTCGTCAGAGCCTGTTACCTTTCGGTCAGGTGGCCGAGAGCCAGACAGTTGTGGCGCATCACACTTCGTGGTGTGCGGCGAATGGTCCCAGGTTCAAGTCCTGGCGGCGGCGCCACGTGCCTTTCTTCTTTTCAGTCTAACCGGCGCTCATCAATGTCCTGCAACCATTCCTCAACCTTCTGTCGTTTCAAGACCTCATTCGCAGGGCTCATTCCTGCCCAACGGATAGCATCCTCTCCGGAACGAGTGATGATATCCCGATTTACTGATGATTCAGTCAGAAATGGCTTGAAAGTGCGGAAGAGAAGTAACGAACTCCCTCACCTGATCCACAAACACCTCTGGCTCGTGAGAATGAATCACATGGTCAGAGTCAATCCGCTTGTATTGCATATCCGGAGCAAGCTCTCGTGCCTGTCTAGCGTCATCATCATCCATGGCACCGATGAGTCCGTAGTCAGGATGCCTGTGCCAGTTCGCGTGCAGGAGTAGCATGGGACACTCAGCATGTTGCAGTGCGTCAGCATGGTCAAGGCCCTCGTAGATACGCCCGTCTAGGAACGCCTGTGAGAAGTCGGGGTCGAATGTCATCATCATCTTCAGCATTGTGCCAAGCCGGCCAGGAAGAGATGGTCTGCCAGACTTGAGTCTCTGAGATGCACGGATTAGGAACGAGATGAGGTATGCAAGAGACTTCGGTAGTGAGCGCATATCCCCCGTTTTCGTCGGTCGCTTCATCTTCATGAACTGCCTCGCAAGACCACCAATACTCCTTGACTCTCTGAGTTCCTCAATCATCTCCACAGTGATCTGAAGCACCCTGTAGACGTATTCCTCCTTGATCCGTGGCCACTCAGCCGAGAACAGGGGAGGGTCCTCCAAGATAGCTGCACTGACCAAGTCGGGTCGGTTAGCTGTAAGCCAGAGCGCAATCAGTCCTCCAGAGGAGTTACCCGAGATGATTGCAGGTCGCTTCACGACCCCCTCTAAGAGGGCAACCATGTCCCCACCTATGGAATTGAACGTGTAGTTCCCGGTCGCCCAGTCCGACTTGCCGTGTCCTCGGACGTCGACCGCAAAGACGTAGAAATCCTCCGAGAACAGAGGAAGTACTTTCTCATATGTCGTCAGGTCGGCCCCTTGACTTGGTATCAGGACAAGAGGAGGGCCATTGTCCGGGCCCTCAGTGTAGTGCATATCGATCTCGTCTGTATCAATGAAATGCTCGGTGAACTCTTCCATACGGTATACGGGGAGCGTTTCCTTATAAATTCTCATTGCTACGCAAATTATGCAAAATATGAAAATTAATAAGCATGTTGGGTAACTGGTACTCGATGACAATGGTCAGTGATGAGAGATTCGCCCAGCTGAAGGCCTCGTTTGTCCAGACCCTGGAGGACTTGGTGAGATTCCGTGGAAGCGATCCCATGGTGGCTAGGATTTATGCGATGATTGTGCTCTCACCAGAGCCACTGACACAGGAGCAGATTGCGAAGTCCACCGGCTATTCGCGAAGCCAGATCTCTCGCTACCTCGCCAATCTTGAGGAGAGGCGGATGATTACGAAGGAGTCCATGCCTGGCTCACGGACCCAGCTGTATGGGGGCCAGACTATGCCCTTCCTCGACAGTTTTAGAGTAGCTCTTGAGACAGCTGAGCGATTCATCAAGAGCAGGATGGACGTCATAGACCACATTCTGGATGAGTGGGAGAACCTGCCGAGAACAGTCAAGGAGACACCAGAAGCGAGGAAGCTGAAAGAGGTGGTCTCTGTCTTCTCGGCCTGGCTTGGGAGTTATCAGGATTTGCTTTCCGATTTCAATCAACGTTTCAATGAGCGACTCAAGGATCTCGAAAAAGATCTGCTGTTATTGAAGTACTAATCTGCAGATTATTATCGCGTCCAGAATAGATGATAGCATATGGAGCCGATGAACAGAGCCCAAGGGGTGTTCTTACCGCAACGTCCAAAAGCGCATCTTCGACATGGTTTAGTTGAGAACGATGAAGACCGTAGGATATTTCGATGGAACTGACCCCTTACTCCTGACGAGGCTTGTAGCCCTAGGATATAGCACCATGCCCTTGGCCAATGACTTTGATGAGGCTGGAAAGCCTTCCGCACATCTAGAACCCGGAGATGTTGACCTCATCGTTGGCTATCTACACAAACTGACCCCAATATCAAGGAAGGACCCACCCTCAACTGGGAGCGGAATGGAGAAGAGCAAAGACATGAAACCTCTTGAACTCCTCTATCCGGCCAAGACGTACGACATTCCGGTCATTGTCATTGTGCCCGCAGAGCATCACAAGGCTGCAAAGGAGATCCTCGGAGAGGCTGCAGATTTCGTCGAGCTTGTGACTCCCGATGAACTGGAAGAGAAGGTTCTGAAACACCTTAAGTAATGGATTCATGAATAGGGCATGTAGTATGGCTCACGACAGGGCGACATGTCCCCTTGATATTCTCTTGTTCCATTCTCGTCTGTGATGAGAGGACACCATTCGGGTCGTGCTTCGAAACGATGCTCTACCTTCAAGATAGTAATTGAAACGGCAATCCCCATGTATTCTGGTACAATAGAATGGTTCCATGCAGCAATAGAGCCAGTACGATAAGAGAGAGAGTGACATGGACCCAGCGTCGTTTGGTGCTAGGAAATGGAATCAAGAACGCGCTCTTTTGTATATAGGCGGCATACTTCTCTGGGTGATGTTTCAGCAGGTATTGCTCTTCGGCAAGAGCAAGAAAGACATAGGCGAATAGCTCAGCATACCAGATCGCTATAGCCATCTCCGCGGTGAAGTAACCTAGCCCGAATGTATGTGTGGTAAGCCATACACTTCTCGTTGTAAGGCTCAGAGTGAACATGACCACGCCGAGATACTGGGGATGCCGGATGAACCTGTACGGTCCTTCGGTGACAGGAGTCCTCGCCTTGTTCAGTTTCAGATACACTATGGAGGAAACCAGGAGAAAAGATCCAACCATAGATATGGCAAGTTCGAGTGGAAATCCACCAAAGATGAGGGATACCAAGAAGCCGGGTAGTCCAACCAATGTGACGGGAGCAGTAATCACTATTCCTAGTAGATAGAGTATGAAGGGAGTACTCATTCCTAACAGATAGCCGTATGGGATCGATTGGAAAAGAGGAACGAGGTAACCCATTCCATCTAGAAGTCGCTCCGTCATCTTGTGCCTAGGTGTGAGCGACGTATCCTCCATCCGCTGATCAGCCCTATTTCTATCTTCATTGATGAATAAACGCTGAGTCATTTAACCGTGCTGAATACTAGCATATTGGGGTTTAGTACTTGGAACACGTGTTCTAACAGTTGGTATCTCACAGAGTGGTATTATAATCCCAAGCGAGGTGAGGCCACGGACTTCGCACTACTGTTCTCCCCGCCCAACAATCTTGAGACCCGCCAATTCCCATCTCTTCACCCTGAGATGTTAACCGTATCATCACACAGGAGAAGAGTCACCACAGGTAGTAGTAGAAGAAGGTGTGATGTATATAACCGCTCAGCAGGAGACTCACATTCATCACAACAACGAGTAGAGTGATAGAGAAACCGATGTCGAACCAGCGGACTCCCCTGATAGGACATGGAAATAGAAACCCAGTCCTCTGGATATACTCTGCATAGTCCTTACCGTGAGTCCTCAGGATATACTGTTCTTCTGCCACGGCAAGCACCACATACGCCAGCAATTGTAGATACCAGATGAAAACCATCGCTTGCCGCGTAAAGTAGCTCGGACCGTCTGTTGCGTAGAGCCTCATGCTCTCTAGCGTGAGCGGTATAGTGAACAAGAGGACACCCAAGTACTGAGGATGTCGTATGAACCTGTACGGGCCCTTGGTGACAAGACCTTCATTCTTGTACAGCAGGAAGTACCCGACAGAATAGATCAAGAACACGAACCCAATCAGAGCGAGGGGGGTTGTAGCGACGATGATGGACAAGCGCCACGGCAGTTGAACCAGCCCGGACGGAAAGGGAGCCACAATGCCAACCAGAAAGAGTATGAAGGGGGCGCTCATGAGTCCCCAATAGCCATATGGGATTGATTGGAAGAGAGGAACTAGGCAGCCCATCCCATCTAACAGCCTCTTCGTCAACTTCTGTCTGAATGTAGGAGGATTATCTTCCATTCGATTATCATCCCCTTCCAAATCTTCGACTCAGAGGGGGCTTGAACCACTTAACCGTTTTGGAGCGCAGTGCGGGTAGGCAAAACTGTATTTGGAACACGTGTTCTAATGTGTGGAGGGCTCACTTGTCCCTCCGTTCTCAGCTAGCGTGTAGAACGACTGTTCTAATCGGCCGGTGAGGGAAACGGCTCTTGCTTGATCTGAGAAACGGTATTCGCAAAGAGTACCGTTGCCAAGATTGAGAGCAGGGCAGCCGGGAAGAGACTCACAATCAGCCAGTCCATGTTGATTCCCATGAGCATCCCGTTCTGAAGGCCGATGGCGACAACTGCGATAAGGAGAGCAAGCCCGAATACACCAAAGGAGAGAAGAGTGGCCAGAGATGAGAGCGCCCCCATGGGTTCCGCCCAACCAGACACCGTCTCAATAGCGATGTGGATGCCAAACAGGAAGATGCCGATGGCAGTCATGAGTATCATGAAGGTCATCGAGAGATCCAACATCCCAAGCAGAGAGGGGGTGTAGTAGTTGTTCTCCTGCGACCAAGGCACAGGAGAGTTCACGAGCCAGTTCAGAGTGAGAACAAGAGCCACTGCGAATGAGCCCAGAGATGCCAGATTCAGTGGTGTACGCTGAGCACCGGAGAGGAGCACGAAAGCCACAACAAGAATACTAGTTGCAATCACCATGTACCACCCGTAGATACGGGTAATGCCATAGTCCAGCCAGGTGCTGTGGACGGTGCCCATTGGAGACTCATACCATAGGTCACCAGGTGGTTGATAGATTACAGACGCAAAGGCAAGAAAGGCCAGTCCTACGATGATCAGTCCTAGGCCAAACATAGCCACTTTCTTTGAGGGTATCTCATGTACTACTCCCAACTCTTTGTCACATCCCTTGATAGATAGAAACAAAATGCCTGTGGTCTAATGCATCTTCCTTCTTTTAAGATTCCCTCCGAGGGGAGAACGCCTCTGTTCCTGAAGAAGAGGCAGTCTTCTGTCAGTATGTCTTAGTGATGATACCCCAATGTCCAAAAGCACCTCTTCAATATAGTTTAGTCGAGAGATAACTGTGAGTGTAGCAAAAGTAATCGAACTTGTCGGTCAGTCAGAGAAGAGCTTTGATGATGCAATCGAGAATGCCCTGAAGACAGCCTCGGAGTCTATCAGGAACATCCATGGTCTCGATGTGCTCGACATGACTGCTGACGTAGAGAATGGCAAGATTGTCAAATACCGTGCAAACGTAAAGATAGCATTCCGTTACGAAGAGTAATGGACCCGCTAGAGGGCTCTTACGCCCTCAAATCATTCTTTCTTTCTCCGTCGACTCTGTGAGCGCTTCATATCCCAAGAAGCTACATATCCGGATGTGAAGAAGAGGATAGGTCTGTGAATCCAGTTGGATCGTAATCGTTGAGGAGAATACAAACCGGTAATGCTGAAAAGAGCAGGCCCGGCTCTGGAGAGATATGGCGCACCGCAAGGATGAGCATATGTCCATGCAGGTCTGGTGCCCCCTAATTCCACCGGACGAGTATCCAAAGCTGAACGGTTATGAAAACGAACTGGACAAAGTCAGCAATGCCTATGATGATTGGCAGGCTTTCATGCGCGGCAAGCCCTTCATAGAGACCGACGTGGGAGTCATGTTGGATCGCATCAGGATGCTCATGATGGGAATAGGTGTGGCCTGTGCGCAAGACCGGGATTTTGCAGAGATTGTACAGTCAATCCTGTCAGAGAATCTTCGAAGGACAGCCATCGAACTGATTGACAGACTGTCAGATACAGGACAATTTGATGGCCAGATGGTAGGAATTCTGACCAACTTTTTCTCTAGAATAAAGTTCACTCGCGACCTTTATCCCCGGGAAGAGATAGAGAAGGCAATAGCGGACTACAAAGAAGAAGAGGGGGGCATGACATTGCTTTCATCGCTCAAGAGGGCAGCAGCTGAGGCTCGCTCGGGTGGAAAGAGTGCCGACGGTGGAAATGAAACAGTGATTCAGGCGGCACTGAGTGAGGCGGCAAGCGTGACAAAACGCATCTATCTCCGCCTTCTCAGTCCCGATCCCTGGGGCATCCAATAGAGGCTACTTAGTACGCTCGATCCCGCTGGGTGTCTTTGTAAACTCAAACACGGATCTCTTCACACGAGTCCAGTCTGTAGTGAGGAGCTCGACAGAAATCCACTCCCTCTCCAGAACTAGTTCAATGAAGCTGGCCTCCTTCCTGCCCCCTCTTCCACCTGTGGCGCCCGTGATTGTACCAGGATTGAGCAAGAGACGGTCTTGGTGAAGGTCAATGGATGGATCATGCGTGTGACCGTGAATCACTATTTCGGCTCCAACATGCTCTGCAATCTCCACGAGCTCGGAGATATTACCACGTGGACTCAGCTGAGTGCCATGCAGAAGCAGAATGCTGAACCCTTCGATATAGAAGGACTTCTGGAAGTCATAGCCACCGCCAAAATCCATGTTGCCTTGGACTATATGACTTGGTGGAAGGGGAGGAAGACTCTGTCGCATAGCATGCTCTTGGACCAAGTCACCTGTGATTAGGGCCAGATTGTAGTCAGCCTCTTCGATGTGAGAGTAGAACTTCTCGGGAATCGCATTCGCCCGAGTAGGAATATGTGTGTCTCCAAAGACTAAGACTCTCTTCAATTCGGGCATACCTCAAGAGGCCTTTCGCGCCTCGGTAAGATGGTCGAGTATCTTGGTGAAGACCTCTTTCTTGGGTCCCTTGGCCAGTTTGGCAAGGCGCTCCACGATAAGCTCAGGTGTGCTTCGGGCCAGGTATCCGAACCTCGGTGTCCGGTCCACTATCAGCTCCAGCTCCTCGTTCAAACCCTTGGCCTCAATCCCATCAATCCGTACAGGAACCTGTGTGACCTCTTTTATCTCACGGGCAAGATGGCTGCAGATGACGGTCGCACTGTTCGGGTCATCCTGAAGAATCTCGATAAGGCCTGCAATCACATTGGCTGCACTACCTGGTTCCGTGATAGCCTCTACCTCGTCAAAGAGTACCAGCTTCGATTTGTCTGAGACCACAATGTCAGCGAACTGTTCCAGTGTTGTTTCAAAGGCCCCGGCGTTCACCATGCCCTTACTCTTATAGAAGAAGAAGAGCTCTTCAAAGACCCTTAGATGAGCCTCATCGGCTGGAACAGGAAGGCCCGTCTGGGCCATGGTGACTATCTGTGCCAGTGTCTGAATTGTCGTGGTCTTACCACCGCTGTTTGCTCCCGAGAGAATCGCACAATTCTCTCCGTTGGTTCCAACTGGCTGAATCGGGGTGAGTCCAATTGCATAGTCGATAGGCTGAACCGGTCCATGTTTGCCCTTCAGCATACTCTCAACGAGAAAGATGTTCCGCGCCCTCATGACCCCAACGCCCGAGTATTCCAGCGAGATGTCAGGCATATGAAGACCGTATTCCATTGCAAAGAGGCCCACGGCCAGGAATAAGTCGAATTCAAGCAGCGTCTGAACGGCCTGATCTACAGGGGCCTTAAGCTGATCCAGTTCGACTGCAATCTTCTTGATCATCCGAAACTGCTTCTCAGCAAAGAGTCGTCTGAGTCGGTCTTCCAGCTCATTGATTCGTGTGGGAACCATCTGGACGGGAAGCGAGATTTCTTCGCTTATTATCCCGGTCACCCAGTCAGCCTCACGAGG
>SDNO01000063.1 GCA_004524435.1 Candidatus Thorarchaeota archaeon | reverse complement strand
TCGCTGGCCAAGATGTCCCTGCTCTCTGCATTCGGTCTGGTCATGACTGCGCTTCTCTTGGTTATCATAGGCATGGTCATTGAGGGATATGCCACAATGGTTGCCATTGGGTTTGTCTTATTGCCTGTTCTGACAGCTGGCCTACCCACTGTCATATTCCTGACACCTGTACTAGCAAGAATCTGGAGCATGACGGCCCCGGTGATTGCATCAAGGATGACACACTAGGCAAGAGACGGGGGACTAATATCCCTCTTCTCTCTCTTACAATCGGAACAGAGACCGTACATATCGAATCGCTGCCCTGTAATCTCGAACTCGGTCTCATCCTCTATCTGGGAGATGAAGCTCTCTAGCTCGTCAATATGAAGATCTTCGATCTTTCCACAGCTGGTACAGACCAAGTGAACATGATATTCCACTTCCGGATCATAGTGGATCTGATCCCTGAAACCCATCTCCCTAGCCAGTCCAAGCTCTACAAACAACTGTAGCGTCTTATATACCGTGGCCAGACTCACTGAGGGATCTCTCTCCAAGACAGTCTGGTGTACCTCCTGTGCAGTAGGATGAGAGCCTGACTTATGCAGGGCATCGTAGATTGCAAGTCTCTGGGGTGTGGCTCTATATCCGTGTTCACGGATCACCTTGGCAATCTCTTCTCTTGACTTCTTGGAATGCATTGATACAAGCATGATGTTTCACCTTATAAAAGCATTCCTAGTTACAAAATGTTACTTATAGATAGCAACATTTAAGTAATAATGGTTATTGGTTTATACCAGCATGTTCCACAATCCGCGGCAAGTCCAGACATCAGATGACCTGGGTGGCCGTTTCTTGTGGGACTGATTCGAATAATATCCTACACAAACAGTAGTCTGAGGAGAAGAAAAGAATGCTAACAATCGGTGAAAAGTTCCCAGAAATGGAAGTAGACACGACATTCGGCCCATTGAAGTTGCCCGACCATTACAAGGGCAAGTGGTTCATCTTGTTCAGTCATCCTGGTGATTTCACACCAGTCTGCACTACCGAGTTCGTCGCCTTCGCGAAGCGACATGAGGACTTCAAGAAGCTCAATACCGAGCTCATTGGATTGAGTGTTGACAGCACAATCAGCCACATGAAGTGGGTGGAATGGATCGAGGACAACGTCGGTGAAAAAATCAACTATCCAGTGATCGGAGATCCCATGGGTACTGTGTCCCAGACACTGGGTCTGATTCATGCACAGTCATCGACTGAAACAGTGCGAGCTGTCTACATTGTAGACCCCAACCAAGTCATCCGAGCAATCATGTTCTATCCGCTCGAGCTAGGTCGGAATATCGACGAGTTCCTGCGAATGGTCAAGGCCTTCCAGGTGGGTGGAGAATACAAGGCCGCCTTGCCTGCCAACTGGCCAAACAACGAAATTGTCGGTGAGCATGTGATTGTACCGCCTCCGAAATCCATGGAAGCGGCAGCGAAGCGCACCAAGGAGTACGAGTGCTTGGACTGGTGGCTGTGCCACAAGGAAGTCCCCAAGGAAGAAGCCTCAGCAGCAAGAAAGTTCCTTGAGCGGGCTGCCAAAGTTCCCGAATAGCACAGCAAGCTCGTTTCAGCCAAACCAGTGGGGGCTCCATTGCCCCCTCACTCTTTCTTTTCAGATATCAGTTTCCCATAAAGGTTCAATAGCCGTTTCGCGTGGTCCTGGATATTGAATCTCCGTTGGATAGTCCTGCGTGCACTGATTCCCAGCGAGGTTCTTCGCTCGAAGTCACCGAGGAGGGTCAGGACAGACTCAGCTATCTTGTGAAGCCGATTGGGATGAACCAGAATACCGTCTGTGTTGTGCGTGATGATCTCCTTTGGTCCGAAGACGTTGCTTGCCACCACTGGGACTTGGCATGCCATTGCCTCGACAATCGAGAGTCCAAATGGTTCTCTTCGAGAGGGGTAGAGAAAGACCTTACTCTGTCCTATGATGCTGGGCACCTCATCATTTGGAACCACGCCAAGATAGTCTATGTTTCTGTCCAATCCCCTCTCAGAGAACTCTTCCATGATGGTTCTTCTACAGGACCCCTCTCCGGTCATGACAATGTTCAGTGATGGATACCTCTCAATCAGACTCCCAAAGAGAGCTGGAAACATATCCACGCTCTTCATGCGTTCCATCCTCCCCATGAATGCTAGGTCCCACTGCTTAGGATTTCCGCCCGGTTGGAAGACATCGAGATCTATCCCGAGATACTCCCTTCTGACATCTCTCACCGTTTCTGGCAGATGGCTCTGCAACTCAGATGTGACACAATCACTCACCCCAAGAACCGTGTCAAACGGACAGTGAGCGGCTAGCTGCTCGAAGTCGGTAGTTTCAGTACCATCCGGAAGGACCAGCGGCTTTGGCAGCCCATGAATTGTTGCAACGAGAGGCAGTCTCTCGATACCTGATTCATGGCGACAATGCTCAAGGACCCGGTTGAAGACGACATAGGTGCTATGCGCATGGACCACATCTGGTCTGAAGTCCTCAATCAGGCTCAGAAGCTCTGTCACAAGCAACTCAATATTCATCTCGAGATCATCGGGGGCGAAGAGTTCCTTCACGGCACCATGCCGCTCTTCCTGAGGGAGAGTCAGGTACTCCCACTTCCTTGCCTCCAGCATATTACCCTCGAGATATCGAATCTGATAGTGTTCGGCCTCGATTGAGTCCGTACTGTTATGGCTTGGTTTCTGGGTCGTGATGATAGACTCATGTGCTGCTTGGTCCAAGACCCCTGAGAGGTAGTGAAGGTAGGACTCATAACCTCCTAGACCAGCAGGATTAAGGCTATCACAGAGATGGAGGACTCTCATGTTGCGGCTCCCAAGGGATGCTACCATCAGGTAATGACCTGACGCCTATCTAGCTTTTGGGAGCCTTTCCGAACAGAGGCTGGAACCTGCTATGGCGATGAACAGACTGTCACGGAGAGGGTCTCTCGACCGGGATGTGATTCGTGACATAGATGGCCAGATATGGACTGTTTTAGGACATATACAGCCCAAGGACCGTGTCATCGCGTTTCTCAAGTACATTCCAGCAAAGGGTGGGCGCTGGTCAAGAGATGATGCCCAATACGACCGCATCTTCTGGGGTGGTGCCCAGTCAGTGACCGAAGGGATGGGCCAGATATCCTCGAAGTATCTCCATGATGACCCGCACTTCGGCACAGTGCTTCCGAGTGTTCCTATTGCACACATAGCACGACACTACATGCCTGAGGCCCGCCTCAAGGAGATAGCAGAACTTGGCGCAAGGGACATCCTCGAAGAGAGGGCACTGAGGCTGGCTGAGATTCTCTCCGATTCAACTGGAATTGACCTCGCCTCCTTCGGCGTTGCTGGTAGTCTGGTGTGGCGTGCACACGACCTGAGCTATTCAGACATCAACATGTGCGTCTATGGATTCGATGAATCTTGGCGGTTGCAGGACGCATACGAACAGATCTCTGAGGACAATGCTAGAGTTTCCCTACGAGAGGAAACAGACTGGCTTGCTGCAAAGTCAAGAATCGTGTCCCGGGTGCCAACGCTCAACATGGAGGACCTTCATCCCCTCTTTGCGAGGCGCCGCGGATTGTGTCTTGATGGTCAGTGTATTGGCGTGACACCTGTACTCCGGGCACATGAGGCCCCCATTCTGTATCTGACAGAGCGATATGAAGACATCTCTTCAGATCCAATCAGGACCACCTTTGACGTACACGACGCATCCTATGGACTGTTTCTCCCCTCACTCTACCATGGAGAGTCGGGGGAACTAGATGAGATTGACGGCGAGAGGGCAAGCAGACTCATGATTTACGAGGGGGCCTTCAGAGGACTGGTCCGGGTCGAAGACCGACTTGAGGTCACAGCTACCCTTCAGAGAGTGATGCGTCCATCGGGCGAGGCAACACTGTACCAGCTCATGGTTGGCACCATGACGGGAGCCGGGCGGGAATATATCAGCCTTCTCTAGGATAACGCAAGTATCTTAGGTACTAGCTGATTCTCTACCAGTGTGACAGAAAGAAGGCCCTTTGTGAGAGTACCAGTAGATACTGGTGAGCAGATGCGCCAAAAAATCATCGACTTGGGTATCCTCGATAAGGAACACCGCATCATCTCAGAGGATAGATATCTCTACATTCCCTTGGTACGATATACCGAGGCCATAGAGTCACAGTTGGACTCCGATGATATAGAGTTCGGAGAGAGAGCCTTTGAGTCCACAGTAGAGGGACCACGCTCACTGGAAGAGGCCTTAGAGGACAAGCTAAGTGTGAAGGAGCTGGGCTATCTCCCTCGTGCATATGATTTAATTGGTGACATTGCAGTATTGGAGATTCCCGACGAGATTCGGGACCACGCTGAGGCGATTGGACAGGCATTCCATGAGATACATCCCAATTTCTCTACTGTCTTAGCAAAACATGGTGCTATTGGCGGGACACGACGAGTAAGAGAGTATGAGCACCTTCATGGAGAGGACAAGACCCACACGATTCATACCGAGTATGGATTTCGGATTGCTGTGGACCTAGCAAAGGCCTATTTCAGTCCAAGACTACTTCAAGAACATCATCGGATTGCACAGCAGGTGGAGGACGGAGAAGTGGTGGTGGATATGTTCACGGGCGTCGGCCCCTTTGCTATCCACATCGCTGGGAGCTCGGAGTCTACAGTCTATGCGATTGATATCAACCCAGATGCCATAGCGCTTCTGGAGGAGAGCATCTCCATGAACCGGCTGAAGGGAGAGATAATCCCTGTCGTTGCAGATGCATCAGAGTATGTGCCCTGCAATTTCAACCACAACGTGGACAGAATCATCATGAATCACCCCTCTGGAGCAGCTGAGTTTGTCGCTGACGCCTGCACGGCGATACATAAGGGTGGAATGCTCCACTACTATGACTTCTTGGGTGGAGAGAATCCAGAGTCCTCGGTTGAGCATAAGATTCGACAACTAGTAGGGGGGGCTGGCAGACGGGTTTCTCAGGTGAGAAACGTGAGGCGTGTGCGCGACAGTGCTCCGTATGAATATCAGTTGGTCACGGACGTCGTTGTTCACTGAGATACATTAGCTTACAGGATAGACATGCGTCAGGGTTCCTCAGCATCTTCACTAACTTGCGGCTAAGATCCTGTGCCGCTCTGTCGGCATTGACCATCAGGGTTCTGTCACATTCGTACTGACTAGTTCGAGCAACCATACAGGTTTCACTCTTGTAAGTCAATCCCGAACTTCCCCATCCAACAACTCTCTCAGTCAGGGCACCAGCAGTCATCTCAAGGACTATTCTTGTTGTGTTCCTTCGAGCAAGTTCTCGAATATCTTCATTGAGACCTCTAAGCGCAAGTGTCGAATCAGTGGCTACTATGCATGTGCCGTTACGCGTGAGGTGAGACTCCTTGGTTATCTCTAGCGTGGTACGATGGGTACCGATAACGTTCCTGTGTCCACTAGCCTCAAACCTTACTTCGTATCTCATCCAGCATTCCTGACCGTCAAGTCTTTTATCGATGCACATAGTAGTCCTTCATAGATTGGATATGAATGACTCTATCAAGCGGGAACGGGAACGACTGATTCAGAGGCTTCAGGCGTCTGGATACATAAAGAGCGATGAAGTGGAGCGAGCGATGAGAACGGTCCCTCGCGAAGAGTTTGTCCCAGCCCAATTCAGGCGTCATGCGTACCGGGATACGCCTCTCTCGATTCTCCATGGCCAGACGATTTCTGCTCCCCATATGTGTGCCATCATGTGCGAGTTCCTCGATCTGGCCGAGGGGCAGACAGTCTTGGATGTCGGAGGAGGATCCGGTTATCATGCGGCACTCTGCGCAGAGATTGTGGCCCCCGAGGGCACCGGGGTTCCCGGACACATCTATACAATCGAGATTGTGAAATCACTCGTTGAATTTGCCAAAGAGAATCTCGAGAAGGCAGGCTATTCTAATCGGGTAACCATGGTTCATGGGGACGGTGGCAAGGGCCTTCCGGAACATGCTCCGTTTGACCGCATCCTAGTTGCAGCGGCTGCTCCGGACATACCCCAGCCACTTGTGGACCAGCTTGTGCCTGGTGGGATTATGCTGATTCCTGTTGGCTCAAGAGGCTTCTTCCAGGACCTGATGATTGTACGCAAGAACGAGGATTCGAGTATCTCCAAGAAACGATGGGGCGGCGTGGCTTTTGTACCGATGACCGGTGACTATGGTCACTGACTCAGGTTGCAAGATGCAGCGGAATCACAGTCAGTCTGACCCGGTCGTTGTCATTGATATCAAGTTTCTCCCTCAGATTGAACGGTGCTATGACTTCGAGAATATCTCTACTGTGGTGTGTTCTTTGTGCAATGACCACCGCACCTTCCAGCTTATCGTTGATTTTCACTCGATAACAGATTACATCACCAAATGTTCTGTCTTCCTTACTGAACCCCGGCACGATTATTGGCGGACTATGCTTCATCCTCTTGACTGCGGTCTGTGATTGGTCATCCGATATCTTGACGTTCAGAGTTCCTGAGAAGGGCTCAAAACCTAAGGCCTCTCTGAAACGCTCCGAGTAGACATCCACATAGTATGCGCCTTCTCCAATGCCACTGACGGCTATCCCAACAATCTCAATCTCGTCTCCTGGTGGGGCCAATGACACCTCAAGATCGTTGAGAACATTCAGGAGTTTGGTCTTGCCTTGTTCTGTGAGCCGCAGCATCATACCGCTTGCCGTGTGAACCCTGTCTACAAACCCCTCTTCCACTGAGTTACTTATCCTCCTAGAGGCTGTCTGCTGACTCACGTCAAGCGCATCACCAAGTTCACGAGTTGTGATCTCACAGTGCCTATGCACTGCTCCTCGCTTTGCAAGCTCATAGAGCGTAAACCAGATTTCGGGGCTTGTCATTCCTGTTCACCTCTTTCACCTTACAACTTACTTCCAAATTCCTTTAGCTGTTCCATCAGACGCTGCTGCTGCACCGCATTGGTGACGTCTCCACGGGTCTTTTCAATTATGCGCCTGCCAACATCTGTCTTTCTTCTCAGGCCTGGGATTAGGGAGTCAGGAAAGTCGAAGCCACTGAGCTCTTCCAGGATGTCTTCCATGAAGCCCAGAATCTCCTCTGCACGATTGACCTCTTCTCGTCTCAGTGCATCAAGAGTCGCCCTTCGCAGTTCCCCTATGGTATCTCCAAGACCTGTCAGATACGATCTTGTCAGTACTCCGTACTCAGAACCGGGCGTATATTTGCCGTCCTTGAGTATCGATAGGAGGTTAGCCGCTTCAGTGAGTTCCTGATAACCCGTGTCGAGGTATTTGTTCTTGGAGATAAAATCACTCTCGTCACACTTCTCTTCTGCCTTCTTCAGAACCGAATGAGCTTCTTTGATGAATTCCTCTGCTCCCTCGTAGTTGCCTCGGTGTATCTCCTTGACTGCTTCACTACATTTCCGAGTTGCCTCTCGTGCCATTGGTATCACATTTTCTCTGACTCTGTCGTCATGCTCGATTTCTTTTCTGAGTTGGTCTAACTGGTCTGCCAAGTCCATCCTTATTCATACTCCATTGATTCTATCATAATCGAAGTTTCGAGACAAGAGAACGACACGACTCTCGATTTGTTCATCCACTAGGTGGTAACCCGTTAGCGCTTCTAGTTTGTCCGAAAAGGCTCGGATTGACCTATGTGGAGGAGAATTGGCCGCTCTCAATCGGTTTCGAGAGGAGCCAATAAACATGTATCCCTTGACCTCAACGAAATCAGGTTCTCCCGTCAGAATCATGTCTGCATAGGAGTGTACGTCTGTCATATTGTATCCTTCAACCATTGTTAGTCGGTTCACGGTTCTGCAGGATAGGGTCGACAACAACTTCTGCGATTCCTGAATTCGACTCCAGCCATCTGCAATTGCTGGCCTGCATAGTTTCTTGTAGAGTCGTTCACTGGGTGCAGCCAAGGTGATATACAACTGCGTTGGCAGAGTCAGGCTCCTAAGTGTGTCTGGTTGCGTGCCATTTGTCACCAAGAAAGAAGTCATGTCTCGCTTCCTGATGGCCTGAACAAAGTCGCTGAGGAAGGGGTAGAGTGTTGGTTCACCTGCTAATGAGATAGCAATGTGTTTGGGATCTCTAGCCTCAAGATACCTCTTCTCTGGCACATCTGCACCCGCTTCTGGATTGTATCCTCCCAATGATCTCAGATTGGCCATCAGGGTTTCCTCTAGAAGCTCCTCAGGGGATAAGACCTCCTCTGCGTCTACATCAACCTGATTCCACTCGACGCCCAAATCATCTGGTGTGACCCTCCAACAGAATTCACACTGTTGAGTGCATTTGTCCACTGTGGGTGTCATCTGGAGGCAGCGGTGTGACTCGATGCCATAGAATCTCTGTTTATAGCAGGTCTTTCCAGAGATCAGACTCTTTCTCTGCCATTGGCAAGCCTTGAAGGCTCCTCTCTCGCCAAGCAGATGATACCCCTGACTCTGGAGCTTCTCTCTGAGTTCTGGGGGCATGTCTTGAGTCAATGAACCACCTGCCCAAATTCCCCATTGCTTGTTTATCAGCATTTACTAGTTGGCAGAATCCAAACCTGAACGGTCACTGTTGTCTGGCCAATTCTTCGCTCAGCTGCTCTTGATTGCACCACGCACCGGTCATCACTCCCTTTCTTGAGAACTCACCCAGTATTCCCCGCGTTTCTGTATCCAGAGTCCCGGGCTCTTCGTTCTCAAAGGCACTCCCAGGCAAGGGCATGAACACATGCCCATGCAAGATGGCGCCCATGTCAATGAGCTCCTCACAGACCTTTAGGCTAAGACTCAAATCCCTCTGTTTCTCTCCCGGAAGACCGAATATGATGTCTACATGAGCACGAAAACCACAATCGAGGGCGATACGAGCTGCGTCTATCCCCTGTTGTACACTGTGGTGGCGATTACAGATCCTAAGCACCCGATCACTTCCTGACTGCACGCCTATCTGAAGCGTCTTGTTGGAAACATTCTCTCGCATCATTTCGAGAACCGAACGATTCACGAAATCGGGTCGAACCTCCGAGGGGAATGAGCCAAAGAATAGTTCATCTAGACCATCAATCGCATTACACTCATGTAATAGACGTTCAAGCGCATCTCTCTCAACACGTCGCCCTCTCCCTCCGTAGCACAGTGCATTAGGAGAGAGGAGCCACGCTCGGTCAAACCCTCTCTCATTCACTGCTCGACTCAACCAATACTTGATGGTCTCAACTGATCGGTGGCGGACAACTCCTCCTGTCAAAAACGGTGTGCTGCAAAACTTGCACCTGAATGGACATCCCCTAGTCACCTCAATGGGACCAACAACATTCATGTCCAGGGCGAAGGGTGGATACCTGTCCAACTCGACTCTGTCCAATTCTTTAGGTACCGGAAATGTTTCCGAGTCTTGCCCAACGACCCCATCTATTGACGTTGGATTTCGACCGTTTGCAAGATACCATAGGAGTTCTGGAAGTGTTCTCTCTCCTTCTCCAACTACAATGTAGTCGAATTCCGAATCCAGCAGGCTTTGGGGGGATGCACTAGCATGAGCGCCGCCTCCGATGATAACCGTCCTGTCACCGAAAGTCTTCCTGATGTCTGCAACCTCCCCTCTAATACGGTCCAGCTGGGTACTCATCACTGAGTGTGCTACGACGGTCCGTCCCTTCTCAATACAGTCTGCAACAAGTGAGAGCGAGATGCCATCAGGGGTGTGAATCTCCCAGTCTTCGAGTCGTGAATCCAATTCAATGGATCCCAGCAGAGCGGCAATACTATATCGGGACTGTCTATGAAAACGAAAGATGAGACTATTTCTTGGCAATATGGGTACACAGTCTTCAGTGTTCTAGGCTCTTCTCTGTGACGCCTTCTTCAGTCACAATCATCAGGTGAATCTTACCACCTGACTGTGCGTCACGGGCAATCCCCGCTCGAACCGCCTGTACAGCAATGTCCTCGGCCTTCTTCACCGTCACACCCTCATCATACATCTTCTCGAGAACACCGTACGCCATCTGAGTACCGCTCCCTGCTGCAGTCACATCTTCTGATAGAAGCGATCCCCCCATGTCGAGTGAGAATAGCGAAGGGCCAGCATCATCAACCCCGACGATGACTGTCTGAACAAAGAGGGGGGCAGATCTCCTCGCATAGAGAGTATTGGCGACCATCTTTGCTAGTGCCTTCACACTGATGTCTTTCTTCTCCCTCAATTCGTAGAGCTTGATTTGAGCCTTGAGCCGGTTCACTAGCATCTGATAGTCAGATGTGAGTCCAGCAGATGCTAGAACTATGGTGTCGGTCAGCTTGAATGCCTTGATTCCCTTATCTGTGAGAATCATGGTTCCCCAGCTAATGAGCGAATCAGTAGCTACTACCACGCCGTCCTTACATTTGATTCCTACTACGGTTGCACCTGTTGGGAGTGACATTAGTCTGTGGCCTCCGACACCTTGATTCGAGTTAGCTATGGTCAGTTCCATTCCTTTTTAAAACGTTTACTTAACACCAAGGTATAGAAAGAGCACCTCCGGATGTGATTATAATGCGCAAACTCAATCCCTTCGCCAACATACCCACCTTGATGAGGGCAGATGCGATTATCGAGTTTGCACATAGAAAGTCCAAAAAGTTGAGCCGGAAGAGTTCACTTCGGATTACACGACAACAGAGGGCTAAGATTCGTGAGATCGCCCGCGTGCAGGAATTTGTGAAACAAGTAAAGACCAAGCTCAAGATTGCGGTGGAGGACTTTCCTTCTCTCGACCAGCTTCACCCCTTTTACCGTGAGCTTGCGGAAATCATTGTGGGTACTGACAAGCTGAAACAGTCACTGGGCTCCGTATATAATTGCATACCTCCCATTAATGCCATTGCTGATGACCACATCGAGGCGCTCAAACTTGCTGAAGACCCGCGAAAAATGAAACGTCTTCGCAGTGCAGCAAAAGGGCGTATTGCATCCATTGTACGGGGCACAGCAGAAAACCTAGAGTTCATTATTGAGGCCAAGAGCAAACTCGCCCGATTACCCGGAGTAAGCCCGCTCTCGCCCACTCTGGTGTGTGCGGGATTCCCAAATGTTGGAAAATCAACCCTTGTTCGAGGGGTTTCCACAGCCACTCCTGAGATTGCTTACTACCCGTTCACAACCAAGGAGGTGATTGTGGGCCATCTGACCATGCAGGGGCATCAGATACAGATTGTTGACACCCCTGGGATACTCGATCGGCCCATGTCGGACAGGAACGAGATCGAACGAGAGGCGATTGCTGCTCTGAAATATCTCGCACAAGTGATTGTATTTCTCCTAGATCCATCTGAGGCCTGTGGATGGTCTATTGACGAACAGATCAACCTCTACAACGAGGTTCGGAGGATGTTTCCTCTCAGTCCCATCATAATTGCCTTCAACAAGGTTGACATCACTCCTCCCGATCACCTCGAAATAGCGAGGGAGAAACTTCCTGGTGCAATCGAGATTGTCGCGACTGAAGGAGAAGGCGTTGACGTACTGATGAAGGCTGCCTTGGATGAGATTGATGTTGAGCCCATGCAGCAAGAAATCGATGAGTATCTGGAATCACTCAGAGAGAAGTGGTCCGGTTCCCGTGATTGAGAGAATTCCGCTATCGTCCAGTTCTCCTTCCAGCTCTGTAGAACAGCTCAGGATTCGTTCGATAACCCAAACATTCGTCTTCAGGTGTTTCGTGATCGCAGCAAGGCCTATCCGCATTCTCTCACTACCAAGCGCCATGTAGGGGATGAGCATATCTCCAAGATTAGGGTCAATCGCCATGCCGGTTGAGAGTGCATTTAGAAGACGATGTGCAGCTTCATTCCCCACTCTCTCTGCTGGTTTCCCTCGGGCTCCAAGGCTGTCGGCACCTAATCGGATGCCATCCTTGGACTCGGCCCACAATACTATTCCAGAACCTGGGCCGAGATGGGGGTCCTCCCCCTTGGGATAGCTTTCGGTGTCAATCATGATATCTGATATGCCAGCCTGTCGCAGATTGGCCTCGGCAGATTTTGCCTGTCGCTCAGCCACATGATGTGGTAGCCTCACACAATGGGATATCCCTCTAATCCGATCCAGTTCTCCGAATTCTATCATGTCTGCCGCTACTACTTCGGTTACGGGCTCTACAGCGCATCTTACAAGTCCTCCACCTTTCGGGTAGTGCCCTCTTCGTACCACATCAATTGAGAGATTGATTCCCAGATGCCTAACCATTGGAACGAATACATTCTTCATGTAGTCGATTGGTGGGCTCCAAGCGACATCCGTCCCGCCCCGTATCTCAAACTCAACCTGTTCTGGAGCAAATGCTGCGGCCGGGATTACCGCTTGGAGGACCAATGATATGGACCCCGCAGTGCCTATGTCGTATACGAATTTCCCTCCTCTCCTATTACGAGGTCTGAACTCAATCTCCATGCTTTCCTCAGAAAGACCCGCGGTATCCGCATCCACTAGCCGGGCAGTGAGCTCTATCCCAGCAATATGCTGATTTCTGAGACCAGGTCTTTCTCGTCCCGCTCGGATGTTTGTCACCTTAACAGGTCTCATTGTGAGAGCCGAAAGAGCCACAGATGTACGGAGAATCTGTCCTCCTCCTTCGCCATGGGAACCGTCAATCTGGATCATTGTCCTAGCCATGGACCTAGTCGTTCTGACATGCAGTTAAGGCCTTGCATGCCCATCGAAAACAGGAGTTCAGAATGCTTATGTGCTGCAAGTCTTAGCACTACATGGTCAATATGCGATCAGTCTTCATAGGACGATTCCAGCCCATCCACAAGGGCCATCTCCATACCATCAAACAGATTCTCGATAGAGAGCAGGACCCCATCATAGTCATTGGCAGTTCGCAGTATTCACACACACCAGACAATCCATTCAGTGGCGGCGAGCGAGTTCATCTCATCAAGAGAACCCTGATTGCTGAAGACCTCCCACTAGACCGAATAGACATCATCCCTCTCTCGGATATCCACATACACCCGCTCTGG
>SDNO01000272.1 GCA_004524435.1 Candidatus Thorarchaeota archaeon | reverse complement strand
GAAGAGGTCACTGATCCTAGGGACCCTGTTCACATGCAGGACATTGAGGGTGCGATTGACTTCGAGCATGTCTATTTCAGCTACGGTGGAGAGAAGTACCAACTGAAAGATATCAACTTCTCTGTCAAACCTGGTGACGTTGTGGCCCTTTTGGGTGGAACGGGATCCGGGAAGAGCAGCCTCATGAACCTGATTCCACGCTTCTATGATGTCAGTTCTGACCCGACAATCCGTTATGATGGACGGATACGCCGAGTTACCGACGGCGAGTATGTCAGGATTGACGAACAGAAGTATCCTGTCAAAGATGGCGTGGTTGAGATCGAGGGCCGGGAATGCGAAATACAACGTCCGGGGAGAGTCCTCATCGACGGGGTAGATGTAAGGGAATATGCACTCAGAGAACTTCGATCCAATATCGGCATGGTCCATCAAGATCCCTTCCTCTTCTCTGCCACAATACGTGAGAATATCGCATTCGCGTGTCCTGACGCTCCGTTGGAGAAGGTGAAGGATGCCGCGCGGGCGGCAAGAATCCATGATTTCATCATGACGCTCGACGAGGAATATGATTCAGTCGTGGGTGAGAGGGGTGTGACTCTCAGCGGCGGCCAGAAACAACGCATCGCCATAGCACGTGCACTTCTGGCAGACCCTCAGATTCTAATCTTGGACGACTCGACCAGTTCTGTCGATGCCAATACAGAGCGGCTCATCCAAGAGGCTCTGGAGTATCTTATGGAGGGTCGGACTACTTTCATTATCACGCATCGGCTCAGTACTATTCGGAACGCTGGTCTCATCGTGATGATGGAGCGGGGACGCATCATAGAGATGGGTACCCATGAAGAACTTCTGGCCAAAGACGGCCTCTATGCCGGTATCCATTCCACCCTGACCGAGATGGAACTTGTTGCATCAATATCTGATGATGAAGACGCCGCCAAGGTCACAACGGGAGGTATCAGTGGTGAGTAGAGCCCTAAACCAACAGGACGAGCCAGAGGCCAGAACCTACGAGTTCTCTGATACGCAGCTGCTGAAGCGTATGGTTGGATATCTCCTCCGATATCCGAGGGCCTTTGCAGCAGTGGCAGGTCTTGTAGTGCTTGGCATTGTGACCAGTGTCCTGATCCCCTTCGTCCTGCGTCAGGCCATCGATGTGGACTTTCCCAGCGGAGACCTTCAGGCCCTCATGATGACGGCAGCCCTCTATGTCTTCTTGCAAATCCTATCCTGGGTCTCCACTTATGGTAGCGAGTATCTCATGAGTTGGATGGGCCAGAATGCCATCTATGATATCAGGCAGGAGCTGTTCTCACATCTTCAGGTCCTCTCTCAAGACTTCTACGACGAATCTGCGAGTGGACGTGTCATCTCGCGACTCACCAATGATATTGACAGAATGAGTGAGCTGCTTAATGGCGGGCTCATCAATGCCTTCGCTCAGGTGTTCATCGTGGTTGCCATCGGAGGGGTCATCTTTACTGTGAATACCGAACTCGCTCTTGTTACCTTGGCCGTGGTTCCCCTTCTCTTGGTTTCAACGATATACTATCGAAAGCGCCTGAAGGCGGCGTACCGACAGACAAGAAAGACGATATCTGTTGTCACTGCCAACTTGGCTGAGAGTATATCAGGGGCCAAGGTCACCAAAAGCTTTGCCCGTGAGCGAATCAACGTCGAGAACTTTGACGCTGTGAACCGAGCGGACTATGAGTCGAATATTGATGCCGGCAAAGCACAGTCCACCTTCTTTCCCACCATTCGCTTCATTGGAGGGCTTGGAACATTTCTCATTCTCTGGTTCGGAGGTCTGCGGCTCATTCAGGGTCTTGTGACTCTGGGTACAGTTGTCATGTTCATTCGTTTCAGTGATCAGTTCTTCAGACCAATCCTAATCATCTCGAACTTCTACACAAGTGTACAGAGTGCTTTCGCTGGCGGTGAGCGCGTCTTTACGGTGATGGATACAGAGTCAACAGTACATGACCGACCTGATGCAATCGAGATGCCCGATGTGCAGGGACACATCGAGTTTGATGATGTGACATTCAGCTACGTTGAGGGCAAGAATGTGCTCGAAGACTTCAACCTCGAGATTCAACCCGGGGAAACGATAGCTCTCGTTGGAGACACGGGCGCTGGGAAGACCACCGTGGTCAGTCTTCTCAATAGATTCTATGACGTGGACCAGGGATCTATCAAGATTGATGGAATCGATATCAGAGAAGTGACCCTCGACTCCCTCCAGTCAACAATCGGTCTGGTGCTTCAGGACTCATTCCTCTTCATGGGTACGGTCCGAGAGAACATCAAATACGGACGACCAGACGGGAGTGATGAGGAAGTGGTTGAGGCCATTGATGGAATTGGTGCTCGAAGAATCATCGAGGGGCTTGAAAACGGGCTCGACACCCAAGTGGGTGAGCGCGGTGAACGCCTCAGCGAGGGTGAACGTCAGCTGGTGAGTTTCGCACGGGCATTGCTGGCAGATCCTCGGATACTCGTTCTTGATGAGGCAACAAGCTCCATAGACGTGTATACGGAATACGCAATCCAGAAAGGGATGAAGGCACTCCTGAAGAACCGGACATCGATAGTGATTGCTCACAGACTGTCCACAATCGTGAAGGCTGATAGAATTCTTGTTCTCGAAGATGGCGAGATTGTCGAATCAGGAAGTCATGCGGACCTCATGAAGAAACGGGGCAAGTACTACTCCCTCTATGAACTACAGATAGAAGCGCATCAAGTGATGGCTGGATGAGAGATGTCTGCTAAGAAGGCGCAGCGAATCTGTGACATTCTTGTCGAAGAATACGGTGATAAAATTGCCACTAGACGCCTCCCTGCTATTGACGAGCTCGTGTTGACAATACTGAGCCAGAACACCTCGGATGTCAATACAAGTCGTGCCTTCAAAAGACTGAACGAAAGATTCTCGAACTGGGAGGGACTCCTAGCCGCGCCCAACGCAGATGTCGAAGACGCTATTCGTGTTTCAGGCTTCTTCCGGATAAAGACGGAGAGAATCAAGGCGGCGCTTTCCGAAATCAAAGAGAGAGTGGGGGCCCTTGACCTCTCGCACTTGGAGGATATGCCCTTGGCTGACGCCAAAGAATGGTTGACCTCATTACATGGTGTGGGCCCCAAGACTGCCGCAATCGTTCTTCTGTTCTCCTTTGGACGTGCAGCTCTACCTGTGGATACTCATGTCTGGAGGGTGACGAAACGTCTTGG
>SDNO01000271.1 GCA_004524435.1 Candidatus Thorarchaeota archaeon | reverse complement strand
TTGAACCCCGTAAGAGCGGAGGTTTCCATGAACAGCGTCTTGGTGTTCATCTTCTCACTGACCTTCACCGCAAGGTCCTGTCCCTCTTCTGTTGTGACTATCTCATCAGAAGCACGGTCGTGTCGTAGATCTGTCTTGTTACCGATGACAAGAACAGGAGGAAGGCCCCCCATGAAGTCGCGAGCCTGGGTCAGCCAGTTTTCTGCATGCTGAAAGGACTCACAGTCGACCACGGAGTATGCTAGAATGAGACCCTTGCATCCATCGTAGTAGCGCTTTCGTAGGCTGTCATAGAGCGGTTGTCCGGCAATGTCCCAGATCACGAGATAGACTGGCGTTTCGTCCACCACAATCGACTTTCGAGCAAAATCAACCCCGATTGTCGGGATGTACGAGGTCTTGAAGACCTTGTCAAGATAGCTGCGACGGATGCTTGTCTTCCCGACGAAGGGGTCGCCTATCAGGGAAATCTTGAACTGCTTAGCACCAGATCTCTTCATCTCCTCGGCACTCCACGGCTCAAGGTGGGGCAACATAGTATCCTGCCAACACTATATAGGGATATGCTGGATGCATTTCCACGTTTCCAGATTCCAGTGATTGTCTTGCTCGACCTCATACTATGGACTCGCAAACTGCGAACGGACCCTGCTTCGAACTATCAGACTAAAAAGGGCGAAAGACTTGCAAGAAGAGTCAGAAGGAGTCAGAACCCATGACTATCCGTAGAATGACCCTTGAGGATCTTGACCAGAGTCAGCAACTTGCTTCCTATGCATATGGCATCACATCTCCTGAATGGGCTGAGACTGATAGCAAGCTTTTCGAGATCACGCACAATCAGACATACTGCATGGAAGTGGAGGGGACTATTGCAGCCTCAGTTCGGAACATCCCATTCGAACAGAACATCCACGACAACTGGAAAGATATGGGAGGTATTTCCATGGTGGCAAGCCTTCCCGAACACCGTCGAAAGGGGTACGTGCGAGACCTCATGAAGAGGATTCTGAATGACGCTTATGAAGCGGGTCATGCAACGAGTACACTGTATCCGTTCAAAAGCTCGTTCTACACGCGGATGGGCTATGCCAAGATGCTACCGAGTCTCTCACTCAATGTGAATCCAGCCCAATTCCGAATCTGGAGAAACCCGCCGGGATACTCCGTTGTACGGGGAGACTACGCCGAAGTGGGAAAGGACTGGCAAGAGGTTCATGCCCGATATGTGGGGAGCGTACATGGCGGAGTCAGACGGAGCGCGACCAGATGGAGGGAGTTCGAGCTGTCACTGAAGAGCACCCTAGCCATCATCTACGGCCCAGATGGAACGCCTCAGGGAGCAATAGTGTACAAGACCAAGGGGTATGGTGATTTCTCAGGTGAGGAGAACCGTGGTTTGATGAGAATACGAGAATTGTTGTACCTCAACGGCGAAGCGCGATCTGCGATGTTTAGTTTCATCCATTTGCACCAGGATCAGATTGTGGATGTCAAGATGCCTGTGGGGCCGCACATTAGGGACTATTCCCATTGGGTCACGGACGCCAACGTTTTGGATATGAAGGCACACATTCTGCACATGGCGAGGATAGTGAACCTAGAAGAAGCATTCCGGAACTATCCCGTCAGAGGAGAAGGCAATCTGGCTCTCAAAGTCAGCGACCCTATCATTGCAAAGAACGATAGAACCTATCGATTTGAATGGGAAGGTGGCAATATCGCAGTGGAGGAAACAGAGAAAACTCCAGATGGCGAAATCTCAGTGGAGGGGCTCAGTGCACTCTACTACGGCCTTCTGAGCCCGAAGGAACTGATTGAGCTGGACTATCTCGTAGGTGAAGAATGTTCACCCCTCGAGGGGCTCTTCACCCGTAGCATTCCATATCTCACTGAGCCTTTCTAACTCACGGGGAATCGTTGCAGGTGGAGTTCCTCACCCTACCAGTCTGATAGGACTAGATTGGACCACCAGAGGGACCCGGGAAGAGTCGAAGCTGGGTGTATCTCGCATCCTGAGGCTCCCACTTCGAGGTGATCTCCCGCTTGTATTTCTCATACTCGTCTTGCGCGTTTGACTCCAACTGGAACTTCGTCCACTTGAGGCAGATATCCTTCCGCGACATGCTCTTCACGGCATAGCTAGGAACAAGCAGGTCTATGTCTGGCTGGGCATTCAGACTCTCCAGTGTTTCTTCGAGAAAACCACCACCGAGAACAAGCCAAAGATCGCCACTGGCGTCAAACCACACATCAATGGCATTTCCGATCTTGAAACCGTCGGAATCGGTCACCTTGATCTTCGATAGGTCTGACATCTTCATGTCATTCGCACCTATTACATCTGAATCCAAAGTATCTTTGAGGGTGTCACCGGCAACAGCCAGACGCACCATCTCTTCGTCTATCTGACTGATACAGTCAAGCTGGAATACTGGATCAATATCCGGTCTTGCTCCAATCGACTCGAGCAACTCCTCAACGCGACTACCTCCCAGTATGACTGATTTGAGTTCAATCCAATTGTCATCCGTAAATGTGACTACGAAGTCAACAGCACGGCCAATCTTCTTTCCATTGGCGTCTACAACATCTTTTCCTTTGATCTGGCTAAACTTCAGACCACAACACTGGAACATACACTTAGCACCTCGTCTTTCTTTGATACAGAACCCATATTAACTTAACGATAGTAAATGCAACGGCTCTGTTTCCTATGTAACCGAATAATCATTAGGTCAAAAAGGTTGCGGAGAGAGAAAACGTGCGGAAGGCAAGGCTGCCAGTCATGATGAGAGATGAAAAGGAGAGCCCCGTAGGGCTCACAACATCCTGTTTACTTCAGTATACTTCTCGGGGGCTTTGACGCAACCGCTCAGGTAACCGTCCGCCCTCACCAAGCACCTCTAGCTCGTGACCCCTACCGTAGCGACCACCATCATTGCAGAGGAAACCAGATTTTGTGATTCCTCGTGCTTGGCGCTCAGCCGCCCGTCGCGTTATCATCCCCACCCTTGAGGGGACTGTCATGAGGAGTTTCTTCTGTCCCTCATCAATCACCAACATGATCGAGTCGGGGCTTGCGTCTCTGGTACTCTCGTGAAACTGGGAGTCTGATTCATGGAACTCAAGATATACTGGCAAGGCAAAAAAGGCCTCCTAATCATCTTCTTTTGCTAGTTCTTTCATTGCTTGTATATAATTGATTCTAGGGTGTTCCTAGCAGCTATGTAGGGAGCAGATG
>SDNO01000062.1 GCA_004524435.1 Candidatus Thorarchaeota archaeon | reverse complement strand
GCAATTGCTTTGAGGCCCCGTACTTGATCCATATCGGTCACACCCCATCTGAACAGGGAAACATGACCTCCACGTCGTTCGAACTCCTTCACAAAATAGAGCGACTCGACTAGCTCCGAATACTCGTTGCTCCCCTTACCGGGTAGAAGAGGGGACCACGGGTAGAGATTGACTAGCAGGTTGCCGGTTATCTCGTTGATTCGTGAATAGTCATAGCCATATTCATCCTTGCCGCCCTCCGCAAGACCAGTTTCCGGATCCATAAGAATCTCAACGGCTATCCTTAGCGGCTCTGCTCTTCCAACCATCTCGTCAGCGTCTCTGGCAGCATCCTGCAGGTACATGATGCCCTGCATCACTTTGTCGGTTCTCCAACTGTGCCACTTGCTGTGGTATTCAGGATTCTCAATGATATACTGATAGCTGAGCCGTTCCGGTTCCTGATTGACCATCGGTGCAAACTCCTTCCTGCATCGATCACAGAAACAGAACTGATCTCTGATGAAACCGGTGCCAAACAGGAGGACCTCATCAATTGGATACGAGCCCATCTCCTTCACTATCTCAGCCCCATATTGCCAGAACTCCTCGCGGTTAGGGCATATCTGATGGGTCATAGCGTTCCCGCGTGCGTTGACAGTCTGGTACTTCGGGTCTCGGCCAAACCAGGCATCCGTATAGAAGTCCATGCTCACAGCAGAATTCAGTTCGAGAGCATCAGCAAGAGTGACCCAGTCGTCATAGAACTTGGTATGCTCCTCATCGATGGGTGCGGTTCTGCTCGGGTATATGGCATGTCCATCTGGACGCTTTCCAACAAGACCTGCCCCCTGCATGTAGGAGGCGTATGTGGACATGAATTCCTTGGCTTCCATCTCTATATCTTCAGGTCGAAACACAACGAGCAGATCGCTCATCAAGAATTCTCTATAATTCAGCTTCATCTTTGAATCCCCGGACACCGGAACATCTCATGTTCGGTTATGGCTCAGAATTCCACAAGGTCTGGAGTGGGCTATAAGAATTTCTTAGTTGGACTACCAATACATGAGGCCGCGTACTCTTTCTCAGTGTTCCTTCGAAAAGTCAATATACGCACGGATAAATCGGCTGCTCTGGCGGGCGGCAATGACCTTGATCGAAACCTGTGAAGATGATTTCACGCCATGTCTGGATTCATGGGATCAGGTCAGAAAGGAGTTCTATGCGGACGCTCCGTGGATGCTCTCGTGCACGTACAAGAACGCGATGGATCTTCTTCAGAGGGAAACATCCACGCTGGCTGTAATCGCAAGAGATGGGGAAAGACCTGTGTGCATTGGGAGTCTAGAGAGAATCCCTTCCAGCGCAGTTATGAAGATCTCCGAGTTGGCCTTTCTGAAGGACGAGGAGGATGCCGGGAGAGAGGTTCTCGAGAGGCTCATTGAGAGGGCGCATGACCTGAAAGCAGCAACCCTGTCCGTCTGGATACCAGAATCCAACGAGAGACTGAGGGCTCTTCTTCAAGAGAGAGGTCTGGAAAAGAGCATGGAGGAGGGCGTATTCCACTTATATCTCGCTTCTTCGGCGACACAGGAGACCCCCTGGTTCACCATTAGTTCACTCGCCGAGGGGTTCTCGATCGAGGAGTTCGTTACGGCGAATCGAACAGCCTTCGCCGAGGATGAGTCCCGCCTCCTAGAGGAAGCGGAAGTGCGGGAATGGATTGGCCAGGGCGAGAGGTTTGACCCTGAGCTACAGCTGGTTGCAGTTCATGGTGGTGATGCCATAGGGACTGTCTTGTGTGAATTGAGCCCGAACAGTATCAGAGAAGATGGTCCCTCGGATGCCTGGGTATACGGCCTAGGTGTGGTTCCAGCTCACCGAAGAAGGGGTGTTGCCAGGACGCTCATCGAAGAGCTCAAGCGTCGCCTGAAGAAGCGCAACATCTTAGACCTGTATCTGCTGAGCGACGTGGAAGGAGGAGCTAGACCCTTCTACGAATCAGCAGGTTTCACTATGGCTGATGTCTATGCCGAGTACTCATTCTCGCTTGAACCCGGCAATGACTGAATACGTGCATGAACAGGGGCTATCAGAAAAATTGGTCCAAGGTGGTGAATCCCATCAATTCCTCGAAGTCGATTCCGACAGAGTCCAAGACCTGACCGAAGACCGATCGCAGAGTGTCGACGTACTTATCCTTATCAATGAAATAGGCCCCTTCCTCAGCGAGCTCAACAGGAAGGACACCCTCAGGACCCTTGGTCTTGATGTATTCCACAATCGTACCCGATGGAACCTCATAACCCGCATCTCGGAGAATGATTGCAGCACGCACATGCTGAGGGGTTGTCTTACCGTATTGTGATATCTCTTTGGTCATCTGAACCCGAAAAGCTAAGTCCTCTGGACCATACGGTTCGGCCTTTCCTTCAAGTCGATCAAGCACACAGTTGACAATCTCACGAATCTCGACCTTTGCCGTCTTAAAGCCCTCCCTGTTGTCAACGCGACTAAGGACATCAAGCATCTCTCTGAACGCGTCTTGAACAAAGTCTGGCGTGTTGCGTTTCTTTCCGCTGAGGCCTTTGACCTCGACATGGCCAGAGTCATAGACTCCGATGTAGTTCTTCTTCCGATCAGAGAGTGCAACATACTTGTAGGTCTTCTCTACCTCAAGGTCGATGCCAAGCTCATCTCTGGACCATTTGACTAGCTCGGCCTGCTGTTCGGGGGTAGGATGGTCTAGAAAGACGGAGTCAGTGTCACCATAGAGAACCCGAACACCCATTGACTCGGCCTTCTCTTTGGTCCTGAGGATAGCATTTCGGCCGTATGCTGTGACGCTCTCGGCAGCGGGCATACAGAAGAGTTCGAAATGCTGAGCCCCTGTCACCCCGTAGGCCGCGTTGACGAAGACCTTTAGTGCCTTCTCGACAACGGAGTACCAGTCGCGGGTTCGCTCGTCCAAGGACTCATCCTTGCTCTTCTGCTTGAACCAGCGTACTCTGGTATCTCTGAAGAAGCCTATCGTCTCGCTGATCATTCCTGTCCGTTTCTTGCAGACCCAATGATTGGTCTCAGGTACACGATTATCGGTTGCGTTCTGGCAGCTCTCGTGGGGGCAATCAACAGTCTCGTAGCTGATGTTATGACGCTTCATGATGGTCGGATACAGACTCGCGAAGTCAAGGACTGTGGTATTGAAATGGACGCCAGCCACCGGTTCGATCACAATTGCACCTTTGAAGCTCTTGTCCTTGATCATCGCCTCAGTCTGAGCCTCGGATGCCTTCACGGACTCGATGTCGTCACGTTTGGGAATGAGGGCATCCCGAGAACGGTGTTCCTGCCTGAACAGAGACTGAATCCATGAGGATATGCCCTGTCGGGTCACATCTTCCATAGATAGCCTTGAGATACGCATGAGCAGGACAATGAGGCGAAAGAGTAGATTGTTCTTGAAGGTCGTAATACGGAGCGTGATATTGGCATCCAGCCAGCAGTAATGGGCCAGCTCGTAGTATGGCAGGTCAGAGATCTCCGTGCTTAACTCAAGTTTGCCTATGCCCAGAACTCCCTGAGCAATGGATTCCAGATTGTTCCGCTCATATGCCCCAGACAGAGCGTAGATTCGCACAGAGGGGTTCTTGAGGAAGCGATACATATCGACGTGAATGCCTCTCTTGAGTAGGGCAACCTCACGACCCAGATAGATTGGACACTGTGAGTGAACGTCAATTCCAAGCTTCTTGGCACGATGATAGAGATAGTTCAAGTCAAAAGCGTCGCCAACGAATGTGAGCAGTATCGGGTATTGATCGACAAGTTTGAAGACCTCGAGAATCATATCCCGTTCATCGGCGTAGAAGACAATCTCTAGCTCCTCAGGATAGTCCGGTCCCTTCTCACCCATATCCACCCCTTGGCGTTCCAGGACAAAGCACTTGTTGAACCCTTCATTGTCTGAGAGACCCACCGCAGTAACCGGGTAGGGGGCCGTGGCGGCATCAGGGATGCGGTTCTTCACCGGTGTGTAGACCTCGATATCCAAGGCTAGTCGTTTCACATCTGGGACTTCTGTGAAGAACATCGGTGCATAGGTTGAGATGATTCGATCGAGACCCTCATCGGGATCAAGGGTTTCCTTGAACTCATCGAGCGTTTCCTGATCCAACTTCGGCGGACACGGGATGAGACTACCGTTCTCAATCTTGTACATCAGACCAGCGACAATCTCTCGGTCATAGGTGTAGGTGTTGCGATATCGTATGTTTGCTTCCCAGGCATGGCTCACCTCTTCGTACGGGCTGGAAGGATCTCCAGTCGATCTTCTCTCCGTGAGGAGTTCCCTGATTGCTCCTTGACGACCACCGATACTCAACGGATCCTCAGCGACAACCTTGGTCATAGTGATCTCTTCATCTCGGAGCAAGTCCTGAAGCTGAATCGTTTCCGTGTGTGAGAATCCAGGATGCCTTCCAACCTTCTGCCGGGCGACCTGCGGTGGAAAATCTGTTAGACAATATGGTTTGTGCCCTGTGTCATCGAACCAGAAGAACAACTCCTTGGTTTCGGGGCGGTAGAGCCGTGCAATGGCCTTCGCTTTCTGTCCGTCGTAGTCCACTGAGAGCAAGAATGATGGGGGGATATTCTGAGGGACATCTCGCTCACCAATGACGTATTCTCCGACAGACTCATCTTCGTCAACAATCTCTTCTTCATCCAGACGGTCCTCAGCATCTACAATCTTGGCACGCGATTTCGGAGCTTGCTTCGTTCCCGACGAGGTGTCAGACTGTGTGGATGTTGACGTTCCTGATTGGCTTGCGGGGCTTGCCTTGTCTTGACTCTCAGACTTGGAAGAGCTCATATATTCTTCAAGAGAAGGCTGATTGTCTTCGGTCATTCGAGATAAGACCCCACGCTGTTCAGTGGTGGGGATAGCCTTGATAAGCACTTCCTATCCTGAGAATGACTATAGAAGGCAAGGAATGAGGCTGAGAGTGTATGGTCAAATCAACCATTACGAAGTCTGCGAGAACAATAGTGGCGCGCCTAATGCCCGGAGAGGACATTCTCCAATCCCTTCAGACATTGGCGGATGAACATGGAATCAGAAGCGCACAGATCAGTCTGATAGGTGCCATCAAGCATGCAAGACTGGGGTATTTTGATAGACATGCCTGTGAGTACCGAGATTTCTCAATCGACGAGGACCTAGAGGTTGTATCATGCGTCGGAAATATGTCCCGACTAAGAAACGACGAAGTTGTCGTTCATGCACATATGGTCGTGGCAGATGAGAAGGGCAACTGTCATGGTGGTCACCTGATGAAGGGGTGCGTAGTGTCAGTCACGATTGAGGTAGTCATCATGGAACTTGATGCTGATATCTATCGGGATAGGGACGAGGCAACTGGGCTGAACCTTCTCGATCTCTGATGAAGGCTGTGTATCCCCCAGGTCTATGCCTTGCCTAACTGCGCTGCAAGCTCATCCAAGCGTTCACGGTCAGCCATCTTGTTCCTGTAGTCATCAGGAAACCTGAATCCAAAGCCATCGCCGTGGTTTCGGGGAATCACATGGAAGTGTAGGTGAGGTATTTCTTGGCCTGCTCCTTTCCCGTTCGCAGCGGAGGTGATTATACCATCAGGCGCGATAACCTTGTTGACCTTGTGCGTCAGATCTACCAGCCTTCTTGCCAAGTGGGCCGCTACGTCCTTATCGATATCTAGCAGATTCTGGTAATGATCTTTGGGAATCAGTAGACAGTGTCCCTCCTTGATTGGGAACACGTCCATGAAGGCCATGCAGACGTCATCCTCAAAGATCTTGGAGGTGGGAACCTCTCCTCTGACAATCTTGCAGAACAGGCAGTCTTCACTGTCGGTCATGGATTTCTTGATATCTTAGGGAGAACATAAAGGGTTCGCCGGTCACTCAAAGATGATATCTACGGAAGTCTCATTAGTCATTCAACACACCATGAATCGACGAGTGCATATTAGGTGGTCCTCCAGTGAGTCGAAGAAAGCGGGTGTTTTTTGACCAGACACAGAACGAAAGAGGGAAGATAGACTCAACCTACTCAGAGCTCGCAAAGCTCCTGAAAGACAATGACTACGACGTTGAGGCTTACACCGAGTTCATGATTCTCAAGAACAAGATTGAGAATGCAGAGGCCCTAGTCTTCGGATGTCCTAATAGCTCAAAACTCAGGGCCAATGAGATCAGTGCACTCAAGACGTATGTTGAAGGAGGAGGCGGACTGTTGTTGATGTCGCTCTCTGGTGGCGACCGAGGACTCATGAACAACATGAGTAAGCTCTCAGAGGAGTTCGGTATCACCTTCGAGAATACAGCAGTCAAAGATGACCGTAAGAATGCGGGTCTACCCACTATGCCCCTCATCGAGGACTTTGAGAGTCATCCAATCACCATGGGAGTCGATAGCCTGCTGCTGCCCTCTGCATGTACCTTGAAGACGTCAGCTAAGTCACAAGTGGTGGGAATGACATCGGGCACTGCAGATCCTGCAGCTCAGCCTGTGATAGCCGTTGCGGAAAAGGGCAAGGGACGCGTAGTCTGCATAGGTAGCTATGAGGTGTTCAGGCGTGGCGGGGGCATGAAGAGTGAGGGAAACAAGAAGTTCGCGCTCAATACATTCAGATGGCTCTGTGGGGACGAACGGCTGATGAAAGAAAGGAAGAAGACAACCACCGAAGCGGCAGCTGGTGATTCTGAGGCAAGTGAGGCGGCTCAGGAAGAATTCGAGAAGACCATGAAGAGGCTGGTGAATGCCGTCTTTGATCTGCAGAAAGATATCAAGGGTCTTGGAAGGAAGATAGGAGCCACAGAGAGCAACATTGTGCGGCTTCGCGAGCAATTTCAGGATTTTGCCGAGAAGACACAAGATCAGCTTGGCCTCATCATTCCTGCGAAGCAGTTCAAGACTGAGGAGGAGAATCTCGCAGCGGACCTTAAGGGAGACATTTCAGCCCTTGAGAAGGAGATCAGGTCTGTTAAACAACTCAGGGATCATGTTGCCCAAAAACATGAGTCCGGCTCCATGTCAAAAGAGACCTTCCAGGAACAATCAAAGAAGCTCGATGAACGATTGGAACGGTTGGAGAAGAGGCTGGGTAGCAAGAGGGAAGAACTCCAATCCCTAACGGAATGAAGCATATCGTTCTCGGAATCGATTGCGCATCTTGATAGCCCCTGTAGAAAGACCAGCCTTCAGTCTGACAAGCACATTTCCTAGGCCAACTCTATACAGAAGATAGAGCAACAGGGTGAGAAGCAGATAAAGGATGTAGATATTACGATCAGGGAGAAGCATCAGAAAACTCCATCCTATCGGCAAGACGACCATGCTGAGCGATAGTGGCACAGGTTCTTCCCGTTTGGAACACATACCACAGGAAGACATGATACTGATGAAGGGGAGGATAGCAACGGTGTAGTACTTGTAGATGCCCCGGGGCGACCAGATATGCAGCCACAGAACCAACAAGAGCGTTAGATAGAGGATGGTCCGCCAGTATTCCCGCAGATTGCGATCATCCTTTTCCTCCAAGAGCATCAGGGCGAGGAGCGGAATTACTCCCGTAACTAGACCAACTGAATAGTAAGACACGAGATTGATACCTTGGATGAACCAAGGCGGAAATCCCAATGATATGAAAGGAACGGCGAGAGTGATGGGACTGTTGGATGCGGGAACGACAGTCAGATCTCGAAGATATGTTGCGCCCGCTCGCTGGAAGACATATTCGAAGTAATTCCCGATGTCTGGGAGATAGGGAAGAGATACTGCAGCTGCGAAGGCAACCACTACAACCACTATTCCTGCAAACCCGAGCAAGTCTAGTTCATCACCCGGTGGGCGCCCCTCCTGCGTCTCATCGATTTCTGGAACCGGATCTTCTGGAGCACGTTTCAGGAGGTAGGCAACAAGGGGAAGGCCGAAGAAGAAAGCAGTCTGCTTGAACAGAGCTGCTGTCACAATGGCCAAGGTCCCGGGAAGACGTTTCTTCTTCATCAACAGGAGGAACCCGAGAAGAGAGAAGAAGATGAAGGGAGCAGGGTTCAGCCACTCGAATGCGATGTAGTAGAGGGTGAGGGGGTTCAGCAGATATGTGGCTGCAGAGATGACAGCGACCTGACGATTCGAGGACAGATACTCCGCAATGCCGTACACGGGAAACACGGTGATAAAGCCAAATACAGTGATGACCAGACCAATCCCGCAGGGCTGAATCGGGAGTAGTCTTCCGAATGTACACATGTAGACATAGAGCGGTGGGAAGAAGTACGGGGTGTTGTACTCTGTCCCATCTATGGTGGGATGGTTGAATCCCTCAGTATAGGGCAGGTACCCGTCGAGGAACTGATCGGCCCAGCTCATGTAGTAGTAGTCATAGTCTGCCCATCCCTCGAAATTGTAGGTCACCGTATAGCCGAAGATAGGTAACTCTCCCGCACCATTCCAGACTGCACGATAGGGACGAACGCCTTCAAAGGTTGAGCACGCACTATCGAAAATTAGAGACCAGATTATGACACCCAGGGCGAGGACAAAGAGAAACAACCAGTATCTCCGAAGACCCTGCTTGGTGCGCTGAATCAACTCCATCCCTTTCATCCCCCAGTCTCTAATCATTCTTCTCTGCCGCGACTGCATGCACAGGTCGTTCTTCGCGTATAGGATCGTCATGATATAGCCATTGCATGAAAGTGCGCCACTTCTCTCGTGGCTCTTGGAATCTGTGTTGTATTCGTTCTCTCAGAGCCTTGGCCAGATACCGAACTGGTGTTGTTATGATTCTCCAGAAGCGACCCACTTGCTCTGACAATACATAGCCCACGAATATGAGAAAGACTGCAAACAGATACACGTTCCTGCTTGGCAGAAGGATTGCCGCGCTCAATAGAAAGGGCAGCACAAGCATGGAAAGTGAAACCCCCGTTTCTGAGGTCTCACTGTCAATCATATCCCGTGATGAGAATATCGAGAAGAACGGTGCGAAGAGGGTGAAGTAATACTTGTAGACGCCACGGGGACCAGTGAGATTCACCCAGAGCATGAGGAGCATTGTAAGGAACAATATCCGTCTGAGGTAGTGTTTCTCCTGACCTGCCCCTTTTGGCTCTAACAGCATTATACCAGCAAAAAGGACTGTGCCGAGCACAAGCAGGAATTTGTAGTAGACGAGATAGTCCATGATCTGTGCAATCTCGGGGAAACCAGCAACGACAGGCAGGACTTGCAGGCGAATTGGACTTGCATAACTAGGGACCTCAGTGAAGGAGTCGAGTTGATAACCTCCAGCAGCCAGCCCCATGAGAAGCAGTGTACTCTTCTGAGCGAGAAGGAAGGGAAACATCACGGCTATGACAAAGGACACGACCATGACAGTACTGACGGCAAACCCTCGGATATCCACATAGCTCAGTATCTTCCGTAACCAGTCCGACAATTGATCACGGTTCGTACGTGGCCCCAGACTGGTGTCAGAGGAAGAGGATTCAGCCGGTCTTGGCCGCACCAGTAGATAGACAACCAGTGGAATTCCTAGGAACCAGGCTGTCTGCTTGAATAGTGCTGCAATGACGATGAGAAGTGTTCCGACATGTCTGTTGCCACGGACCAAGAAGTAGAATCCGCTGACAAAGAAGAAGATGAAAGGTGCAGGATTGAACCAAGAGAACACGATATGATAGAGGATAAGAGGATTCAGAAGGTAGGTGAAAGCAGCAACCTCTCCAACATGTCTATTCCCCGAGAGTTCTCGCGCCAGACCGTAGACGGGAAACACTGTGAGAAACCCCAGAGCTATGATGAGATACGCGATACCGAGGTCCCCAAACGGGAGTAAGGTGCCCAGACCATAGAAGTATGCAGTGAGAGGAGGAAAGATGTAGAGCCCGTTCCTGTTCACGATGCCATCGCGAAGAAGATAGCCGAACTCGTCACAGTATGGCATGACGCCGTTCAGTATGTTGTGCCCCCAATGAACATAGAAGAACGAGTAGTCCCTGTATCCCTCGAACTGATACTGAACAGTGTAGCCAAATAGCTCATAGACACCGTCACCGGGCCATACAGCCCGTGTGTTCCAATTAGCTGTGTTGAAATAGTCCGTCACTGCAGCATCAAAGACCATGGACCAGACATAGAGCGCAATGACCAGGATGACTGCAAGTATCCAGTACTCGTAGATGAAACGAACAAACCGCTTGGCCATGCGACGAGAGTCCATACAGGAGCAGGATGTGAAGCCCACTCATATATTTGTCTTCGAGACTTCGGACGTCACTGGGGGCTCATCTGAAGGGTTGCCAGACTAGTATTCCCACTCTTGGTAATATCAATTACCGGTACACCCTCCCACCCCTGAACGTCCGTGTGTGTGATCAGGAAGATCTGTTCGAAGCTCTGGTCATTCACAAGAGTCTTCACAACGGATATTCTTCGGTTCTTATCCAAGCCTCCCAGGGGTTCATCCAGAAGAACGGAACGTACTCGTGGAGCCGTCATGGGCGTGTCCTTGAGAGGACGAATACCGCTCATAGTACGACTGATACCTAGGCGCAGCCCCAGACTTATGGCGGTCCTGTCACCAAAACTCAGCTGAGAGGTCTTCTTGGTTGCGTTGTCGCGTTCATCACGAATAAGGAGCTGCAGACCTGCACCGGAACGGCCCCTCGCTGGGGTAGGTTCCAAATCCACCGACGAGTACTGGTTGTTCGTGAAGGCACGAACATACTGATTGGTTGCCTTCCGGATAATACCGATGAGACGCTTCTGGAAGACCCAATCGGAAACAAATCCTCTGACCAGTTTTCTTCGAACATATTTTGCATGCTCTTCCAGAATCTGGTAGGACTCGATCTGAGCTCCCAGTTCTTTCATCCGAGTCACTTCCTTTTCCAGACTCGCAATCTCCTCTGTGTCCTTCTTCATGTTCTCATCAATCAGTCCGCGCTCACGCTCAACAGAGTCGATCTTCGCTCTCAAGACCGCGACTTCTTTCTTCAAATCAGATAGACTATCGGCCTCAAATGGGGCCAGTAATGAGTCTAGGTCCTCAGTCCCTAACTCGCCTATCGCTTCATCCAACTCCGTTTCTTGGGCCTCGAGCTCTGACTTGGTACTATCGACCTGCTTCTTTCTCTCGGTTATTCGTTGGATCGCATCTAGTGTTCGTACAACCTTAGCTAGGCGGTCATCAGATTTCTTCATGTGCTTCTGTTTCTCTGCCCTCTGGGCCTTCAGAGTTTCAATATCAGCTGCTCCGGTAGTGATCCGAGTCTCGTAATCTTCCACCAGATTGTCACGCTCTTCCAGGGTGAGAGGTTTTGAGCATGTCGGACAGATGGCGTCATCACCGGACGCGGAGGGGCGTTTGAGAAGCTCTATCTTCTCCCTGAGATCGGTAATCATTCCTTGGATACTGCCAATCTTCTTATTGATGGAAGAGAGGTCTGATTCAAGGTTGTCTCTCAAGTCCTTCAGTCGCTCTCGCTCCAACTCTAGATACTCAATCCTTCCTTCAATCTCTTCCTCTTCGGTGCTAGAAAGGCCTGTACCTTCGAGCTCGTGCTTCAGCTCCTTGGTTGCTCGTTCATAGTCACGGCGATGTTGATCCACAGCCTTCGAGAAGAGTTCGATATTCGAGAGAATCTCCTCGTCAGGAGCCATCTCCGCCATCTTCTCAAGTTCCTTGAGGGACTCGGCAGTCTCCTTCATTTTCTCCTTATGGCCTTCGAGCCGCTCCTTGAGAGCCTCTATCTTCTCAAGAATGCGATCAGGTCGCTGGTAGTCGTCTTGCAGGCTACGAATGCGGACGGATAGGTCATTTTCGAAGTAATCAAGGTGTTTTGACATCTGGTCCAAGAGTTCGATGTTGTATACCTTGACGAGCAACTCTCTCAGATCCGATGCGGATGCTGTGGCAATCTTCGCTACCTCTCCCTGCCGCACAAGCAGAGTATTGAGGGCCTGATTCAGCTGTAGGTTCAGGATGTCCTCGAGTTTCCGCTCGACGCTGGTCGCCTTGTCAGCAATCTTCTTCCAGACATTCTTGTTCCCCACATAGAGTACAGCAGATGTTCCCTGCGCAGGGTCATAAGAGCGGTCAATCTTGTATCTTATGCCATCAACCTCAAAGACGATTACAGCATTGCAGAATGAAGAAGCGAAACTGATGAGCTCCTCGTTGGTTGGATCAACGGCATTTGGCCCCCAAAGACCCCAGAGTATTCCTTCAAATAGAGAGGACTTTCCAGTAGAATTCGGTCCTCGAACGAGTATAAGACCATCTGGAAGCTCGCCCTCCTCTGGAAGCTCCAAATCCCGGAAGGGTTTGAAATTCTTGAGGGATACTCGCAGAATCTTCAGTCGGAGCCCTCCGTCGAGAGTGTATCAATTGTGAAACTGCCTTCATCCCTGCCAACTGCAAACTCAAGCGCACGAACGGCGACCTTTGTCAGGATATCAGCGTCATAGTCCTCGCCAATTTTCAGGGTATCCAGATAAGACTCGAAGTCCTTCCTGGGGTCCTCGATCAGGTACTCCGATTCAATCTCTGGGTAGGCTGCTGGATCGTGGACAATGTCCTTCTGCTTGATTGACCATACGAGCTGGGAGATGTTGTAGTTGGAGTCGGGCGACAGCACATCGACCCTCATGGACTCCATGGCCACAGTCAGGTCTAGACCGCTGAATCGGGGAGAGTCACCCTTGAAGACAAGTCGCACCCTGGCTGCAGTCTTCGGATCCCAGTCGGCGTCAAACCCTTCCTCTGCAAAACAGTCCTGTATCTTTGCCAAGACGCTCTGAACCGTATCATCAACCTCGATCTCTATCTCATTGTTGAGAACGGGACGGTCATACTCCAAGATGTGCTTGGTGACCTCGGGTTTCTCGCCATGCTTGATGTCGACCTCCAAGAATCCCTTCTCATGGCGAACCTCATCGAACCGCCAGCGCTCTGGAGAACCTGCATACCACGCCTTGTCCGAATGTTTGTGTAAGTGATGGTCATGCCCCAAGGCGATATAGTCGTAGTTCATGCTGAAGATGGCACCAAACAGACTCTGGTC